>NZ_JARJDD010000060.1:0-1380 GCF_029269935.1 Gordonia sp. N1V
CGAGCCTCGAGACGGTGAGAATGTAGGTAGGGCTTGACCGGGTGTTCTGACTTACCTCGAGACTGACCTCGAATTGGGTGTCTTCACGTGGGACCTGTCGGCATTCGGTGAAGCCCGAACATACACCTGGATTCGTGATGACCGGGCCGGGTGAGGTTATGACTTCATAGGAACCTGTCGGCTGCGGTTGGTCCGACTCTTCACCGTCCTGTCTGCCTCACCCGGCGTAGTCATCCTCCACCGAAGTGAAGGAGACAAGAACCGCAATGTCGAGCATGACTGCAGACGGGGTGTCGACGCAACCGGTGTATGCCGGGGTCGATACCCACAAAGACACCCACCATGCCGGGATCGTCGACGAGGACGGCCGGCAGATCACCGACGCCGAGTTCGGTACCGATCGGGCCGGGAACGAGGCGATGCTGGAGTGGTTGGCCCAGTGGTGGGTGCATCAGGTCGCGGTGGAACAGACCGGTAGTTACGGGTTGGGGTTGACCACGGTGCTGCGCGAGCACGGCTACACCGTCAAAGAACTCAACCGCCCGGATCCGACGGTGCGGGCCACGGTCGGTAAATCCGATCCGGTTGATGCCTACACCGCGGCGCAGGCGGCGCGCACCGGGCGCGCCGATATCACCCCGAAGGATCACTCCGGGATTGTCGAGTCGATCCGAATGCTGTCCACGGCAAGGGCTTCGGCGGTCAAAGCACGGAGTGTGGCGTTGAATCAGATCCGGGATCTGGTGATCACCGCACCGGTGTTACGGGAGAAGCTGGCGGGGTTGACGACCCGGAAAATGGTGGCGGTCATCTGGTCGTGGCGACCCAACCGCGCCGAAGCGGGAGACCCGGTACAGGGTGCGAAACTCGCGTTACGAGGAATCGCCGGACGGGTCCGGGATCTCGATAGCGAGATCAAGGCCTACGACACCCAACTCAACACGCTGACCCGCCGGGCCGCGCCGCGGTTGCGGGCCCGCCCCCAGGTCGGTCCGATGATCGCCGCACAGTTGTTGGTGACCGTCGGGCAATGCCCGGACCGTATCCGTAGCGACGCGCAGTTCGCACGGCTGGCCGGGATCGCGCCGATCCCCGCGTCCTCGGGGAAGACCAGCCGGATGCGGCTGCACCGCGGTGGGGACCGCCACGCCAACTCCGCGGTCCACCTCGTGGTCATCGGCCGGCTACGTAAACACGAGAAAGCACTCACCTACCGAGAAAAACGACGCGCCCAGGGAATGGCCGATAAAGACATCATCCGCGCCATGAAACGCCTCGTCGCCCGCGAACTGTTCTACGCCCTCAAAGCCGATCTCAAAGACCTCGACCACACCACAAAAAACGCCTCCCACACCCCTTGACACGTTATAGGAACGTCCC
>NZ_JARJDD010000061.1:0-1379 GCF_029269935.1 Gordonia sp. N1V
GGCTCTACTGACTATTGAGTGGGTCAATTTCTTTGCGGGAGAGCAGGACACGCGCCTCCGCGGGTGAGTGTGGACATGGCGATGAGGGCTTCGGGTGAGTGAAATCCGTACGAACGCTTCGTGAGTGCGCGAAGGTGTGTGTTGGTGGCTTCTACTCGGGCGTTGGACATTCCACATACGATCGAGTTGTGGATCTGTGTCCTTTGGGCCTCGACACTGTCGGCCAGCGTCCGCATCTCCGGAATCTCACTACGTCTGGCAGCACTGATCCACCGGCCGATCGCCGCCCAGGGATCGTTATGGTTGCCGTAGAACAGGTATCGCATCTGTTCCTTGAGCCGATAGGCACGAGCGAGTTCGTTGTTTGCGTGTTTGACGACCTTCTTGCGTGCACGCTGTTGCGCGCGAGTCAGATTCTCTGGGTTCTTCAGCAACGCCCAGCGTAGGTGCTTGCGGTCGGCCTCGCTCAGGCCGACGATCCGATTCATCACTCGTGACCGACACCGGTCCAATGCCCTTGTCACCCACTGGACTACATGGAACGGGTCCATGCACCAGATCGACTCTGGTGATCGTTCAGCGATGACCGCGGCGATGTACTTGCCGGCGTCGGCGCTGATGTGGGTCAGTGCTGCGCTGCGCTGCTCGCCGAGTTCATCAAAGAAGGCGTGCAACGTCTCTTTGGTGGCGCCCTCGCGCGCCCAGACCAGCCGGCCGGTGTCGTGATCGACGATGACAGTCAGGAAACGTCGTCCTTTGCGGTAAGCGATTTCATCAATTCCGATGCGCCGCAGATTGTTCAGTCGATCTACCGACCCTACGTGATCGGCAACGACACGTTCGACGATCCGGTTGACGGTCCGCCACGACACTCGTAGGTACTCACAGACCGCCGTGACCGGACTGTGCGCGGCCAACCATGCAGCGGTGTCATCAAAGGCTCTGGTGACCTTTGCGCCAGGCCTGGCCCATGGCACCTCTTCGGTCAGCACGCCATGCTCTCGACATTGGATCCGCCCGACCTCCGCTTGCAGATAGCAGCGCCATCCGCCCATATCAACGTGCCGCCATCGCCGCGGCTGATCACTGTGATCATATCCAGGACAACGCTTGTGGCATTTCGGACAGCGAGATCGCGCGCGGTCGTGGGCGCGCACCGACACCACGACGGACGACTCATCGCCGTCCTCGACGAACTCGGTATCGAGAACGATCAATTTCTCGACTCCCAGCAACTTCTGCAGTACAGTAGCGGTGCGCAACGCCTTGCTCCTTTTGTTTGAGTCTTCGCAAACCAAATATTAAGGGAGACAGGGCGTTGCGCGCGTTAGGCACGCGGTGGGATGCGGTGGGACGCCCATAGAAAGGTCAGGAGAGCC
>NZ_JARJDD010000062.1:0-1300 GCF_029269935.1 Gordonia sp. N1V
TGTGGTTACCCCCGTTTGCCGGACATCGGTTAAGCGGCTTCGGTAGCCGCCTGGTCAATCATGTTGCGTTCGAATGTCACCGGGTCAAGGTAGCCCAGCGAGCTGTGTCGTCTCCTGCGGTTGTACACCTGATCGATCCAGCGGGACACCGCGACGATGGCCTCCAGGTGAGTGTCGAACTCCCGCCGATCGTAGAACTCGGTCTTCAACGTCGACCAGAAACTTTCCTGCTGAGCGTTGTCCCAACACACCCCGGTCCTGCCCACCGAGAGCCGCACTTTCAGGTCGTCAGCGACCTGCGCCATCTGCTCAGAGGTGTACTGACAGCCCCTGTCGGCATGGAAAATGACCTGATCGGTCGACCCGGTCTCCGGCTCCCGAAACATCACCGCATTCCGTAACGCCGTGTCCACGATATCAGTGTGCAGAGTATCAGAGAATGCGTAGCCAAGTACCCGACGCGAACACCCATCCCGCACCGCACACAAATACAACCAACCATCACTCGTTGTACGCAAATACGTGATATCAGACGTCCACACCGTATTCAACACTCCGCGATCGAACTCACGACCCACAAGATCCGGGATCGCATGCGGATTCTGATCCGCGATCGTCGTCACAGGAGTCCACGGACGCGGACTGATACCGGCAATACCGTTGGAACGCATCAACTTAGCCACAGTCTTCACAGACACCACCTCGCCGGAATCCCGCAGATCGGCGGTGATCCGCGGCGCACCGTACACCTGATCCGACTCCTCATGGAATCGCACAATCTTTTCCACCAACTCCCGCAGCCGTACCTGACGTACCGACGGCCCAGCCTCCTGCCGCTCACGCCATTCATAAAAACCCGACCGCGACACCCCCAACAATTCAACGCCACGAACAACAGGGAAGGTGGCCTTCTCCGCGTCGATTATCTCGTACGCTTGTTCTGCTGCGAATTCTCCGCCGCGAAGAAGGCTGCCGCTTTTTTTAAGAAATCCCGATCCATCCGCAACTCGGCAACCTCCCGACGCAGACGCTCCAACTCGGCACGCTCATCGGCATCGACCGCCGGCGGAGGATCATCCATCCGCGACCGCTCAATGGCCACCCACCGACCCAGCAACTGCTCACCCACACCGATCTCCCGCGCGACCTCCGCGATCGTGCGACCAGTATCGATCACCAAATGCGCAGCCTCACGCCGATACTTCGGCGTGTAACTCTTCCGCTTCGCTCCCATCACTGCATCCTCTCCCGCCAGCCTCACACTGGCCATCAAGATGTCCGGGAAACGGGGTCAACCCCA
>NZ_JARJDD010000063.1:0-1142 GCF_029269935.1 Gordonia sp. N1V
GTTCGCTGAGCTGGTCCGTGCCGGACTGCAGGCGTTGATCGAGGCCGAGGCCACCGAAAAGATCGGTGCCGGCCGCTACGAGCGGTCTGCAGAGCGCACGGTGCACCGCAACGGGCACCGGGCCAAGACGGTATCGACCCCGGCCGGGGATGTGTCGGTGAAGATCCCCAAGCTGCGGTCGGGCTCGTTCTTTCCGGTGTTGTTGGAACGGCGCCGCCGTATCGACAAGGCGTTGCATGCGGTGATCATGGAGGCCTACGTGCATGGGGTCTCCACGCGCAACGTCGATGACCTGGTCACCGCCCTCGGCGTCGATACCGGGATCTCGAAATCGGAGGTCTCGCGCATCTGTGGTGGTCTCGATACCGAGATCACCCGCTTCCGGGAACGCTCACTGGCCCACACCACGTTTCCGTACGTGTTTGCTGATGCGACCTACTGCAAGGTTCGGGTCGGTGCGCACGTGGTCTCTCAGGCGCTCGTGGTGGCCACCGGAGTGTCGATGGATGGCTCGCGGGAGGTACTCGGTACCGCAGTCGGCGACTCGGAGTCGTTCGAGTTCTGGCGGGAGTTCTTCGCGTCGCTGAAAGCGCGTGGTCTGGCGGGGGTGCAGTTGGTCACCTCTGATGCCCATGCAGGGTTGAAAGCTGCTGTGGCGCAGCAGTTCAGCAACGTCACTTGGCAGCGATGCCGGGTGCATTTCATGCGTAACCTGCACGGGGCGGTCTCGGCGAAACAGGCCCCGGTGGTGACCGCGGCGGTCAAGACGATCTTCGCCCACACCGAACCCGACGACATCCACGCCCAGTGGGACCAGGTGGCCGACACGCTGGAAGCGTCGTTCCCGAAAGTGGCGGCGATGATGCGGGAAGCCAAAGCTGATGTGTTGGCGTTCACCGCGTTCCCGAAGGCGCACTGGCAAAAGATCTGGTCGAACAACCCGATCGAACGGTTGAACAAGGAAATTAAACGCCGCGCTGATGTCGTGGAGATCTTCCCGAACCCGGCGGCGTTTCTACGGCTGTCGACCGCGGTGGTGATCGAGGCCCACGACGAGTGGCAGGTCACCCGCCGCTACCTCTCCGATGTATCGATGCTCGAACTCAAGAAGGTGATCGCCGCCAAACACCACGCCGCCGCAG
>NZ_JARJDD010000064.1:0-1101 GCF_029269935.1 Gordonia sp. N1V
AGTGGTGAAGGCGTGTCGCTTGTAGTATTCGTGCTTGACCGTCGACCACAACGACTCTGCGCCGGCGTTATCCCAGCAGATGCCGGTCTCGCCCATCGAGCGCAGCAACCCGTGGCGTGTGCAGGCCTGTGCCATGTCATGGCTGGTGAATTGACTGCCCCTGTCCGAGTGCAAGATGGTGCCCGTCACCGACCCGCCGCGCGTGGCCACCGCAGCGTCCACGGCGGCCTCGACGAGCTCAGTACGCATGTGATCGGCCAGCGACCAGCCCAGCACGCGCCGCGAGTGCTCATCGCGGATCGCACACAGGTACGCATCCCCCTCACCGCAGGTCAGATAGGTGATATCCGAGGTCCAGACAGCATCAAGACGGCCCTGATCAAAGACCCGCCCCACCCGGTCGGGTGGGAACGACGCCGTCGGATCGACCACGGTCGTCTTGACCTTGAAGGTGCGGGGGCTGATGCCCTCGATACCCATCTCGGCCATGATCTTGGCGACGGTATTCTCCGAGACCGACACGCCCTCGTCGTGCAAGTCGGCGGTGATCCGCGGGGAGCCGTAGGTGCGTTGCGATCTCTTCCAGTGAGCCACAATCTTGACTTCGAGATCACGGCGACGCTGCTGTCGTGCGGTGAGTTCGCCACGCTGCTGACGACCCGCCCACGCATAGTATCCCGAGCGTGAAACCCCCAGCAGTACAACAAGAGCAGTGATGTCATGGCCGGCGCACTCCGCGGCGATGAGTTCATAACAGCTCACCGGTGTTGCTGTGCCGCAAAGTACGCCGAGACTTTTTTCAGGAACGCAATGTCGCGGTCCTTCTCGGCGGCCTCGGCACGTAACCGCACCAACTCCGCGCGCTCACCGGCACTGAGCTCACCATCGGGCGGAGCTGCCCGCCCCTCGGTGATCACTCCGTCGCGAATGCGTTCGGCGCGAACCCATTTGCCCAGCAGATTCTCATGCACGTTCAACTCACGAGCGACCTCAGAGATCGGGCGGCCGCCATCAATCACCCGACGAGCAGCCTCCGCCTTGAACTCAGGCGTAAACGACCGACGCGTCCTCGACATAGTGACATCCTTCCAGCAGGGCCCA
>NZ_JARJDD010000065.1:0-1035 GCF_029269935.1 Gordonia sp. N1V
TGGCGTGTCCCCCGTAGATCGGTCCGGCTTGTTTTAGAGTCCTGATTGCCCTGGTGAGGGCGTAGAAGGGACGATGAGGAACATGGCAGGACGCAAGCGTCACTCGGCGGAGGATATCGTGCGCAAGTTGCGCCGGGCTGACGAGCTGGCCGCGGAAGGCAAGACCGGTGAGGAGATCGCCGGCGAGCTCGAGGTGTCGGCGGCCACGTTGTACAACTGGCGCCGCCAGTACGGCGGCATGGACGCCGATGCCGCCAAAGAGCTCAAGGAGCTGCGTGAGCAGAACAGCCGGCTCAAGCGGCTGCTGGCCGAGGCGGAGTTGGAGAAGGATGCGCTGCGGGAGGTGGCGAAGGGAAAATTCTGAGCCCGGCCGCCAAACGCGCCGCCATCGACATGCTCAAGAGCACCATGGGTATGTCAGAACGGTTGGCGTGCAAGGCTGTTGGGCTTTCCCGCTCCACCTACCGGCGCCTGCCGCTGGCGCAGACACCCGCCGATCCGGACGCCGGCTTGCGCGAACAGTTGCGGACCTATGCCCGCACACATCCCCGCCACGGATTCCGGCGAGCCTGGGCGTGGCTGCGGTTCGACGAGGGGGTCGAGATCAACAAGAAGATGATCCATCGGCTGTGGAAGGAAGAGGGATTGCAGGTCCGGCGTGCGCCGCGACGCAAACGCGCCGGGCAGTCCTCGGTGCCGATTATCGATGCTGACGCACCGAAAGTGTGTGGGCATTGGACTTTCAGTTTGATTCGACCGTTGATGGTAAGAAGGTCAAGATCGCGTCGATGGTTGATGAGCACACCCGGCAGTCGCTGCTGAACATCGTGGACCGCTCGATCACCGCCGAGCGGTTGATCGAGGAGTTGGAGAAGGTGTTCGCGATCTGGGGTGGCCCGCCGCTGGTGCTGCGCATGGATAACGGGCCTGAGTTCATCTCAGAGGCCCTCCAAGCGTTCTGCGCAGGGTCGGTGGGGATCTCCTACATTCCACCCGGCACGCCGTGGAACAACGGGTTCATCGAGTCGTTCAACA
>NZ_JARJDD010000066.1:0-736 GCF_029269935.1 Gordonia sp. N1V
GCGTTAGGCACGCGGTGGGATGCGGTGGGACGCCCATAGAAAGGTCAGGAGAGCCACACACTGGCGATGTAGACTGGAGCCATCACACCGATCAGCCACTGGGGAGGGGCCCATGATCGCCACCACCGCGACTCTTGACTCGGAAACCGTTGATGCCGAAGCATTATTCGCCGCCATCGTCACCCAACTCAGCGACCTGCAATGGGATCCGGAGATGACCGGACCGCAGGCTTTCGGTGCGATGAAGCAGGTCCTGTTGTTGCGGAATCTGGTTGATCAGCACGCCACCACCCTCACCGGTGAGATGGACCGGCTGGGCGTCGCTGATCATAAGACCACCCGACTACGAGAATTGTTGATCAGCATGGGTTTCGCGCCGTCGGTCGCCAGTCGGTATGTGCGGATCTCGGCCGCCACCGACATTGATCTGCTGCTCGCACACGCCGCTGACGGGTCCATCTCCTCCGAACACACCGATGCCATCGTCCGTGGGTTGGCGCACATCGACACCCGATCTCCCAAACCTATGGACACCGTCCAACGGTGTGAATACCTGCGGAAACTCTTGTCGCGCTATTTCGCCGGATTCACCCCCGCCGAGATCAACCTGTACGCGCGGCAGTTGGGTAACGAGTTGGCGGCCGAGACGCCGGGTGGGTTACCAGCGGCGGAGGACAAGAAGATCAACTCCTACACCGACCGCATCACCGACGACGGACGGTTGGAAATCTCGGCG
>NZ_JARJDD010000067.1:0-694 GCF_029269935.1 Gordonia sp. N1V
AGCAGGGCCCACAGCCCCACTATCTCGGGTGTCCACTCAAACTGGGGAACCTCAACGAAGGCGGCTGCGGTCGTTGGTCCCCTGGCGGGGCTCTTTACACGTCGGCCGTAACCGGGCGGATACTGCTGCCGCAGAGCTTGAAATATCACGTCGGCAGATCTACGTGCTCGTTTCGGACCCCATTGCGGGACAATCAAGCGGCGGGCGAGGACGAACGCATCTGCCGTCACCAGTCGAGCGGGTCATCTCGGAGAAGCTCAAGATGGCATTTCTTACCTGAAAGCGGCGGACGGTCGCTGCGGTGCATCGTGATATCGCCTGGACCTGCCGACAGCAGGGCCTTCCTGCCCCGTCGAGGTCCACCGGATCGCGGCATTCGATCCGGTGGAGACTACGACCCGTCGGGACGGGCAGGACGCAGCCCGATCGTCGGAGTCTGCTACTGGAGTTGTACCACCGGTTCGGTGGCCGTTAGCGCAGGTTCAGATCGACCACACAGTAGCGGATTTGATCGTTACCGATGAGCCGTCACCGTCTGCCGATCGGGCGACTGTACGTGACCTTCGCGATCGACGTGTTCAGTCGCTGCATTGTGGGGTTGGTCGTCACCGCGGGGCCGTCGTTGGCGGTCAGTGCGGCTGGCAGGTCCCCGATAGTCGGTCCGGTCTGTTGTAGAGCCGTTCCTTCTTGTGGT
>NZ_JARJDD010000068.1:0-682 GCF_029269935.1 Gordonia sp. N1V
CAAGGCCGAGTCGTTTCGGTTCTCCACCGACCCAGAGTTGGTGGGCAAGGTCACCGACATTTGCGGCTTGTACTTGAATCCGCCGGAGAACGCGATCGTGCTCTGCGTTGACGAGAAGTCCCAGATTCAAGCGTTGGATCGGACGGTGCCGATCCTGCCGATGCAACCGGGCAAGGTCGAACGCCGCTCCTATGACTACTACCGGCACGGCACCACCACCTTGTTCGCCGCCCTCGATATCGCGACCGGGAAAGTCACCGCCGCACTCAAGCCCAAGCATCGCCACCAAGAGTTCCTGGCTTTCCTCAAGCAAGTCGAACGGGCCTACCGCGACACCGTCGATGACACCGGTAATCCGGTCGACTTACACCTGGTGATGGACAACTATGCAGCTCACAAACATGCCAACGTGAAGAAGTGGCTGGCCGAGCATCCCCGAGTCATCGTGCATTTCACCCCAACCCACGCCTCCTGGATGAACCTCGTCGAGGTCTGGTTCGGCATCATTGAACGCCAAGCGATCCGCCGCGGAGTGTTCACCTCCGTCACAGACCTCAACACCAAAATCCGCGCGTTCATCGACGGATGGAACCCCAGAGCCCACCCATTCGTCTGGACCAAAACCGCCGAACAGATCCTAGAAAAAGCCAACCGTCCAACAACTTCAAACTCGCGCCACTAG
>NZ_JARJDD010000069.1:0-656 GCF_029269935.1 Gordonia sp. N1V
CGGGGTTCTCACCGCACCGTTACCACCCGCCGCGATGACAAAGCGCCCCGGTTCCCGGATCATGTTTCCCGGCAATGGAATATAGTGGATCGTCCGGATCGGTGGTGGGTGGCCGACTTCACCTATGTGTGGACGTTGGCCGGGTTCGTGTACGTGTCGTTTCTCGTCGATGTGTTCTCCCGACGCATCCTCGGGTGGCGGGTCATGACCAGCAAGCACACGCCGTTGGTGACCAGTGTGGTCGAGCAAGCGTTGTTCACTCGACGTAGGACCGTATTCGACTTCACTGCAACAGGTTTGGTGCACCACAGCGACGCCGGGAGTCAATATACGTCGTTGGCGTTTACCGCGGCATTGCAGGAGGCCGACATCACCGGATCCATTGGATCGGTTGGCGATGCCCTCGACAACGCGCTGATGGAATCGACAATCGGGCTCTACAAGACCGAACTCATCAACACCGGTCGCACCTGGACCGACCGCGCCGAGGTCGAACGTGAGACCGCAGCGTATGTGTTCTGGTTCAACACCGACCGCCTGCACTCGTCGCTGGGCTACTGCTCACCCATCGAATACGAGACGCGCTACCGTGAGAGCGTCACCTCTGAGACGGAGGTGGCATAAACCAGGTCTCCACCCAGTCCAGGACGGTTCAC
>NZ_JARJDD010000007.1:0-300740 GCF_029269935.1 Gordonia sp. N1V
TGGGGTGTTTCCGGTGTCGTCGGGTGAGCTGCCGGCGGATGCGGTGGCCAGGTTGCTGGGCCGGTGACGATTACGGAGTGACTCCCCGGCAGGGTGCTCCGCGTTCGTCGGACGGGTGCGCGCTGATCCGATCGGCGGCGCGTCCGTCACTCGGGTGGAAGGCCGAGACGGCCCGCGGTCTCCAGGATCGCGGTCTCCAGGCGAGCGTGGTGAGTATTCGCCACGTCGAGTACGGCGCTGACGTCGCGAGCGGTGAATCCGTCCAGCAGAGCCGCATGGTCGTCGTTCAGGAGCTCCTGGGTGGCCGAGCTCACGCTGCGCATGACCTGGAACGGCTCGGTCAGATTCCACGTCGACTCGAACATCGACAACAAACGTGGCATCGCGCACGGCGCGGTCAGACACATGTGGAACTGCCTCGACACGTCGTGAAACGACTTGCCGTCGCCCCACTTGGTGGCGGTCACCAGTTGCTCGTGGCAGCCACGTGCGGCTGCGATATCGGCCTCGGAGGCACGGTCGACGGCCTGGGCGAGCGCGGCCTGTTCGAGGACGCCGCGAACGAAGTAGATCTCCTTGAGTTCGTCGGTCGACAACGAACTCACCCGATATCCGGAATTACGCTGGTGGACAACCAGTCCCTCTCCGACGAGAGTCTTGAGTGCCTCCCGCACCGGGATCGGACTCACACGAAAGGCGTCGGCAACCTCACCCGGGGGAATGACGGTGCCCGGCGGTGCACCACCGGAGAGGATCAGTCGGCGCAACTCCTCCTCGATGTTCGCGTGCTCGTGATGTGATCGGACCTCGACGAGTTTCGCAACCAGGAGATTGGGCCGCCGGCGGTTCACGACAGCCGGGCCTGATCCGACACCGAATCCGCGGCATCCCAGCCGAATTCGGCGGCGCGGGCCAGCCGGTGCGATTCGGCGTGGGCGGCCGCGGCCGAGGGATGACGCAAGACCCAATCGGCAACCGCATTGGTCAGTCGCTGCTGATTGTCGCGCTTGACGATCTCGTGGCCCTCGTCACCGAACATCAGCAACTCCGCCACCCGACCACGCGACCGCAATTCGTGCACGATCTGCTGCGATTCACTGACCGGAACGTTGGTGTCGTGGGCGCCGTGAATCACCAGCAACGGAGCGCACACCTCGTCGATCCGGTGGATCGGGGACAGGTCACGCAGCAGTTCGCGATCCGACTCCGGATGACCGTACTTGGTGTAGGCGGCCACCGCGATCCACGGCTCGGTGTTGCGGAAGAACGACTCGAGATCGCTCATACCGCAGATCGCGATGCCGGCCGCGAAGAGCTGGGGGTGAAAAGTCAAGCACGCCAATGTCAGATAGCCACCATAGGACCGCCCCGACACGTAGAGCGCGTCGGGATCGGCGATACCGGCATCGACGAGATACTCCGCGCAATCGGCCGCGTCGTCGATCCCCGCGTACCGGCCGTAGCGGTCGTCGGCGTGTGAGAACAGACGCCCGTACCCCGAGGACCCGCGCACGTTGGGAGCGAACACCCCGATGCCGGCGTCGACGAGCGGACCGAACAGGAAGTGATAGTCGGGCCGGGTCTGTGCCTCGGGACCACCGTGAAAATACAACAGGTACGGGGTCGGACGGTCGTCGGCGTCGGATGAGCGCTGTGCTGGCCGAAACAGCCAGCCCGACAACGGCATCCCATCGCGCGCGGAGAAATCGTGCAACTCGGGCCGCAGGGTGTGCGACGGGCCGGTGCCGGTCACCATGTCGTCGCGGACCGGGGTGACCTCCCGGCTCGCGGTGTTGATCAGATGCACCAGCGGCGAGCGCTGCGGACTAGACACCGTCACCGCGATGAGAGTGCCCGCCGCGCTGATCGACAACTCCGACGCCACGTCACCCGGCAGTGGAATCGGATCGTGCAGTGTCTGATCGGGAAGCGTCATGATTTGTAACTCGCTGTGCCCGTCGGTGTTCCACAACATCGCGACCGTTGATTGGTCGTGGGAGACCGCGAAGGCGTCGAGGCCGCAGCCCGCGCGCTGTGCCAGCACCCGGAAGCGGGTTCCGGTGCGGGCCACCTCCACACCGAGTAGGCGCGGATACTTGGCATCGAAGTCACTGCGCACCACGGCTTGTACCGAGTCGAGATCACGCTCGGCGTCACCGGGCGGCCCGACGAACACCAGCGACGGGTGGTCGAAGCCCTGGTCGAGTATGTACCCGTCGTCGGTCACCGAACCCGGATCGTTGGGCAACAGTGTGCTCATCTCGACCTCCGGCTCGTCCTCGCGGGCCCCGACCGCGAGCGCCGGTCGAAGCGGACGCGCCGAACGCCGGACGTGACCATCGAGCGGACCGGCTGATCCCGTGCCGTCCTGGCGATCCCGGCGTCGCAACAGCAGCATGTCGTGGTAACCGCGCGGGCCGACACGCAGCAGTGTGGCGCCCTTCCACGAGTCGATCAGTGCACCACCGACACGCACGTCGAGGGTCTGGGTGGTGCCCGTGCTCGGATGAATCCGCAGCGAGTGCGCGGTGCCGTCGGTCGCCGTGGCGGTGATCAGGACCCAATCGGTGTCCCAACCGACGAGAGTCACCGTGCCGAAAGACCGCCCCGCACCCGCGGTGTAGGGATTGCCGTCGGGACGGATCGCGGCGACGCGATGAGCGGTCTCGTCGTCGGGATCGGTCGTCACGACCCACACCTGGTGGTGCTCACCGCCGCCGGGCGCCAACTCCACCGCGAGCCACTGTCCGTCGCTGGAATGCACGAGCTTGCGCACCGGTCCGGTCGCCGGCACCCGCACCCACCGCAGTTCGCCGACCCCGTCGGGAGTCAGAACCCGCTGTGCCGCACGCGGATAACCGGTCCCGTCGTCGACGATGTAGGCGAATGCCGACCCGTCCGGCGAGACCGACGGACCGTACGTGTGCCACCCGTTCTCGTCGAAGCGCACCGAGAACGCGGGGTCGGGGACGCCGGCGGCGATGGAATCGGGTGTCGACGCCTGCGCGCCGGGCGGAACGGACGGCGTCACGGTGCGGTGATACCTTCCATGGTCTGCAACCACATCTCGAGCATCGCGACCTGCCACAGCTCGTTGCCGTCGAGGCGAGTGCGAATCCCGTTGGGATCTGCGAACAGTCGGTCGAGCGCGGCCGGCCGGTACAGCCCGCGGTCGGTTGCTGAGCGCGTCTTGAGTACATCGGCGACGAGATCGAAGACCTCGCCCTCGAGGTGCCGGATACCCGGCACCGGAAAGTACCCCTTGGTGCGGTCGATGACGGCCGAGGGCAGCAACGCGCGACTGGCCTCCTTCAGTACGCCCTTACCGCCATGTGCCAGTTTGAGATCCGGCGGGCAGGTGGCGGCGAGCTCGACGAACTCGTGGTCGAGGAACGGCACGCGTGCTTCGAGTCCCCAGGCCATGGTCATCGTGTCGACCCGCTTGACCGGGTCGTCGACCAGCATGACCGTGGTATCGAGGCGCAGCGCTGCGTCGACCGAGGTGTGCGCGCCCGGGGCCGACTGATGGGCCAGTGCGAACTCCCAACTGGGGTCGAAATCGCGCTCCTCCAACAGGTAGTCGTCGGCGAGGATCGCGGCGATCTCCTCGTGCGACCGATCGAAGAAGACCTCACGGTAGGCCTTCGTCGTCTCCGGGCGCGCGATACCGGCCAGCGGCGGATACCAGGAGTAACCGCCGAGGATCTCGTCGGCACCCTGCCCGGACTGCACCACCTTGATGGACTTGCTCACCTCCTCGGAGAGCAGATAGAACGCGACGCAATCGTGGCTGACCATCGGCTCACTCATCGCGGCAATCGTGTCGCCGACGGCGGGCAGCAGCCGGTCGGTGCCGATGTGGATCTTGTGATGATCGGTGCCGAAGGTATCGGCGATGAGGTCGGAGTAGGCGTACTCATCGCCCGATTCGCCTGCTGCGGAATCGAATCCGATGCTGAATGTGGCGAGGTCGGTCTGGCCCTGCTCGGCCAGCAGCGCCACCACCAGTGACGAGTCGATGCCCCCGGACAGCAACACCCCGACCGGGACGTCGGCGACCATTCGACGCCGCACCGAGGTGCGCAGGGAATCCATCAACTCGTGCTGCCAGCGCTTCTCGTCCCAGTCGGCCCGATCGGCATGCGGGGCGAACACCGGCTCCCAGTACCGGCGCTCGGTGCTGCGGCCATCGCGGGTGATCGTCCGGACGGTGGCCGGAGGCAATTTGCGGATGCCGTTGTACATGGTGTGCGGCGCCGGAACCACCGCGTGAAAGCTGAAGTAGTGGTGCAGCGCGACCCGGTCGATGGAGGTGTCGACGTCCCCGGCCCGCAGCAGTGCCTGCAACGACGAGGCGAACCGCAGCCGCCCGGGCGTTTCCGCCAGATACAGCGGCTTGATGCCCAGACGATCGCGAGCCAGGGTCACCGTGCCCGAATCGGTGTCGACGACGGCGAACGCGAACATCCCGATCAGGCGGTCGACGCAGTCGGCGCCCCACGCATGAAAGGCCTTGAGGATGACCTCGGAATCGGCGTGGGAGAAGAATCGGTAGCCCTTGCCCTCGAGTTCGTGGCGCAACTCCTGATAGTTGTAAATGCAGCCGTTGAACACCAACGCCAGCCCCAACTCGGGATCGACCATCGGCTGACCGCCCCGCTCGGACAGATCGATGATCTTCAGACGCCGATGCCCCAGCGCCACATTGCCTTTCATGTAGACCCCGGAGGCGTCCGGGCCCCGCCGGGTCATCGCGGCGGTCATCGCGTCGACCGAAGAGACGTCGGGCGCGGACCCGTCGAAGCGGATCTCGCCGCAGACTCCACACATGAAATAGCAACCTTTCGTCTCCATGTCGCGGCAGACGCGACATCATCGTCCCAGCCTAGGAGTTTTGTCCCGGTGCGTCAGCGTGAGTCGTCGCCCGCGCGTGGCGTCACCCAGGTGGTGATGTCGGCGTGGACCACCTCGGTGCCGTGCGTGTCGAGGATGCGGACGGAGACGACGACGTCGGTTCCGGTACTGATCGCCTCGACGTCGATCGGTTCGGTCAGGGTCGCCTCCGCCGTCAGTCGCGTGGTGGCCTTGGCCAGGTATTGCGTCGACATGGCCTTGGGCAGCCAGCGATGCGACGGCGGCAGGCTGGCCTCCATCAGCATGCCCATCGCGGCCTCGGCGAGGTTGCACGCCGCGATCGCGTGGAACGTGCCGATGTGGTTGTACACGCCGAACCACTTGGGCGCGCTCACCTTGCAGTACCCGGGGCGCATCTCCTCGACGATGGGCAGCACGGTGCCGAAGTAGGGAACGCGCGCGACCATACCGAGAGAGAACAGGGCGTGGCCGAGAACGTTGTCGGGCAGGCGCCGGCGCAGGGCGTAGGTCGCGGTCATCGCCGATGGTCGAGCATCGTCGGTGTGCGAGGGCTTGGTCGTCATGGAACCGACCCTAACCGCCCACCCGTGCGGGGCGAGCGGCCGTGCTCGGCTGAGATCGCTGGCGATCGGCTGTGAGCACTGCGGCCTTGTCTGTGGCGGTCCTGACAGGACGCTTCGGGTGTACCGGGCTAAACGGTCAAACCGGCATGAACCGCACAGAAACCTCGCAGCGTGCGCGACGATTTCGGCCCGAAAGTGGTTGTAGCGTAATGGCTTAGACACGAAGCGGACGTTGCGCCGGGGAGTGGATCGGTTCTCCTGATCACACCGATGGCGACGTCGCCGTGGCTGTGGACGGCGGTCTTTCGACCTCGTCGTCCGTCCGTAGATCCGAGAAAGGGAAACCCAGATGACAACAGCGACCGCCAAGCGTTCGGGCATCACCATCAAGCGCACCGTGGCCGGTGTCGTAGCCGCCGGTGCCATCATCACCGGCGTCGGAGCAGGGGCGGGTCTCGCCTCGGCGGCGCCGACGGCCCCCAGCCACCAGCAGACCCAGCAGCAACCGCAGCGTCAGCAGCAGCCCCAACCGCAGCGTCAGCAGCAGCCGCAGCCCCAGCGTCAGCAGCAGCCCCAGCGTCAGCAGTGGGCGCCGCGTCAGACCAGCCCGCGCGGGTTCTGGTTCTTCGGGTTGTGGATTCCGCTGCCCTGACCGATCGCAGGAGCGCTGTGGGGTTGCTGGGAGCAAAACGAACATTGATGTGATTCGGCTGGCAATCAGCTCTTCGCGTTCGGATCAAAGCACCTAAAAGGCTCAGCCTCCCACAGTGAACCTGCAGGTCAGGTTCGATTTTCTGTCCCTGGGACGGCGTAGCGTCAGCACTGGCCGACGACTCCGTCGACTCCCGACCGACACGGTCGGGAGTTGTTGGTCGTCGCGGCTGTCGAGCCGGCGCCGTCCGACGCCGTCGATGATCATTGTCGTTCGAAGGGACATCTCATGAACACCGTCAGCAGTTCGGGGACCGAGGCGCGGTCGGTGAAGTCGCGCTCAGTGCCCGCAAAGCGGATCGTGGCGGGCGTCATCGCCGCCGGGGCCATCGTCACCGGCATCGGTGCCGGTGCCGGCATCGCGTCGGCCGCCCCGCCGCCGCCGCAGGGAAACCACTACCAGCAGCCCAACCGGTGGCAGCCGCAACCACAGCCGAACCGGTGGCAGCCGCAACCGCAGCAGTGGCACCCGCAGCCGCAGTGGCACCCGCAGCCGCGTTGGCAGCCGGGTCAGTACACCCCGAACGGGTTCTGGCTGTTCGGGTTCTGGATTCCCCTGCCCTGATACCGCATTCCTCCGACCGCCGGGTCGGATCGTCGACGACGTCGGAGACCTCCACGGTCCCGGCGTCGTCGGCGTCTGCGGCGGCCAATCGCCGCAATCCGTTGCACCGGGCGCGACGAGCCCCGATATTCGAATGACTTGACCGCATGGTCAACTCGAGTCCGGGGAGGGACGTTCATGAGGAGACCGACAGGACGGGCGCGACGCGGTGCGGTTGCGATCGTGGTGGCCGCGGTGCTGGCGACAGCCGGTGTTGGTGTCGTGCAAGCACATCCGTCGGATCGCGGCCCCGGCGTCGGGGCGCATTGGGTGGCCGGCTGGATGGCGGCGCCGAGTAATCGCGGCGACATCTCGCTGGAGAACCCGATTCCCTCGGCGCCTGCCGACCACACGTTGCGCGTGATGACGACGCCGCACCTGTCGGGATCGGTCGCGCGGGTACGCCTGACGAACCGGTTCGGCGCCAAGCCGATCCGTATCGGCGGCGTCACCGTGTCACGCCGTGTCCGCGGCGCGCAGGTCAAGAGGATCGTGCCGGTGACCTTCGGCGGCCGCGACTCGGTGTCGATCGCACCGGGTGCCGACGTCGCCAGCGACCCGGTCGACGTCGACGTCACGGCGTGGCGGTCGCTGGCAGTGTCGGTGTTCCTCCCCGACGCGACCGTGCCCACCGTCCACTACGTCGGTAACGCCACGAGCTTCGCGACCGTCGCCGGCAGCGGTGACCACAGCCACGACACCTCCGGCGCTGCATTCACCGTCACCACCGACCAGGTACCGCTCGTCACCGGAATCGATGTTGCTGCACCGACTTCGGTGACCGGTATCGTCGCCGTCGGAGACTCGATCACCGACGGATTCATGGCAGCCCAGTACCTGGGTCTCACCGAGGATCGGTCGGTGATCGATACCAACGTGCGCTACCCGGACTTCTTGCAACGACGTCTCGATCAGGCGGGAATCGACCGGCCGGTCCTCAACGCGGGGATCAGTGGCAACCGCGTGACCCTGGGGCCGGCGATCTTCGCCTACGGCCCGTCGCTGATGGACCGGGTGGCGGACGACGTCATCGGGGTTCCGGGCGTCCGCGACGTCATCCTGCTCGAAGGCATCAACGATCTCGGGATTCCGCCGGGTACCGATGCGGCCACGGTGATCGACGGACTACGCAAGGTCATCCTGCGACTTCATGCAGCAGGCCTTCGCGTCCACCTCGGAACCCTCCTGCCCGCGGCGACCTCGTTGTCCGACGGGTGGAGCACGCCGGCGGCCAATGGGCAACGGCTCGTGGTGAATGCGTGGATTCGCCGACAACACCTGTCCGACAGTGTCATCGACTTCGAGTCCGCGATGCGCGATCCGCATGATCCAAACGGCTTGAACCCGCGGTTGAGTGGGCCGGACCTGCTGCACCCGAATGCCGCCGGCTACTCGACGATGGCCGCACAGGTCGATCTGGCCACGCTGGCGTCCTGATCGTGATGATCGAATGATCGATGTGTGAGACGGATGTGCATTCCGGGCCTCCTCGCTTCGCCCGGTGGTGCCGTCGGCGACGGGCGTTGCCGTGATGGCCGAGGATGCATGCGACTCCGTGGTCTGCGATGCGGGTGATCGGCCCCGTCACCCGTCGCCACAGGGCAGCCCGGTGCCGTCGGTGCCGAAGCCCGCGATCAGGTGTGAGGGGATGTCGAGTACCGATGCCAGCGACGCCGCGAACATAACGGCACCGACGATCACCAGCAGAATCGCGCGGGGCACCCATGCCGCACGCACCTGGATGCCGCACACCGCCACCTTGAGGACTAGCGCGCCGCCGGCGAGCACGCCGAGCGCGGCCGCACAGGTGGCCGCCCATGAGATGGGACGCAGGTCCGGCAGCGCAGCGACCGGATGACACCTGATCGCGAGCATGTGCGCGTTCCAGTCGTTCTCGAGCTGCACGCGATGAAACTGGCAGAGCATCGACCCCAGAACCTCGGCCGCAGCCAGGGCGACCATGGTCGGCCCCCACGGTGAGCCGGTCTGATCAGAGCGCATCATGGCTACGGTTCTAATGCCGCGGCCCCCCGACGGCGGGTGACGCGTCGTTCGCGCAGCTGACGACGCGGTTGTTGCAGGTCGGGTGGCGTCAGGGGCCGATTTGAAACCACCCCGCGCCCTGGTGCATACTTGTCGGGTTGCCTGGACGGCAGGTTGCGGGATTTTCCGCGGCTTCGCTCAGGTGAATGACTCCCAGGCCTGGAAATCGGGGACTGGGCGTGTAACGCGTGCGCCGGTCTCGGTTCACGGACTCGACACGCCCGACCGCGGGTGCCGGAGCAAATCGGTTCGTCTGATGGGCGAGCCAACGTACAACGACAGATGAACAGCGTCGATCCCGACTCTCACGCGGTGATCTATGTGCCCGCCGGCGGCTAGTGCCGGCCCAGGTGCGCGGTGTTCGTCTGTCGAGAACAACTGACGGAAGAGGACACAGCGTGGCGGGACAGAAGATCCGCATCAGGCTCAAGGCCTATGACCACGAGGCGATCGACGCTTCGGCGCGCAAGATCGTGGAAACCGTGACCCGTACCGGGGCACGCGTGGTCGGCCCGGTGCCGTTGCCCACCGAGAAGAACGTGTACTGCGTCATCCGTTCGCCGCATAAGTACAAGGACAGCCGCGAACACTTCGAGATGCGTACCCACAAGCGACTCATCGACATCCTCGACCCGACGCCGAAGACGGTCGACGCGCTCATGCGCATCGACCTGCCGGCCAGCGTCGACGTCAACATCCAGTAGGGCGGGGGCGAAGAATCATGAGCAACCAGAGTTCAACCAAGGGCATCCTGGGCACCAAGCTCGGCATGACCCAGGTATTCGACGAGAACAACCGCGTCGTCCCGGTCACCGTCATCGCGGCGGGCCCGAACGTCGTGACCCAGCTGCGCACCGCGGAGCGTGACGGCTACACCGCCGTGCAGGTCGCCTACGGCGCCATCGATCCGCGCAAGGTCACCAAGCCGGTCGCCGGTCAGTTCAGCAAGGCCGGGGTCACCCCGCGCCGGCACCTGGCCGAGATCCGCGTGGCCGATGTCAGCGAGCTCGAGGTCGGTCAGGAATTGACCGCCGAGATCTTCGCCGACGGTGCGCTAGTGGACGTCACCGGCACCTCCAAGGGCAAGGGCTTCGCCGGTCCGATGAAGCGTCACGGCTTCTCCGGTCTGGGCGCCAGCCACGGTGCACACCGCGTGCACCGCGCGCCGGGTTCCATCGGTGGCTGCGCCACCCCGGGCCGCGTGTTCAAGGGCATGCGGATGGCCGGACGTATGGGTAACGACAAGGTGACCACGCAGAACCTCACCGTCCACAAGGTGGACGCCGAGGCCGGCCTGCTGCTGATCAAGGGAGCGATCCCGGGTCGTCGGGGCGGCATCGTGGTGGTTCGCGACGCAGTGAAGGGTGGTGCTGACAAGTGAGCGCCGAAACCACAGTCAAATTGACGCTGGACGTCCGCAACGCCGACGGCACGACCAACGGCACCGTTGATCTGCCCGCCGAACTGTTCGACGCGCCGGCCAACATCGCGCTGATGCACCAGGTCGTGGTGGCCCAGCAGGCCGCCGCGCGCCAGGGCACGCACGCCACCAAGACCCGCGGCGAGGTTCGCGGCGGTGGCGCCAAGCCGTACCGGCAGAAGGGCACCGGTCGCGCCCGTCAGGGTTCGACCCGCGCACCGCAGTTCGCCGGTGGTGGCACCGTGCACGGTCCGCAGCCGCGTGACTACAGCCAGCGCACCCCGAAGAAGATGAAGGCGGCCGCCCTGCGCGGCGCGCTGAGCGATCGGGCTCGCAACGAGCGCATCCATGTGATCACCGAGCTGGTTCCCGGTCAGGTCCCCTCGACCAAGACCGCGCGTCAGTTCCTCGAGAGCCTGAGCGATCGTCGCAAGTTCCTGGTGGTGCTGGGCCGTGAGGACCTCACCGCATGGAAGAGCGTCGCGAACCTGCAGAACGTGCTGCCGATCTCGGCCGATCAGCTCAACACCTACGACGTCCTCGACGCCGATGAGGTGGTGTTCAGCGTGGAGACGCTCAACGCGTACATCGCTGCCAACGGATCCAAGACCGACCAGAAGGAGGCGTGAGCATGGCTATCCAGGCCAACCCGCGCGACATCATCCTGGCGCCGGTGATCTCGGAGAAGTCCTACGGGCTCATGGAGGAGAACGTGTACACCTTCCTGGTGCACCCGGACTCCAACAAGACGCAGATCAAGATCGCCGTCGAGCAGATCTTCGACGTGACCGTCGACAGCGTCAACACCGCGAACCGGCAGGGCAAGCGCAAGCGGACCCGCTTCGGCTACGGCCAGCGCCGCTCCACCAAGCGCGCGTTCGTGACGCTGACCGCCGACAGCAAGCCCATCGAGATCTTCGGAGGCTCGGTCAGCTGACCGGGACTCTTGGAATAGAGGGACTTTCACATGGCTATTCGTAAATACAAGCCGACGACACCCGGTCGTCGCGGGTCGTCCGGCTCGGATTTCGCCGAGATCACCCGTGACCATCCGGAGAAGTCGTTGGTCCGCCCGCTCCACGGACGCGGCGGTCGTAACGCGCACGGTCGCATCACCACTCGTCACAAGGGTGGCGGTCACAAGCGTGCCTACCGTCTGATCGACTTCCGTCGTAACGACAAGGACGGCGTCAACGCCAAGGTCGCACACATCGAGTACGACCCGAACCGCACCGCGCGGATTGCGTTGCTGCACTACGTCGACGGCGAGAAGCGCTACATCATCGCGCCCAAGAACCTCAAGCAGGGCGACGTGGTGGAAAGCGGTCCGACCGCCGACATCAAGCCCGGCAACAACCTGCCGCTGCGCAACATCCCGACCGGTACCCAGGTGCACGCCGTCGAGTTGCGCCCGGGTGGCGGCGCGAAGATGGCCCGCTCGGCCGGTGCGTCGATCCAGCTGCTCGGCAAGGAGGGTGCCTACGCGACCCTGCGTATGCCCTCCGGTGAGATCCGTCGCGTCGACGTGCGCTGCCGCGCCACCGTCGGCGAGGTCGGCAACGCCGAGCAGAGCAACATCAACTGGGGCAAGGCCGGCCGCATGCGGTGGAAGGGCAAGCGCCCGACCGTCCGTGGTGTGGTCATGAACCCGGTCGACCACCCGCACGGTGGTGGCGAGGGCAAGACCTCCGGTGGTCGTCACCCGGTCAGCCCGTGGGGTCAGCCGGAAGGCCGCACCCGCAAGAACAAGGCGAGCGACAAGCTCATCGTCCGTCGCCGTCGTACCGGCAAGAACAAGCGATAAGCACAGGAGGGAGTTAGAGAATGCCACGCAGCCTCAAGAAGGGCCCGTTCGTCGACGACCACCTGCTTGCCAAGGTCGACGCACAGAACGAGAAGGGCACCAAGCAGGTCATCAAGACCTGGTCGCGCCGTTCGACCATCATCCCCGACTTCATCGGACACACCTTCGCCGTCCACGACGGTCGCAAGCATGTCCCGGTGTTCGTCTCGGACAACATGGTCGGGCACAAGTTGGGCGAGTTCGCCCCCACCCGTACCTTCAAGGGTCACATCAAGGATGACCGGAAAGCGAAGCGCCGGTAATGACTACGCAGACCGATAATCCCACCGCGAAGGCCACGGCCAAGTTCGTGCGCGTGACGCCGATGAAGGCACGTCGCGTGCTCGACCTGATCCGCGGCAAGAACGTCGACGAGGCCCTCGACATCCTGCGGTTCGCCCCGCAGTCGGCGTCGGAGCCCGTGTACAAGGTGCTCGCCAGCGCGGTCGCCAACGCCGAGAACAACCAGGACCTCGATCGCCGGAGCCTGGTCGTCGCCACGGCTTACGCCGACGAGGGCCCGACCATGAAGCGGTTCCAGCCGCGTGCGCAGGGCCGCGCGTTCCGTATCCGCAAGCGCACCAGCCACATCACCGTGGTCGTGGAGAGCCTGCCGGAGAAGGCCGCCGCCGGCGGTCGCGGTCGTTCGCGTCAGCCGAAGAAGAAGGGAGCCTAGTAGTGGGCCAGAAAATCAACCCGCACGGCTTCCGTCTGGGCATCACCACCGACTGGAACAGCCGGTGGTACGCCGACAAGCAGTACGCGGAGTACGTGAAAGAGGATGTCGCCATCCGCAAGCTCCTCTCGCAGGGGCTCGAGCGCGCCGGCATCGCCAAGGTGGAGATCGAGCGCACCCGTGACCGGGTTCGCGTCGACATCCACACCGCCCGCCCGGGCATCGTCATCGGTCGCCGCGGCGCCGAGGCCGATCGCATCCGCGGCGAGCTGGAGAAGCTGACCGGCAAGCAGGTCCAGCTGAACATCCTCGAGGTCAAGAACCCTGAGTCCGAGGCCCAGCTGGTGGCCCAGGGTGTCGCCGAGCAGCTGAGCAACCGTGTGGCGTTCCGTCGCGCGATGCGCAAGGC
Organism: Gordonia sp. N1V; assembly: GCF_029269935.1. Lineage (NCBI taxonomy): Bacteria > Bacillati > Actinomycetota > Actinomycetes > Mycobacteriales > Gordoniaceae > Gordonia > Gordonia sp. N1V. Next base: position 13,145 of record NZ_JARJDD010000007.1, read on the forward strand.
CATCCAGTCGGCGATGCGTCAGCCCAACGTCAAGGGCATCCGGGTGCAGTGCTCGGGTCGCCTGGGCGGCGCGGAGATGAGCCGCAGCGAGTTCTACCGCGAAGGCCGTGTGCCCCTGCACACCCTGCGCGCCGACATCGACTACGGCTTGCACGAGGCCAAGACCACCTTCGGCCGGATCGGCGTGAAGGTGTGGATCTACAAGGGCGACATCGTCGGTGGCAAGCGTGAGCTGTCCGCAGCCGCGCCGGCCGCAGAAGACCGTCGTCCGCGTCGGCCGAGCCGTCCCCGCCGCAGCGGTGCCTCGGGCACCACGGCCACGAGCACCGACGCCGGTCGCGCTGCCGAGGCCCCCGCTGAGGCGACGGCAGCAGCCGGTGCAGAGAAGCAGGAGGGCTAGGCAATGTTGATCCCACGGCGGGTCAAGCACCGCAAGCAGCATCACCCGAGCCTGAAGGGTCAGGCGTCGGGCGGTACCAAGGTGACGTTCGGTGATTTCGGCATCCAGGCTCTGGAAGGCGCCTACATCACCAACCGTCAGATCGAGTCCGCTCGTATCGCCATCAACCGGCACATCAAGCGTGGCGGCAAGGTCTGGATCAACATCTTCCCGGACCGTCCGCTCACCAAGAAGCCGGCCGAAACCCGCATGGGTTCGGGTAAGGGTTCTCCCGAGTGGTGGGTGGCTCCGGTCAAGCCGGGTCGCGTGCTGTTCGAGATGACCTACCCGAACGAGGAGATCGCTCGCGAGGCCCTGCGCCGCGCGCAGCACAAGCTCCCGATCAAGACCCGAATCGTGACCAGAGAGGAGCAGTTCTGATGGGACTCGGAGTTGCCGCAGCCGAGCTGCGTGACCTCAGTGACACCGATCTGGTCGACCGCTTGAAAGAGTCGAAGGAAGAGCTCTTCAACCTTCGGTTCCAGATGGCCACCGGTCAGCTCGACAACAACCGGCGTCTGCGGACGGTGCGTCGCGAGATCGCGCGCATCTACACCGTGATGCGGGAGCGCGAGCTCGGTCTGGCGTCGGGACCGGATGGTGATGACGCATGAGTGAGGACCAGAAGGTGACCGAAACCCAAGAAGCATCGGCGACCGCCGAGCGTAACCGCCGCAAGGAGCGGATCGGCTACGTCGTCAGCGACAAGATGCAGAAGACCATCGTGGTCGAGCTGGAAGACCGTAAGCGTCACGCGCTGTACGGCAAGATCATCCGGACCACGAGCAAGGTCAAGGCCCACGACGAGAACGGCGATGCCGGCGTCGGCGACCGTGTGCGGATCATGGAGACCCGCCCGCTGTCGGCGACCAAGCACTGGCGACTCGTCGAGGTGCTGGAGAAGGCCAAGTAAGGCGTTCTCGCAACAGGATTCACGCGAAGCGGCCCGTTCCCTCAGGGGAGCGGGCCGCTTCGTCGTCTTCGTATTCGCGAGTGTTATCGGCGCTGGGGAAAGTACTGAAGTACGGGTCCGCGACGGATCGCAGTGCGGATGGCCCGTTCGAGTTCCGGATCGTCGATGCTCCCGGCGCGAAGCTCGTCGAGTACCTGCCGGAGATGGAATCGTTCGCCCGAAGCGGCGTGGATGTGCTTCACCTGATCGGCGCGAGGTCGGTCCGGCAGAGTCGTGCAATTCCCGCCGGCCACCAGCAACTCCAGCATGGTGCGCAGACACTTCGAGCAACGACCACAGTTGAACCGCCCGTCGCGATTCTCCCAACACACGCGGAGATTCCTCATCGCGGTGGACGATTTACTGATCGTCCTGACCTTCTCGAGCCTCGTCACGTCGATGGAATCGTGCTCGAGTGTCACCGACGAACTCGACCATAGAGGGTCGAGTTCGGGATGAGAGCCCCACCGGTGGATACAGCCGGTGGAGTACGACGACGGGACGATGACCGTGCCGAGCACCGGCGAGAGCGCGGTGGCCACATGGGCGAGGGCGGGCCCGTGGAAGACCCACCCCCACGGCACGCGGACGAGGTCACCGAACGCGCTCCGCAGGGTGGTGCGCACCTCGATGAGAGGCTTGCCCAGTTCGACTGCGGCTGATCGAGCCGAATCCAGCGCCTGAGTCGCCAATACCTCGTCGTCCATGATGTCGAAACCCAGGACGAAGACGAGGTGGGTGAGTCGGTCCAGGTGAGTGAGGGCGGAATAGAAGCTGTCGACACCTCCGCTGAAAAAGCAGCCGACGCCATCCGCGGGGGGCGCGGTCGGCCCCTGGTGGGCGTGAATGTCGGCGGGTGCGAGGTGCCGTGGATACCACTCGGCGAGCACTCGCTGCGCCTTACCCGCGTTCTCAAGGGCTACAGGATCGACCGCGCCCTCGATGGTGAGATCGGCGGACAGCCACATCGCCGTCGGAATGGTCGGCGCCAGCCACGGCGTCGCCGAGCTGTCCAACGGGTGCGAGGACTCGGTGGCGACAGTCATCGCGGTGCCGTCGGGAGCCTGGATCGTTGCGGAGATGCGCTGGAGGTCCGGAACGTCGGGACGGACCTCGAGCCGGTGCTTGGCGCGGATACGCCCGCTACGTCGCGCGACCCGAGTCACAACGCGGAAGCCATCGTCTTGGCGACGTCATAGCCCTCGTGGAAGTCGCGGGCAAGAGCAACGTGAGCGAAGGTGGCCAGGTAATCGCGGAACGCCGCCGACAACTTGCTGTTGGCGTTGTCGACCATGACCACCGGCTTCTCCAGCAGAACGCCGAGGACCGCACCGTGGAGTCGGTCGGTGAGGACGACACGACCGCGTGAGAGGGCATCGACTGACGAACGCACGATCAGTTCGGACTGACGGTCGAAAGCTCGCTTCGCCCATCGGTGAATCCGACGCCGAAACACCGGAACCGTACTCAAGCTCACTATCGCGAGCGACTGCGGCCACCATTTGAGGTCGTATCCGAACCACTCCATGCGCCAGTCATGGATGAACGCCTCATCCATCAAGCTCGGCGGGATGCCATCGGCGGAGAACGCCGACTCTCCGTCGGTCCGCTTGAGGAGGATAACGTCGTGGTCGGGCTCGCGGGCGGGGTCGATGCGGCCGGCACCGAGGGCGGTGTCCGGGCAATAGTGGACCTGGTTCGCTGGAAACAGCTCGGCGACCCGCTCGAGTGCACTGCGATCGCGAATCAGCAAAGTGAGGTCGGGATGTTCGCCGTACACCTGCTGGGTGTGGGTCAGAGCATTGCGATCGCGGTATTCGAATGTCTGCGGCAGACCGATGATCGACCGGTCACGATTCTCGCCGATCACCCGTTCCCGAAATGGCTGGTAAATCGGGTACCTGTCACCGAAGTTGCCTCCACCATGAAGAAGGATCGGGCCACTGGAGACGGCGGAAGCGAGAGCGCCTCTGTCGTAGGTGTTGAACGTTGCCGTGTAGGCGATCTCGCACCCCAGCCGCTGGAGATAGGCGAGTTCGCCTCGATAGATGAGGACGTCTCCGGCGTTGGCGTGGTTGGGGAAATCGAGTAGGGCGACCGTGCTGCCAGCGGGAATCACCGTCCGGAGGATGTCGAGAGTTTCGGTCTGGATCGCAGAGATCGCGGACATGCCGGAAATCATAGCCGGAAGAGCAACGGGTGATTTGCGAAGCCGTGAAAGCAGGATTTCGGCGCAGACGTTTCCAAGAAACCCCGAAATCCCACCGGATCACAGATTGCTGGGTGCGAGGGCCGCGATGAGGACGGCGATATTCCACACGAGGCCGAGACCGGCCACGACGAGTCCGGCGATGGCCAGGCCGCGATTGTGCTGCGCAGGCGGCACGTCGGCGCGCGCCTTGGCGATCTTGAGGCTGGAGAGTCCGAAAAACACCGCCAGAGCAGCCGCGGCGAATCCGACGACGACCAAGCAGACGCCGGGGAACGACAGCACCGCGCAGATCATCGACCACAGGGCGTAACTCTTTGCTTTGGGATCAGGTGGCGACGGGTATCCCGATGGTTGCCGATGTTGGTTCTGTGGACCGCCGGGTGCCTGATATGACACGACCGGATTCGGCCGTTGCGCAGTTCCGTGCGTCGTGTACGGCGGCGGTGTCACGCCTGGCGAGATCGGGGGAAGTGAGGTCTGACCGGGTTGGGGCGCACCACCTGGGGACGGACCGGGCTTCCTCAGTTCGACGGCAGGTTGTGGATACGAGGCCGGAGCACTCTGCGTGCGCTGATGACCGACGGTCGAGGGATCGGGCGGAGGTGCGACGGTGGGTGCGGCCGGATGTGCTGCGAGTGCTGCGGTGAGTTCGGTCGCGAATTCCGTGCAGGTCCGATACCGGTGGTTCGGATCCTTCTCGAGCGCACGGTGAAGGACCTGGTCGACGCGCGGAGACAGATCGCGTCGGCGGGTGGTGATCGCCGGTGGGGTCTCGGTCAAGTGCTGACGGATCAGTGCCGCCGCATTCGTGTTCGCGAAAGGTGTTGAGCCACTGAGTAGCTGGTAAGCGGTGCAGGCGAGTGAGTACTGGTCGGCGCGACCGTCGAGCTTCTCGGCGGCAAGCTGCTCGGGTGAGGAGTAGGCGAACGACCCGACGGTGAGGTTCGTGGCGGTCAGGCGAGTGTCGTCGAGGATGGGGCGCGCGATGCCGAAGTCGGCGAGCAGGACGCGGCGATTTCCGGACGGTCCGGTGGCCTCGGTGAGCAGGATGTTGGCGGGTTTGACGTCGCGATGTAGCAGGTTCTGTGAGTGCGCGTGGTCGAGTGCGTCGGCGACCGCGGAAACAATGTGCACGACCTCATCGGTAGGCAGACCGCCCGGATGTGCCGACAACAGCGCGGCGGCGTCGAGGCCTTCGACGTATCGCATGGTGATCCAGAGCTGACCGTCGTGCTCGCCGCGGTCGTAGACGTCGACGACGTTCGGATGGTCGAGGCGTACCGCGAGATCGGCTTCGCGGGTGAACCGACGTCGGAAGGCCTCGTCCGACGAGAGATTCGCCGGTAACACCTTGAGCGCGTCGAGGCGTGGCAGTCGCGGGTGTTGGGCCAGGTACACCTCGCCCATGCCGCCGGCGCCCAGTACCCGGACGATCCGATATCCCGCGAATTCTTGACCAACCATCAACGCCACGCCGTCAGTCTAGGGTGCGAGTCCGACATGTCCGATGGTCGCCGGCAGGGTCCGGATGCGACTCGGCCCGCCCGACGCAGAGCGTCGGACGGGCCGGTGATCGGTTGCGGTGCCACGCCCGGAGAGGTGGCCGGCGGGTCTGCCCAACCGTCGCGGTGAGCGGTCGTCCACCCCCGCTCACAGGTTCAAGAGTAGGGGACTGCCGCGGGGACCGACAGGGACTTAGGGCCCCACATCGGTGAAAAGTTGATCAATTGATCTGACCTTGGAGCCAGTTGATCGTCTCCTCGTGCACGGGACGGGTGTCGCCGTCGAACTCGTGGTGCTTCTTGAGGAACGCCGCGACCAGCGGGCACACGCCGACGATGACCTTGCCCTGCGCCCGCGTGTCGGTGAGAGCCTGCTCGATCAGGATGGTGGCCAGGCCGCGTCCACCGAACTTCTCGTCCACCTCGGTGTGGAAGAAGATGCGTTCGGTCGCCCCATCGTGCTCGCGTTCGCGGTAGGCGGTGAAGCCGGCGATCTGTTCATCGACGCTGATCTGGTAGCGCTGCGAGTCTGGGAGCTGGGAGATGTCGGCTTCTGCGCCGGTTTTGTCGAGAGGCATGCGTTCGAGCGTAATGTGCGCGTCGGCGCGCGCCCGGCCGCTGCATGTCCGAGGCTAGAAGTCCGGCAGTCGGGTGAAGTACCGATGCGGTCGCCACGTGCGGCTCGCGTTGTCCCACGGCCGCAGAAGCACCCAATAGTAGGTATGGGCGAAGATTCGCAGGGGAAAGAAGATCGTCATCATCCTGGCGAGTTGGTGTTCACCGTGGGCCCGCGCAGTGATACGACCACCCACCATGTATCGGCGGTTCCCCCATGGAGACACCTGCAAGCGTCGACATGAGCTGTCGGCGAGGAGGTGTGGTTCGATCGCGGTCTGCAGGCCCTTTTCTTTCATCGCGAGACCGATGTCGAGGTCCTCCCAGACGCCCGGCTCGTCATCGTGCAGATGATCTCTGATCTCCTGCCAGGCCTCGCGTCGGAGTACATACCCCGGACCGTGAACGGATCCGATCGGCTTGTCGGTGTCGAGCTTGCGGAAGCCACGTTCGGCCAGCCGCTTCTGAAAGCCGTAGAGCGGCGCGTCCCACATGAGGAACGGGCCGGTGAGTGCGGAGAATGCCGAGCCGCGATCGCTATCGAAGAACTCGACGACCACCTGCGCCCAGTCGTTACCGACATGGGTGTCCGCATCCACCTTGGCGATCAGGTCCGACTTCGCCTCGTCGAGCCCTCGCCGTCGGGCGGCATGCACCCCCGGCGTGGTCTCGTTCACCCGACGAACCCGAGGATCGCGAGCAGAGTGCTCGTCGATGATCTGGGCGGTCGCGTCGGTGGAGTTGTTGTCCACGACGATGATTTCATCAATCGGAAGCGTTTGGTTGAGCAGTTTATTCAAACACTCATTGAGGTTTGATTCTTCGTTATGGGCCGGAACCACGACCGAAAGCGTCGCCACTCAATTCTCCCCGGGGTAACCATTCGCGACCAGTGTCCTTCACGGAGCATACCCGACGTATTTCGCGGTTCCGTCGGCATTACGCCAGGTCGTCGGCGTGAATACCTCCTCCTGAATGCGCCCACAGCGACACGGCCCCCGGGAATTGTTGCCGAGGAGGTGGATTCATCACGTATCTTGACCGATGTTGAGAAGTGCCCGATCGTGCGAGCCGACAATTGCGAAGCAAGTGCTTTCGTCGCTGGTCGGACGACCACGGACGATGTCCTCAGGAGGTCGCCTCCCGGTGGGCGTGCGACGCCGCCGGGAGGTACCGGTAACTCTTGGGCCTCGATGGGCGACAGACATGCAGGGTGGTCGGGAAGGTGGCGTGCGTGCGTACGTTTGGACGGAGAGGTGGCGCCATGTGTGAGAGTGCCCTCGGCGGGCTCCACGCCGGGACACTGCTCTGATGCAGGCCTGCGCCGACCCAGTTGCGAGCCCGTGCGTCACCGACCGCAGAGGAACCACATGTCCGATACTCAGAGGCCTGGCGCAGTGAGCGAGCCACGGCATCGTCGGAACACGAGTGCGCCGGGCGCCGACGAACCCGATCCGTTCCAGAGCCCGGATCCGGTCGAGGAACAGTTGCGTCGGTGGCGACAGGAGCGTGCCAACGGCGAGGCCCGTGCTCCGATGCCCGACTCCGCGCGAACGATCGCCGGAGAAGCGGTGACGAACCGACCATCCGGGCCGGTCCGCGCTCCGGGGTCTACGGCGACGTCGCCCGACCGCGGCGAGTACGGCGCGTCCCCGAAGTCCCGAAATGGGCGCCCTGTCAGCACGAATGGCCATGTGCCGGACTCGCAGAGCCGTCCGGACTCGATGAGTACGTGGGCGCGCGCAGCGCCGATACCCGGAGCTGACTCCGTGACGGACCCTGCCGTCGCGACGCCACGGGAGACCAGGCCCGCTCCGAATCCACCGGAATCGTTCGCGACGGCAGCTCCGCCGACGTGGGCGGCGCCACCACCGCGCCCTGCACCTGTCGGTCCCTCGACGTCCGACCCGTTGCGGCCGGGTCGCGATCAGCCACCGCGCCCGCCTGCGGCACGGCCACAGCCACAGGCGTCCTACCGCGAGGACGTCGGTGCTGTCGCCGATGCTCGCACTCGGTCATCCGACGAGCCGCCGGCGATCGTCGCGAGCGGCCTGCACAAGCGGTTCAAGGACATGGTGGCCGTCGAGGAGGTGAGCTTCACCGTTGCGCGGGGGAGCATCGTCGCCATTCTCGGTCCGAACGGGGCGGGTAAGACGACCACCGTGAACATGCTGTGCACTCTTCTCCAACCGGACAAGGGCTCGGCGTCGGTGTACGGCCACGACGTGGTCTCCGACGCGGCAGCGGTACGTCGTTCGATCATGCTGACGGGGCAGTTCGCTGCGCTCGACGAAGCGTTGACCGGCCGCGAGAACCTGGTGCTGTTCGGGCGGCTGCTCGGCTTGTCGAAAGCTGTTGCCCGCGCCCGCGCCGACGAGTTGCTCGAGATGTTCTCCCTGACCGACGCCGGTGCCAAGCGCGTCGGGCAGTACTCCGGCGGGATGCGACGGCGCATCGACATCGCCTGCGGTTTGGTCACCGAGCCCAAGGTCGTGTTCCTCGACGAGCCCACGACCGGCCTCGACCCGCGTAGCCGCCAGGAGGTGTGGGCCCTCGTCGAACGCCTCAAGTCCGACGGTGTGACGATCCTGCTGACGACGCAGTATCTCGAGGAAGCCGATGTGCTGGCCGACAACATCGTGGTCATCGACAAGGGCCGGGTGATCGCGGAGGGGTCTTCGGACCAGCTCAAGCAGTCCACTGGTGCCGCCTATTGCGAGGTGACTCCCACCGATTCTCGGGATCTGGGACGCTTGCGCAAGTTGTTCGCCGACCTCATCGGACCCGACGCCCCGGCGGAGGACGACCACGTCGTGTCGGTCCCCGCGCCGCTCGGGCCGGAGACCCTCGTCGAGGTGATCCGCCGGACCACCGACGCCGGCATCGCCCTGTCCGATGTGGCCATGCGCAGACCGTCGTTGGACGAGGTGTTCCTGGCGTTGACCGACCCACGCCGCGATCGGGCGGGGTCGTGACATGAGCATTGCAACACCGCAGCGCGAAAGCGCGGCAACTCGGGCAGGCGCGCTGCAGGCGCGAGAACGTCCGCTCGCCCAGTGGTGGGCTCTCACCGGGCGGGGCGTGGCGAAGGTCGTCCGCAATGGCGAGCTGATCTTCGCCTTCCTCTCGCCGGCCTTCCTCGCGGTGTGTTTCTACCTGCCGCTGCGCAGCATCATGGACTCTGCGCCCGGCATGAATTATGGCCAGTTCCTGATGCCGATCATCGTTCTGCAGTCGGTGGGCTTCGCCGCGTCGTCGGCGGCGATGCGCGCAGCCAATGACGGTGCCGAGGGGATCAACACCCGGTTTCGGGTTCTGCCCATGTCGGCGGCGGTACCGATGCTCGCGCGGACGGCGACCAACCTCGTGTTGCTCGTCGTTTCGCTGATGTGCGCATCCGTCGCGTGTCTGTTGATCGGTTGGCGAGCCGACGGTGGAGTGGTCGGAACCGTGGGTTTGTTCGCCCTCGCCGCGGCGATCGGAGTGCTGTTCTCGATGCTCGCCGACGGAATCGGGCTGGTCGCGCGGACCCCCGAGGCGACCAGCCAGGCGATGACGCTGCCCACCCTGATTCTGGGCATGCTCTCGACCGGCTTCGTGCCGCTGTCGCAGTTTCCCGAATGGATTCAGCCGTTCGTGCGCAATCAGCCGATCTCGCAGTTCGCCATCGCGATGCGCGCGCTCGACTCCAACACGGCCACGTGGGAGATCGTGCGGCCCTCGATCGCTTGGTGCGGCGGACTACTCGTCGCCGCGGTGGTGCTGCTGATCCTCGGGAGCAGGAAGGCATGGAAATGAGCGCCCCGTCGACCAACAGCATCGCCGGCGATCACCTCATCCCGGTCGCCGCGAACGTTCCGAGCGAATCCTCGTTGCGCGGCTGGTGGACACAGAGCATGCCGTTGACCGGCCGCCAGGTACTCGTCTTCGTCCGGGATTTTCCGACGCTACTGCAGTCGCTCATCTTCCCGGCCCTGAGCATGTTGATGTTCAAGGTCGTGCTCGGTGACGCCATCGGGTCGGCAACCGGTGAGAACAGTGCATACGGCACGGTGCCGCTGGTGATCCTCGTCGGGGCGATGTTCGGTTCGATCGCGTCGGCGACCCGGCTCAACCGGGAGCGCGCCACCGGGCTCCTCGCGCGCCTATATGTACTGCCCATCAACCGAGCCGCGGACCTGACCTCGAGGATCGCCGCGGAACTCATTCGCATTCTCATCACGACGGTGATCTTGTTGGCGGCCGGATTCCTGATCGGCTTCCGGTTCACCCAGGGCCCCGGCCCGGCGATCGGGCTCGTCGCGGTCGCGCTGGCCTACGGGGCGGCGTTCTCGACGATGACCCTTGCCCTTGCCGTCAATGCCAAGCCCGGCGCCCCGATCGTGCCCTACCTGGGTCTGTTCTCCAGCCTGCTGATGTTCTTCAATTCGGGGTTCTCTCCGGTGAGCGCGTACCCCACGTGGTTGCAGCCGGTGGTCGAGAACCAGCCCATGACGCCGGCCATCGAGTCGATGCGGGCGCTGGCCGCGGGCGGGCCGCTGACCGAGAACCTCATCAAGGTCGCCATCTGGGTGGTGGTGCTCATCGCGGTGTCGATTGTGCCCGCTTTGCGTGGATATCGGCGGGCAGCGCGCGACCGATGACATCCTGTCAACCACGCGACGAAGTGTCCAGCAATTTCACAGCAGAGATGTGGTATTCGGGGCCGCGCATCATCGGAGCCCGGTACTCGCTGGTAGTGCGACATGTCGGATTTCGTTCGGTGTACAACAGCCGACGTAATTTATCGCGTAACGTCGTGCCTAATTGCCAGCGATTGAAAGAATGGACTGCGTCCACGGTTCACTCTTCCGCGCGACGCAGGGAATGGCCTCACGTGCTCGTTTGAGGTTCAGTCCGTGGCGTGGAAATGTGAATTGTCGGTGTAATTCCGGGTCGGGGCCACGGCCCATCGGATGACGTTCGAAAACGAGAGGTGTCGGTACAGGTGGCGATCGCCGAGCATCGCGCGAAAGCGCAGGTCGCAGCGGAGACCCCGCTGCAGTACCTGCCGCTCACCGCGGCTCAGCGAGGCATGTGGTTCGCCGAGTCGCTGGCACCGGACTACTCGGTCAACATCGCCCAGTACCTCGACATCCGTCATCCTCCGGGCGGTCTCGACATCGAGTTGCTCGCCGAGTGCTCTATCCACGTCGGGAAGCACCTGGAGTCGCCCTACACCCGCCTCGCCGAGGTCGACGGTGTGCCGATGCAGTTCGTCGACCTCGATTTCGATCAGCAGGTCGACATCCTTGACTTCCGCGCCGAACCGGACCCGGCCGGTGCGGCACTGGCCTGGATGCGCGCGGAGTACCAGCGCCCCGTCGATCTGCTCAACGACCAATTCGTCATTGCCGCAATTCTGCAGGTCGGCGACGAACGAACGTTCTTCTACAACCGCGCCCATCACATCGTTCTGGACGGTTACGCCGCGCTCACCGGGGTGCGGCGGACCATTGACCGATACAACGCGCTCCGGCGCGGTCTGGTTCCCGACGACAAACAGCTCGCCACGATGGCCGAGATCGTCGAGTACGAGCAGAGCTACCAGAACAGCAGTCGACGCGACACCGATCGTGCGCACTGGCTCGAGCGGGTCGTCGGCCTTCCCGAGCGGGTCACGCTCTCGACGCGGTCGGCGGCGGTTGCGCCGCTCTCGTTCGCCAATGTCGTGTCGAGTCAAGAGCTCGAGCCCGCGTCGCAACGCCGCCTGGAAGCCCTGGCCGCAGAGCTGAACAGCTCGATTGCCGTGTTGCTCACCGCCGCGTTCGGCGCCTACCTGTCGCGGGTGACGGCCAACGACGACATCGTGATGAGCCTGCCGATCACCGGGCGCACCAACGTGAAGATCAAGCGGTCGGGCGGCATGGTGTCCAACATCGTGCCCATCCGGCTGCGCGATCCCCAGGGCAAGTCCGTCCGCGATCTCATCGCCACTGCGCAGCTCGAGCTGACCGGAGCGCTGCGCCACCAGCGATACCGGTCGGACGACATCCGGCGCGACGCCGGACTCGACGCCGGTTCGACCTCATTCGGCCCGGCGATCAACATGGTCTTCTTCGACGAGCCGGTCGCCATCGACGGCACCGAGTCCGACTACCGGATCCTGACGTCGGGAATTCTCGAGGACCTGCTGATCAACATGTATCAGTCGGGGCCCGCCGCGCCGCTGGTCGTCGATCTCCACGGCAATCCAGGCCTGTATACCCAGGCCGAACTCGACGCCCACCACGCTCGCTTCCTGCACTTCCTCGAGGACTGCCTGGCGCCGGAGTCGCTCGATCGACCTGTCGGCGCCATCGAGATGTTGACGCCCGCCGATCGGGCGATGCTGGCTGCCTTGCCCGAACCCGCAGCACACGGCTCGGGCGAGCCGGCGACGATCGTCTCCCGATTCGGCGAGGTTGCGCGACGCCATCCGGATCGACCTGCGGTCACCGACGCGCGCGGCGTCACCGTCACCTATCGCGAACTCGGGGCGCAAGCGGCCGCGGTGGCTGCAGCCCTGCGGGCCCGCGGTGTCGGGCCCGGCGACCTGGTGGGCGTGGCCACGGCACGCCACACGACGCTGTTCGCGGCCATCATGGGTGTGCTCACCGGTGGCGCGGCATATCTGCCGCTGGACACCAGCAACCCCGTCGACCGGCTCTCGTTCATCGTCGGTGACGCGGCTCCGGTGTGTGTCATCGTCGACGACGACGCCTCGCGACCGGACTGGAGCGGAACGTTCCCGGTGGTCTCGGTCGACCAGCTGATCTCCGAGGGTGCGACCGCGCCGGCACCGCCCGCGGTGCCCGACGACACTCTCGCCTATGTCATCTACACCTCGGGGTCGACCGGCCGACCCAAGGGTGTCGAGATCACCCACCACAACGTGATTGCACTGCTCGACGCGGCGCAGGAGCACTTCGAGTTCGGCGCCGACGATGTGTGGTCGGTGTTTCACTCCTATGCGTTCGACTTCTCGGTCTGGGAGATCTTCGGTCCGCTCCTCACCGGGGGGCGTGCGGTGATCGTGGATCGCCAGGTCGCGCGTGCGCCTGCCGAGTTCCTGGAGGTGCTCGCGCGCGAGAATGTCACGGTCGTCTCGCTGACCCCGTCGGCTTTCGGTGTCCTGGCCGAGGCACGTCGACGCACACCGACCCCGTTGTCGTTGCGGTACATGGTGTTCGGAGGCGAGGAGCTTCGGTTCGACGAGGTCGAGCGCTGGTATGACGCCTTCGGCGACGACGTCGCTCTGGTCAACATGTACGGGATCACCGAGACCACGGTGCACGTGACATACCGTCCGCTTGATCCCGAGTTGGTCCGGGGCGAGAGCAGCAGCTTGATCGGACAACCGTTGTCCACGTTGGGTGTGCGCATCCTCGACAACCGTCTCCAGCCGACTCCCGAGGGCGCGATCGGTGAAATCTACGTGTTCGGTGAGCAATTGGCCCTGGGATACCGCAATCGTGCGGCGCTCACCGCGAGCCGATTCGTCGCCGACCCCGACGGCAGTGGCCGTCGGATGTACCGGTCGGGCGATCTCGGCCGCCGCGTCGGTGACGACGTCCAGTATCTGGGCCGGGCCGACACGCAGGTGCAATTGCGTGGGTTCCGTGTGGAACTCGGCGAGGTCGAGACCGCTCTGCGGTCCGTCGGCGGCGTCACCGCTGCGGCCGCCGTGGTCCTCGACGCCCGAAATGCCGGTGGCGCCAAACTGATCGGGTACGCGGTGGTCGATCCCGCTGCGGGCCTGGACGACTCCTCGATCCGCGATGCGGTACGAGCGGCGGTGCCCACCTACATGGTCCCCGACCTCGTGATGCTGATCGACGAGCTGCCGATCACCGCCAACGGAAAGCTTGATCGCCGCGCCCTGCCGACGCCGCGGTTTGCCCGTGATGAGCGGGTCGCCTTCATCGCACCGTCCACCGCGCGGGAAATCGCCGTCGCCTCGGTCATCGGTGACGTCCTGGACGTGACGCCCATCGGCATGCACGACAACATCTTTGCGCTCGGCGCCGATTCGCTGACCGCCGCTCGCATCGTCTCGCGGTTGCGGAGCGTGGCGCGGCTGTCGGTGTCGTTGTCGGACGTGTTCGAAGCGGGCACGCTCGCCGAGATCGTCGCCGCAGCGGTGCCGACGCAGGACGCCGCTGCCCTTCCGCTCCCCGGGCAGGTCGAGCGGCCGGTGCGTATCCCGTTGTCGCTGAGCCAGCAACGTCTCTGGTTCATCAATCGGCTCGATCCGGCTTCGGGGGCCTACAACATCCCGGGTGCGGTTCGGCTCGGCAGCGACGTCGACGCGGACGCCCTCGCCGCCGCCGTCGGTGACCTCGTGTCCCGCCATGAGCCGCTGCGGACCACGTTCCCCGATGACGACGGCGAGACCTTCCAGTCCATCGGCGAGATCGACGACGTCACCGCTGCAGGTGTTTTCGGTGTGGAGGCGGTCGACGCTTCAGCCGTCGACGCTCGGATCGCAGACCTGTCGGTGACCGGTTTCGACGTCACCAAGGACTGGCCGCTGCGAATTCGGTTGCTCGCGGTGTCCGACTCTGCGGACAGTGCCTCTGGAGAGACAGTCGGCGGCAGCGTTGATCACGTGCTGGTCGTCGTCGTACATCACATCGCGGCCGACGGTGCGTCTCTCGGGCCCTTGATCACCGACCTGTTGACCGCGTACGCCGCCCGCGCTCAGAGGCAGGCTCCCGAGTGGACGTCGTTGCCGGTGCAGTTCGCCGACTTCGCCGTGTGGCAGCGTTCGGTGCTGGGGGAGGAGGCCGATGCCGACTCGGTGATGGGTCGTCAGATCGCCTTCTGGCGCAAGGAACTCCAGGGCATGCCGGAGCTCATCGGGCTGCCGACCGACCGCCAGCGGCCCACGCGTCCCACGGGCGCCGGCGGCTACGTCGACACGATGCTCGACGCACAAACCGTCGAGCGGCTGCACGCCCTCGCCGCGCACCACGGCGTCACCTTGTTCGCGGTCTTCCACTCGGCGCTCGCGGTGCTGCTGTCGCGGCTCAGCGGTGGCGAGGACATCGCCATCGGCACCGCCATCGCCGGTCGTGACGAACCCGAATTGGCCGATCTCGTCGGGATGTTCGTCAACACCGTGGTGCTGCGCACCCGGGTGCAGCCCGCCGACGGTCTCACCGATCTCCTCGCCTCGGCTCATCACACTCGCGCACAGGCGCTCGGTCACGGCGACGTGCCCTTCGAGCAGGTGGTGAATGCGGTGGGGGCCCGACGATCCCGGTCGCACTCGCCGTTGTTCCAGGTGGAGCTGGTCATGCAGCACGATCAGGTGGTTGGCCGGCTTGATGCGGAGTCGGGACTCGGGTTGATCGACGCCCGCCCGCCGTTCGCCAAGTACGACCTCTCGCTGAACGTGATCGAGTTCGGTCCGGTTGCCGACCACTCCGAGCAGATCTCGTTGTCCTTCTGCTACTCGCGAGAGCTCTTCGACCACAGCACGATCGAGCGCTTCAGCCACTACCTGCACGACATCCTGGACCGCATGGCGGCGACCCTGGAGGAGGCGCAGGACCGGCCGCTCGACGACTTGTTCTGGTTCCCCGATTCGGAATTGGACGTCGTCGCCGGCTGGTCGAGGGGATACTCCGAGGAGATCACCCGGCCCCTGCTGCTGGCGGCAGCGGCGTCCGAGCGGCGCGCCACGGCGCTCGTCCACGACGGTCGGCGGGTGTCGTACCGCGAATTCGCCGACCGCGTCAACAGCCTGGCCAGGGAACTGATCGGTGTCGGAGTCGGTCC
Organism: Gordonia sp. N1V; assembly: GCF_029269935.1. Classification (NCBI taxonomy): domain Bacteria; kingdom Bacillati; phylum Actinomycetota; class Actinomycetes; order Mycobacteriales; family Gordoniaceae; genus Gordonia; species Gordonia sp. N1V. The sequence goes on from NZ_JARJDD010000007.1 coordinate 28,669, forward strand.
CGATGTGGCTGTCGCCGTGTGTATCCCGAGGTCGGTCGAGCTATTGGTCGCGCTACACGCGGTGATCACGGCCGGTGGGCAGTATGTCCCGATCGATCCCGACGCACCGCTCGACCGCGGCGAGTACATGGTCGAGATGGCCGGCGTCGGCACGGTGCTCGTCGGTCCCGGTGCGCTCCCGCCCGTGGTGTCCGGCCTCGCCGACCGCGTCTGGGTGCACACGGTGGATGCTTCCGCGCCGATCGAACACGCCGTCGCCCCGGTGACGACCGACGAGCTGATCGCGCCACTGCTGCCCGATCACGCCGCCTACACCATCTTCACCTCCGGATCGACCGGAAAACCCAAGGGCGTCACCGTCTCCCATCGGGCGATCGTCAATCGACTCGAATGGATGCAACGGCATTACCCGCTGAGCACATCCGATGTGGTGTTGCAGAAGACGCCCATCACCTTCGACGTGTCGGTGTGGGAGCTCTTCTGGCCGTTCATGGTCGGTGCCAGTCTGGTCATCGCAGAACCCGGACGTCATGGTGACCCGGAGTATCTGGCGTCGCTGATCGAATCCGAGGGCGTCACCACGATGCACTTCGTGCCGTCGATGATGTCGACGTTCGCCGACGTGACCGGGCCGACCCGGATGGCCGAATTGAGTTCGCTGCGACTGATGTTCACCTCGGGGGAGGCCCTTGCGGCGCCGACTGCGCGGTCGGTGCTGTCCGCATTGCCCGGCCTGGGGCTACACAACCTGTACGGTCCCACCGAGGCCGCGGTCGACGTCACCGAGTATCACGTCGGGGCCACCGATACGGCGATCCCGATCGGGCGACCCGTCGCCAACACCACCACGTTCATCCTCGATCGCCGGCTGCGACCGCTCCCGGTGGGTGTCCCCGGCGAGTTGTATCTCGGTGGCGTCCAGCTCGCCCGCGGATACGCCGCACAGGGCAGGCTCACGGCGGAACGGTTTGTGGCGGACCCGTTCGGACCTCCGGGATCCCGTCTGTACCGCACCGGCGACCTGGCACGGTGGAACACCTCGGGCGACATCGAATACCTGGGACGCAACGACTTCCAGGTGAAGCTCCGGGGACAGCGCCTCGAGCTCGGCGAGATCGAGGCCTCGCTGGTCAACGTCCCGGGTGTCGTGCACGCTGCGGCGACGGTGATCGAGTTGGCCGCCGGTCAGAACCTGGTCGCCTACTATTCGCCCGACACCGTGGCGCCCGACACGGCCGCGGCCCACCTCGCCGAGCATCTGCCGGAATTCATGGTGCCGACGATCTGGATGCCGATGGAGCAGATGCCGCTCAACTCGGCGGGCAAGGTCGACCGTCGTGCGCTGCCCGAACCGGTACTGGCCACCGCCCCGTTCGTCGGCCCGAGCACCGATACCGAGCGGATCATCGGGGCGGTCTTCGCCGAGGTCCTCGGCGTCGAGAAGGTCAGCGTCACCGAGTCGTTCTTCGATCTCGGCGGAAACTCCCTGAGCGCCACCAAGGTTGCCGCGCGATTGTCCGCCGAGCTCGGGATCAAGGTCCCGCTGGCGGCAGTGTTCGACGCGCCGTCGGTCCGCGAGGCCGCACAGCATGTGCGCGGTATGGACACGCCACACCACCGGCCGGTGCTGGCCCCGGCCCGGCGCGGCACGAGCGCGCCGCTGTCGGCCGTCCAGCGCGGCATGTGGCTGGTCAATCGAGCCGATCCCGCATCGCCGGTCTACAACGTGGCGATCGCGCTCCGATTGTCCGGAGCGCTCGACCGGACGAGCGTCGACCACGCCTTCGCGGACCTGGTGAGCCGGCACGAGTCGTTGCGGACGATGTATCCGATGCTCGACGGTGAGCCGGTACAACTCGTCCTCGACCCCGAGGACGCACTGACGCGCATCGAACGCTCGGTGCGCGACGTCCGCGATGATGTCGATGCCGAGATCGCGACGGTCACCGGTGGCGGGTTCGACGTCACGGCCGGGCCGCCGCTGCGACTGGCGCTGCTGGCGGTCGCTCCCGACGACCACATCCTCGTCTTCGTGGTGCACCACATCGCCGCCGACGGCGCGTCGATGATGCCGCTGGCCACCGATTTCATGGCCGCATACACCGCTCGGGTGAGCGGTGTCGCACCGGCGTGGGAACCGCTCGCCGTGCAGTACGCCGATTATGCTGTGTGGCACCATGATTGGCTTGACACGCAAGGCCCCGACGGCCGGACCGAGGCGACGCGGCAGCTGGACTACTGGACCGGGCGGCTGGCCGGTGCGCCGGCGAGGCTCGAGTTGCCGACCGACCGGGTGCGGCCGCGTGTACCGACATTCGCCGGTGACGAGGTCGTCTTCGAGGTTCCCGGCGAGTTGGTCGGCAGGCTCGACGCCGTTGCCCGCCAGAACAATGCCACCCTGTTCATGGTCATGCACGCGGCGTTCGCGGTGCTGCTCAGCCGCCTCACGGCGCAGCGCGACATCGTCATCGGTACGCCGTTCGCAGGTCGCGAACAGGCCGAGCTCGACGGCGTGATCGGGATGTTCGTCAACACATTGGCCTTGCGTACCCAAATCCGCGAGGAGGAGAAGTTCGCCGAACTACTCCAGCGGGTTCGCCACGATGACCTGGCGGACATGGCCAACGCCGACATCCCCTTCGACTCCATCGTGTCGTCGGTTGCGGCGGCGCCGGCGACCAGCCATCACCCGATTTATCAGGTGATGTTCGCCTATCAGAACTTCGCTTTCCCGACAGTGGATCTGGCCGATCTGACCATCACCCCGGTGTCCGAACAACTGGTGCCGGCCAAGGTGGATCTGCAATTGACACTGTTCCCCGACGATCCGCACGCAACACCTGGCACGAAGGACTCCGATGTGATGAAGGGTCAACTGATCTACGCCAAGGATCTCTACAACCGCAGTTCGGTTGAGCTGCATGCGCAGCGGTATCTGCGGGTGCTCGAGGAAGTCGCCGAGAACCCGCAGGTGCTCGTCGACGACATCTCCATCGCCACCGATACCGAGGCGCAGGCCGCACTCGACGCGGCGGGCCACGGATATCATTCGCTGTCGATCCCCGAACTCGTCGCGGCGGCCGCGAACGCCGCGCCGGATGCGGTGGCGGCCAGTCACAACGGAACCGAGGTGACCTTCGCGGTGCTGTCGGCGATCAGCGATACGATGGCGAGCGCACTACCGGATGCCGACTCGGCGCTGACGACCGCGCTCATGAGCCTGATCCCCGACGTCGCCGTCTCCGGACCGCAGGCGCTCGGGGACGTCCTCGGCGATCTGCGATCGAATTCGCTGGTCGCCGTGGGTGATTCGGCAGGTGCCGGCAGGAGTGCGACCAACGGCACTGCGACCAACGGCACTGCGACCAACGGCACGGCGATCAACGGGACCTCGATCAACGGGGTGGCGAACATGGCGAACAAGGGAATGACTCCAACGTGACAGAAGTCGATTCAAGGGCCTCAGCGATAGCCAAGACCTGGGGTCCGCGCCCGTCGACTCTCCATCTGATCGCCTTCGCAGCCGGATCCGTACCGAATTCGATTGCGATCGATGCGCCCGCCGGCCCGGTGACCTTCGCCGACCTGCACGCGCAGGTCGCGGCGACGGCGCAGGTGTTCGCCACCCAGGGACTCGACACCGAGGCAGCGGTGGGTGCGGGCGTGACGCGGGCGCTCATGTCGCCCGGGCACAGCCCGCAGGATCTCGCCGAGGCCACACGACGCGCGATCGAGCAGGTGCGCAGCCGCGCGCTCGACGTCATCGGCAGTCACGATCTGGGATCGCTTGTCGGACTGTTCGGATCGGCGGTGGCACGCTTCGGCGGCCGGACCGCGGTGAGCGACACCCATCGCCACCTGACCTACCGTGAACTCGACGAGCGGTCGGCGCACCTCGCCGACGCATTGCGGCATGCGGGTGCCGGACCGGGCCGCCTGATCGGTGTCGCGCTGCCCCGCGACGTCGACCTGATCGTTGCCCTCGTGGCGATTCTGCGCACCGGTGCCGCGTATCTGCCGCTCGACCGCGGCCAGCCGCCCGCGCGTGCACTGTCCATCATCGGCGACGCCGAACCCCTCATGGTCCTGGTCGACGACGAACTCGCCGCGCAGTGGGCGGAGGCCGCAGCGCCACTGGTCTCCCCGGCCGACATCGAGCGTCGGTTCGCCGACGGGACAGCCGAGCCTGCTGAATCGCCGGACGCCGCAGCGGCGATCGACGACCGCCTGCCCGCATACCTGATCTACACCTCCGGTTCCACCGGAAAACCCAAGGGCGTGGTGGTGTCCCACCGTCAGGTGGTGGCCCTGCTCGCGGCGGCCGCGGACGACTTCTCCTTCGACCACAACGATGCGTGGACGCTGTTCCACTCGTACGCGTTCGATTTCTCGGTATGGGAGATCTGGGGCCCCCTGACCACCGGTGCGCGGCTGGTGATCGTCGACCGCGACGTCTCCCGTGACCCCGGAGCGTTCCTCGAATTGCTGGCTGCGCAGCGGATCACAGTTCTCAACCAGACACCGTCGGCGTTCTACCAGCTGGTCGCGCAGCGTCGCCGCGCGCCGCTGGACCTGTCGCTGCGCTATGTCGTCTTCGGTGGAGAGGCACTGAGTTTCGAGCAGGTTCGCCGATGGTTCGACGACAACCCCGCCGATCACGCGCAACTGGTGAACATGTACGGCATCACCGAGACGACAGTGCATGTCAGCTACCGGCCGCTGGACCGGGACGCCGTCGCCGCCGCCGACGCCTCCTTCATCGGGCGTCCGCTCTCCTCGCTCGACATCCACATCCTGGATGGCCGGCTGCGGCCGGTGCCCGAGGGCGTCGTCGGTGAAATGTACGTCACCGGAACACAACTCGCACAGGCATACCGCAAGCGGCCCTCGCTGAGTGCGACTCGCTTCGTCGCCAACCCGTTCGCCGCGGACGGTTCACGGATGTACCGGACCGGTGACCTCGCGCGTCGAGTCGGGGAGGACATCGAGTATCTCGGACGTGGCGACGATCAGGTGCAGTTGCGCGGATTCCGCATCGAGTACGGCGAGATCGAAGCAGCCCTGCTGGGGGCAGCGGGGGTCAGCGCAGCAGCCGCTCGTGTGATCGACCTCCCCGGGCGCGGTGAGATCCTCGTCGGATACGTTGTCGCGGACGAGGACGCGCACGGCGCCGCCGGTGGCGGCAGTGCTCTCGACGTCGCGCAGGTACGACGGGTCGCGGGACGAGCGGTCCCGGACTACATGGTCCCCGATGTCGTCGTCGAGGTGAGCTCGTTGCCGTTGACCGGCAACGGGAAACTCGATCGCGCGGCCCTCCCGCGCCCGAATCTGACCGCCGACACCGAGATCGTCGCGCCCGCGACGGCCACCGAGACCGCGCTGAAGGCGATCGTCGTCGAGGTGCTCGGGCTCGACGACATCAGTGTGACGACCTCGGTCTTCGACGTCGGCGGCAACTCATTGCTCGCGGCGCGGATCGTCGGCCGGGCCGCGGAGACGCTGGGGGTCGACCTGAGCGTGCGGGATCTGTTCGAGGCACCCACGGTCCGCGAACTCGCGATCACCGCCGACGCCACCCGCCCGGGACTGCCGGCCATCGAGGCCGTCGTGCCCCGCCCCGAGCGAATTCCGTTGTCCCTGGCCCAACAACGGATGTGGTTCATCAACCGCTTCGACCCCGCGTCGGCTGCCTACAACATTCCCGCGGTGCTGCGGCTCGACGGCGATGTCGACACCGACGCCCTGCGCGCGGCACTGCTCGACGTCATGCGCCGGCATGAGGTGCTCCGCACCACCTACCCCGAGACCGAGGGCGCGGCGGTCCAGCAGGTCGCGGACATGACCGTGGCCGAAGCCGCACTTGACTGGCGCATCGGTGACGAATCCGAAGCGCGCGCAGCGCTTCTCGCCGGATTCGACCTGCGCGACGAGCTACCCGTCCGAGTCCGGCTGACCCAGGTGTCGGCAACCTCCTGGGCGATGGTGCTCGTGTTGCACCACATCGCCTGCGACGGTGAGTCGTTGGCCCCGCTGGTCGCCGACCTGATCGCGGCGTACGAGGCGCGCTCACAGGGCCATGCACCCGAATTCACGCCGCTGCCGGTCCAAATGGCCGACGTCGCGCTCTGGCAGGAGCGGGTCCTCGGTGCCGCCGACGACCCGGATTCCCTGATCGGCGCGCAATTGTCGTATTGGGCAACCCAACTCGACGGCGCGCCCGATGTGATCGAGCTACCGACCGACCGGCCTCGCCCGGCGATCGCCTCGCAGCGCGGCGCCCGAGTCGATTTCGACGTGCCCGCCGAACTGTCCGAACGAGTGGGTGTGCTGGCACGCGAACGCGGCCTGACGCCGTTCATGGTGGCCCATGCCGCGCTGTCGGTGGTGCTCGCGCAACTCTCGGCGACCGACGACATCACCGTCGGCACCCCGATCGCCGGCCGCGGCCAATCGGTTCTCGACCCGATGGTCGGCATGTTCGTCAACACACTGATCTTGCGGACGACCGTCGAGCCGCACATGAGCTTCGACGACCTCCTGGCCGAGACCCGACGGATCGATCTCGAGGCGCTCGCTCACGCCGACCTGCCGTTCGAGGCGATCGTCGAGCGGGTGAACCCCATTCGGTCCCAGGCGTATGCGCCGCTGGCGCAGGTGTGGTTGTCCTTCGATCAGTCCGCGATCACCGAGTTGGCTTCGCAGAGCGTCGATATCGGTGTTGCGGGCGGGTTGCGGGTCAGTGCCGCCGAGCCGCCCGAGATCTCGTCCAAGGTCGATCTGACCGTCGGTATCGCCGACTCGTCGAGCGGATGGCAGGGATCGATCGTCTACGCGACCGACCTCTACGATCCCGAGACCGTCGCGGTGTTCGCCGAGCGGTTCGTCCGTGCGCTCGACGGGCTCACCGGGGACCCGGCGCGACCGGTCGGCGACGCCACGATTCTCTCCACGCCGGAAGCTGCTGCGCTGCAACGGTGGACGTCGGACGGCTCGGTCCGCCCCGGCGCGGCCACGGTTGCCGAAGCGCTCGGTGCGGCTCACCTCGCCCACGCCGAGCAGATCGCCGTCGTCGACGCCGGGAACCGTGCTGAGGGTTCGAGTCCGGGGGGTTCGAGTCCGGGGGGTTCGACGCAGTGGACGTACGCCGGATTCGGTGCTCTGGTCAACGCCCTCGCGCGGCGGTTGATCGGCCTCGGTGTCGGCCCGGACGTTGCTGTTGCCGTCGGGATTCCGCGCTCGCCGGAGATGCTCGTGGCCGTGCACGCGGTGATCGTCGCCGGCGGTCACTATGTGGCGGTGGACCCGGAGGCTCCGGCCTCGGTGGTCGCCCATCTGCTCGATACGGCGCAGGTGGCCGCGGCCCTGACGATGTCCGAGGCCTCGGGTGTCTTCGCCGACGCGGCTGATCGCCTGCCGGTCACCATCGTCGACCTGACCGAACTCGAACGCGCGGATGGGCGCCCGGTGACCGATCGGGATCGGCTCGCACCCCTGCGCCCCGATCACGCTGCCTACACTCTGTTCACCTCAGGCTCGACCGGACAACCCAAGGGCGTCACCGTCTCCCACGGGGCCCTCACTGCGCTGCTCACGTGGTTCACGCCCGCCGGCATCGAACCGCGGGACGAGCGCGTCCTCGTCAAGACCCCGTTCACCTTCGATGCGTCGGTGTGGGAGTTGTTCTGGCCGTTGATCGTCGGCGCACACGCCGTCGTGGCGGGTGTGGACGACCATCGCGAACCGACCGCCGTGGCCCGCAGCCTCGCCGAGTACGACATCACCATGGTGCAGTTCGTCCCGTCGATGCTCTCGGTATTCCTCGACGAGGTCTCCGACGCGGCCGCCGCGCTGTCGACGGTGCGCCGGATCTACACCGGCGGTGAGGCATTGACGCCAGCGTTGACGCAGTACACGCTCGCCGCGGCACCGCACGCGACGGTGATCAACCAATACGGGCCCACCGAGATGACCGTCGACACGACGATCGCGACGCTCAGCGAGCCGGTCGAGACCGTCACGATCGGCCGGCCCGCCCCGGGTGTGCTGGTCCGAATCCTTGACCGACGTCTGCGTCCGGTCCCACCGGGTGTGCCCGGCGAGCTCTATCTCGGCGGCCCTCAGATGGCCCGTGGTTACGCCCGGGCGTCTGCGCTGACCGCGGAGCGATTCGTCGCCGACCCCTGCGGTCCGGACCTGTCGGGTGCGCCGGGACAGCGTCTCTATCGCACCGGTGATCTGGCGCGATGGACCACCGACGGCGACATCGAGTACCTGGGGCGCACCGACTTCCAGGTCAAACTGCACGGGCAACGGATCGAACTCGGTGAGATCGAGTCGGTGGTGTCGTCGGTTCCCGGCGTCGTCGCCGCAGCAGCCGACGTCCGATCGTCGGCGGCCGGGGACGCACTGGTCGCCTACGTGGTCGGTCACCCCGGCGACACGCTTCGCACCGAGGTCATCGCCGATGCAGTGGCCGACCGGCTGCTCGCGCACCTGCGGCCGTCGGTCTGGGTGATACTCGATGCCATGCCCCGCAACAGCGCGGGCAAGATCGACCGCCGAGCGCTTCCCGATCCGGCGCCCGCGGCGCACACCGAGGTCGTCGCGCCGTCGACGCCCGCCGAGACGACCATCGCCGCCGTCGTCGCCGAGGTGCTCGGCGTGGACCAGGTGTCGGTGACCGATTCGTTCTTCGACATCGGCGGAAATTCGTTGGCCGCCATGCGCGTCGCCGCCCGAGCGGGTGCGGCACTGGGCGTCGACATCGCCGTCCGCGATCTCTTCGACGCACCGACGGTCGCCGATCTCGCACGCCGGGTGGCCGGCCGTGGTGTCGGGCTTCCGCCGGTGCGGGCGCATCACCCGCGCCCGGAGCGCATCCCGCTGTCCTACGCGCAGCAACGGATCTGGTTCATCAACCAGTTCGACACCTCCTCGGGCGCCTACAACATCCCGATCGCGCTGCGCCTCACCGGCAAACTCGACCTGGCGGCGCTGCGCGCGGCCATGGTCGACGTGATCGACCGCCACGAGGTGTTGCGTACCACCTTCCCGTCCGTCGAGGGCGCGCCGCGTCAGGTCGTGACCGACCGATCGCTGACCGGCTCGCGGCTGGACTGGGCGGTCGTCGACGACGAGTCGGAGCTTTTCGCTGCCGCGACAGCGGGATTCGACGTCACCGCCCACCATCCCATCCGCGTCCGGATTCGGCGCGTCGAGGATCTCGAACACATCGTGCTCATCGTGGTGCACCACATCGCCGGCGACGGCGAGTCGATGCGCCCGTTGGTCACCGACGTGGTGACCGCCTACCATGCCCGCTCACGTGGTCGCACACCGCAATTCGCGGAACTGGCAGTGCAATTCGCCGACGTGGCACTGTGGCAGCAGGAGGTGCTCGGCTCGGCCGAAGACCCGCGGTCGGTGGTGTCGGCGCAATTGGCGTACTGGACCGACCGGCTCGCCGGTCTACCGGATGTGCTGAGCCTGCCGACCACGCACCCACGCCCGGCCGTCGCCTCGATGCGTGGCGCCGAGATCGGCTTCGAGATCCCCGCCGGCACCACGGAATCGGTGCGCGCGCTCGCCGCGGCACGCGGGATCAGCGAGTTCATGATCATCCACGCCGCGCTGGCGGTGCTGTTGTCGCGGCTGGCCGCCACCGATGACATCGCGATCGGTACCCCGATCTCGGGCCGGGGAGATCAGGCTCTCGACCCGCTCGTCGGGATGTTCGTCAACACCCTCGTCCTGCGGACCGCGGTCGACGGTGCCGCCACCTTCGCCGACTTCCTCGACGCGGTCCGCAAGACCGACCTCGACGCGTTCGCCCATGCCGATGCACCGTTCGAGACCGTCGTCGACGCCGTATCGCCGACGCGCTCGGAAGCTTTCGCGCCGCTGACCCAGGTCTTGCTGACGGTGGAGCAGAATCCCGTTGACCCGTCGGCGATGGTTGCCGACCTCGACGACCTCGCCGTCGGCGTCCTGGAGATCGAGGAGACCTCCGCGAAGGTTGATCTGACGGTCGGTGTGCGCGCCGGACGCACCGGCGCGTGGACCGGACGGGTGAACTACGCGACCGACCTCTTCGACGCGCGCACCGTCGAAACCATGATGTCCCGGTTCGTGGATCTGCTCGGACACCTCGTGGCCCAGCCCGAGACAGTGATCGGCGACGCGCCGCTCCTCGCCCCTGCCCAGGCGGCCGCACTGACGCCGGTCGCCGGGCCACGTGGCCGCGCACCGATGCTGCTCGCCGACATCTTCGACGAGGCCGTCCGCAGGTTCCCCGCCTCGGTCGCCGTCTCCGACGAGACGCGCACCCTGACCTACGCCGAGCTGGATGAGGCGGCCAACCGACTCGCACGCCACCTCCTTGCCGCGGGCGCTGCACCAGAAGCCCTCGTGGCCTTGGCGATTCCGCGGTCGGTGGACCTGACGGTCGCGATCTGGGCGGTCGCGCGCACCGGCGCGGGTTACCTACCGATCGACCCCGATCACCCCGAGCAGCGGATCGCCGGCATGCTCGCCGATGCCGGTGTCGCACTGGGCCTGTGCCCGCGTGCGTCGGGGCAGCGGTGGGAGAACACCGAGATCGCCACGGCGACCACCTGGATTCACCCCGACACACCGGAGGTGGCCGAGACGATCGCCGGACTGTCGCCGGAACCGCTGCACCACAATGAGCTACACGGCGAGCCGACGCTCGATTCGCTCGCCTACGTCATCTACACCTCCGGCTCCACCGGTCGCCCGAAAGGGGTGGGCGTCACCCACCGGGGCATCCGCAACTTCGCCGACACGGAAACGAGGATCGCGCGCGCACAACCCGATTCGCGAATCCTGGGATTCGCGTCGCCGAGCTTCGACGCGTCCGTACTGGAACATCTGCTGGCCGTCACCGCAGGGGCGGCACTGGTGTACCGCCCGGCCGACGCCGTCGCCGGTGCACCGCTACAGGAGTTCGTGGCACGCGAACAGCTCACCCATGTCTTCCTCACACCGACGGTGCTGGCGTCGCTCGGCCCGGCCGAACTGCCCACGGTGGGTACCGTTCTCGTGGGCGGCGAAGCGATGCCGGAAGCACTGCGGGACAGGTGGGCGCCGTCGGCGGAGTTGCACAACATGTACGGGCCCACCGAGACGACCGTCGCCGTCACGATGAGTGCGGCGATGACCGCGGGTGGTCCCGTGCTCATCGGATCACCGATCGAGGGGACCGAACTGCTCATCCTGGACGAGCGGCTGCATCCCGTTCCGGTGGGCGTGCTCGGTGAGCTCTATGTCGCCGGACCCAGTCTCTCGCGAGGCTACCTGCACCGTCACGCCTTGACCGCGGAGCGGTTCGTCGCCAATCCGTACGGCGCTGCGGGGCAGCGGATGTACCGTACCGGTGACGTCGTCCGGTGGGTCGAGGGCGACGGCGGGTTGTCCGTCGGTTACGGCGGTCGCAGCGACGATCAGATCAAGCTGCGTGGCCTGCGCATCGAACTGGGCGAGATCGAGTCCGCCCTCGCGACACATCCGGCGGTCGACTCGGCGATCGTGGTCGGCGTCTCCGCGGACGGAGCCATCGCCGGCAGCGGTGAGTCGGTCGTGTCCGGTCTCGCCGCCTATGTCGTGCTCCGGTCGCCGGTCGATACGGCAACCCTCGGCGAGCATGTCGCGCAGCGACTTCCGCTGTACATGGTGCCCGGCAGCATCACGACGCTGGACGCACTGCCGTTGACCGTGATCGGCAAGCTCGACCGCAGGGCACTGCCCGCCCCGACCCCGACGCTCGACGCCGCCTACGTCGCTCCGCAGGACCCCGTCGAGCAGCAGCTGGCCGGTATCGTCGCCGGACTGCTCGGCATCGAACGGGTCGGCGTGACGGACTCGTTCTTCGGCCTCGGCGGAGACTCGATCATGTCCATCCAGCTCGCCTCCGCAGCGCGGGCCGCAGGACTCGAACTGTCGCCGCGGGACATCTTCGAACACAAAACGATTCGTGGGATGGCTCGCGCCGTCGCACGCCGCGGCGACGCCGTCGCAGCGCTCGAGGAGCCCCACGGCGGTGGCGTCGGGCCGATGCCGATCCCGCCCGTCGTCTCGTGGGTCCTCGAACACGCCGACGCGCCCGAGGATTTCGCCGACTTCTCGCAGTCGATGGTGCTCCACGCCCCGGCCGAACTCACCGTGTCGGCGCTCCGCGAGGTCATCGGTGCCGTGGTCGCCAACCACCCGATGCTCACCGCCGCACTCACCGAGATCGACGGTCGGCCGCACCTCGAGGCAGGGGCCGGGCGATTCGACGGACAGAGCGCGGTCACCGAGTCCACCGGTTACGGCGGAGGGGCCGATGGTGCTGCGCTGATCACCGCGGCGTTCCGCGAGGCCTCCATGCGACTCGATCCCGCACTCGGGCAACTGGTATCGGCGGTTCTTGCCGGGACCGGGGAACTGCGTCGCGTGGTCATCGTCATCCACCACCTCGGTGTCGACGCCGTCTCGTGGCGCGCGATCATCGAGGATCTGGTGACCGCCTGGGGCCAATACCTCGCCGGTGAGCCATTCGCCTTGAGGCCGGAGGCGACCTCGGCACGGGCCTTCGTCGGAGCGGTGCAGAGCCAAAAGCGTGCTCGGCAGTCCGAACTCACCTACTGGCTCGCCCGTGCGCGCGCCACCGATCTCGGCGTCGAGATGGACCGCGGACGCGATCGCATGTCCACCACCGCCGAGATCGTGCACACGATCGACACGTCCCTCGCCGAACCGTTGCTCACCTCGGTACCCGCAGCCTTCCGCGGCAACGCCAACGACGCACTCGTCGCCGCGCTCGCTCGCGCGGTGCGGTCCTGGCAACGAGACCGCGGTATCGCCGACGAGCAGCCGGTCACCATGCTCATCGAGGGACACGGACGCTACGAGGAGGTGCTGCTGCGCGGCGCGGCCCCGCGCACCGCGGACCTATCGCGCACCGTCGGATGGTTCACCAGCGTCGCCCCCATCGCCATCGATCCCGACGGTGACGCCGCTCGAACCGTGAAGAGCGCCAAGGAAGAACGCGTCGGCCGGCCCGACAACGGCATCGGTTTCGGTCTGCTCCGCGCGGATCGTGGTGGCGCACTCGCGCAGGCGCCGCTGCCGTCCATCGCATTCAATTACCTCGGCAACGTGGCGGGGGATTCCGCCGACGGCCTCGTCGGGACTCTGCTCCCGGACCCGGATGCGCCACGACTTCCCGGCACGGTCACCGGTGCGATGGTGGCCACCGCCCTGATCACCATCACCGCAGGGACCGTCGTCGGCCCGGAAGGCCGCCGACTGCAGGCCGGGTTCGGCTTCCCGGCAGGCGCACTGAGCCATGACGACGTCGACGACCTTGCACGGCGCTGGGAGAACGAACTCGCCGCGATCGTCGAACACGTTGCCTCCGAGGGCGATCCGGGCCTTTCGCCGTCGGATGTCGTCGGTGCCGCGGTGACGCAGGACGACCTCGACGAGCTGGCCCGACGTTACCCGCGCGCCGACATCTGGGCGCTGTCTCCGTTGCAGCGCGGGCTGCAGTTCCAGGCCGAACTCGCCGCCGCCGGGCGGGAACAAGGGGCCGTCGACGTCTACATCGCACAGGCGGTGCTCACCCTCGACGGAGACGTCGATGCCGAACGTCTCCACGCCGCGGTACGCGCGGTCTTCGACGAACATCGCGTGCTGCGTTCGTGTTTCGTCCGGGTGGGAAGCGGCGAGGTCGTCACGGTCGTCCCCGAGACGGTCGAGGTGCCGTGGCGGGTTGTCGACATCACGGACCCGGACGCGGCCGCTGCGGCGGGAGTGGACGGTATCGCGCAAGCCGAACGAACCCGCCCCTTCGATCTCGAGTCCGCGCCCCTGATGCGGTATGTGCTGGTGCGCAACGGAACCGAGTCCACCCTCATCGTCACCAGCCACCACATCCTCATCGACGGCTGGTCGTCGCCGCTGATCCTCGCCGACCTCTTCGCGATCTACACCACCGGCCGCGCCTACACCGCCACGGCGACCGAGCACACCGCCGACTACGCCGACTACCTGCGCCACATCAGCCGTGCCGACACCGCTGCCGGCCTGGCGGCCTGGCGATCGGTTCTCGACAGCGTCGTCGATCCGACTCTGCTCGCACCACGCCTCGAGGCCACCACCGAGATGCGCCCCCGCGATCACAGCCTGCTCCTCGACGCCGAATTGAGCACGGCCATCGACGAACTGACCCGCTCGCGCGGGGTGACCGTCTCCACGGTCATGCAATTCGCCTGGGCCGCACTGTTGTCGCGGATCACCGGCGAGCAGGTCGTGGTCTTCGGTGAGACCGTTTCGGGTCGTCCGGCCGATCTCGACGGTGTGGAGATGATGGTTGGGTTGTTCATCAACACGCTGCCCGCGGTGGTCGACGTCGATCCCGACGTGTCGATGGCGCACATTCTCGACACGATCCAGTCGAGCAAGATCGCAGTCCTCGACCACCAGCACATCGGCCTGCCGGACCTGGCCGCGCTGGTCGGCAAGGGGCCGCTGTTCGACACCCTCACCGTGCACGAGTCCTACCCGGTGAATGCCGAATCACTCACCGGCGCAGGCGCTGTCGGAGGCATCGGAATCAAGGACCTGAGCACCTCCGACGCCACCCAGTATCCACTCAACCTCGTCAGCGGCGTCATCGGCGATCGGATCGAACTCAAGCTCAAGTACCTTCCTGCCGCATTCGACGCGCAACAGGTGCAGGTTTTCGCCGACATTCTCGTCCGGGTGTTGCGTGGTCTGGTGGCGGATCCGGGTGCGTCGGTGTCGTCGGTGTCGTTGGTGGATGAGGACGCCTACCGCGGGTCGTTGGTGGCTCCGGTGGTGGAGTCGGTGCATGCGGGTTGTTCGTTGGTGGAGTTGTTCGCCGATTCCGTGGGGCGGTTCGGTGGTCGTGGGGCGGTGTCGGCGGGGTCGGTGACGCTGTCGTATGGGGAGTTGGGTGAGCGGTCGGCTGCGGTGGCGGCGGGGTTGCGGGCTCGTGGTGTGGGTGTGGGGGATTTGGTGGCGGTGGCGCCGTCGCGGTCGGTGGATTTGGTGGCGGCGATCGTGGGTGTGTTGCGGGTGGGTGCGGGGTATTTGCCGTTGGATGTGAGTAATCCGGTGGATCGGTTGCGGTTCATCGTGGAGGATGCGTCGCCGCGGGTGGTGGTGACCGATGAGGTGTCGTCGGGGTTGGGGTTGTGGGGTGAGCTCGGCGCTGGTGTGGATGTGGTGACGGTGGAGTCGCTGGCCGCGTCGGGTGCGGGTGGTGGTGTTGATGATGTTGTGGTGCATCCGGATTCGCGTGCGTATGTGATTTATACGTCGGGGTCGACGGGTCGGCCGAAGGGGGTGGAGGTCACTCATCGTGATGTGGTGACGTTGATGGATTCGGCTGCGGGTGATTTCGAGTTCCGGGCTGATGATGTGTGGACGATGTTCCATTCGTATGCGTTTGATTTCTCGGTGTGGGAGTTGTGGGGGCCGTTGCTTTCTGGTGGCCGTCTGGTGGTGGTGGATCGTGAGGTGGCGCGGGTTCCTGAGGAGTTCGTGCGGTTGGTTGCGGTCGAGGGTGTGACGGTGTTGAGTTTGACGCCGTCGGCGTTTTATCAAGTGGCGCAGGCGCGTCGGCGGGTGCCGGGGTTGTCGTTGGGGTTGCGGTATGTGGTGTTCGGTGGGGAGGCGTTGAGTTTCGAGCAGGTGCGTCGGTGGTTTGATGACAATCCTGGCGATGATGCGCGGTTGGTGAATATGTACGGGATCACCGAGACGACGGTGCATGTGAGTTTCCGGCCGTTGGATCGTGCGGTGGTGTCGGCGGGGGATGCGTCATACATCGGTCGTCCGTTGGTGTCGTTGGGGATTCATGTGCTCGATGAGCGGTTGCGTCCGGTGCCTGACGGTGTGGTCGGTGAGATGTATGTGGTGGGTGGGCAGTTGGCGCAGGGGTATCTGCGGCGGTCGGGGTTGACCTCGACGCGGTTTGTGGCGTCGCCGTTCGGTCCGGTGGGTGCGCGGATGTATCGGACGGGTGATCTGGCGCGTCGGGTGGCCGGGGATATCGAGTATGTGGGTCGTGGTGACGCGCAGGTGCAGTTGCGTGGGTATCGGATCGAGTTCGGGGAGATCGAGGCCGCGTTGTTGTCGGTGCCGGGTGTGGGTGCGGCGGCGGCGCGGGTGGTGGAGTTGCCGGGTCGTGGTGAGCAGCTCGTCGGGTATGTGGTCGGTGAGCCGGGTTCGGTGGTCGAGGCCGCGCAGGTGCGTGCGGCGGTGGCTCGGGTGGTGCCGGGTTACATGGTGCCGGATTTGGTGGTTGAGGTGGCGGGGTTGCCGTTGACGGCGAACGGCAAGTTGGATCGTGGGGCGTTGCCGTTGCCGGATGCCGGGGTGTCGGTTGGTGAGGTGGTGGCGCCTGCGTCGGTGGATGAGGCTCGGGTGGCTGCGGTGTTCGCTGAGGTCCTCGGTGTCGACGAGGTGGGGGTGACGGCGAGTTTCTTTGATTTGGGTGGTAATTCGTTGTCGGCGACGCGGTTGGCGGCGCGGACGGCGGATGCGTTGGGTGTGTCGGTGTCGGTGCGTGACATCTTCGATGCCCCCACGGTTCGCGAGCTTCTCGCGCGCACGCGTGGACATGCGCGCGCACTACCGCCGGTCACCGCGGTCACGCCACGGCCGGAACGTATCCCGCTGTCCTTTGCCCAGCGACGGATCTGGTTCATCAACCGATTCGAACCCGACGCGCCCACCTACAACATCCCGATCCTGTTGCGCGTCACGGGCGGACTCGATCGCCCGGCACTGCGCGCCGCCATCGGTGACGTCGTCGCCCGACACGAGATCCTGCGCACCACCTTCCCCGACGCCGACGGCACACCGCACCAGGTGATCCACCCGGTGGAGTCCATCGACGCCATGCTCGACTGGGCCGAGGTGACGACCTCCGAAGGGCTCGAATCGGCCGCAACAGCGGGATTCCGCCTCGGCGAGGCGCTCCCGCTGCGAATCCGCGTTCTCCGGGAGGCCTCCGAGGCTCCCTCCGACATCGTCGCCCTGATCCTGCACCACGTCGCGGCCGACGGGGAATCGATGGCCCCTCTGGTCTCCGATCTGCTGGCGGCCTATCACGCCCGCACGGACGGACGACGCCCTGAGTTCGATGCTCTGCCGGTGCAATTCGCCGACTTCGCACTGTGGCAGCACCGGGTGCTCGGCGACGCCACCGATCCCGGCTCGGTACTCGGCACTCAACTCGACTACTGGACAACACAATTGCGGGGCTTGGCCCCGGTCCTGGACCTGCCCACCGATCGGCCACGTCCGGCGATCGCCTCACATCGCGGTGCGCGGGCAGACTTCGAGATCCCCGCCACGCTCACCCGCGACATCGCACACCTCGCTACCGCAGCCGGCGTGACACCGTTCATGGTGGTTCACGCCGCGCTCGCGGTGCTGCTGTCCCGTCTGGCCGGCACGGACGACGTCGCGATCGCCACACCGGTCGCCGGTCGCGGCAGCCGCGATCTCGACCTCCTCGTCGGGATGTTCGTCAACACCCTCGTGCTGCGCACCCGAGTCGACGGGACCGCGGACTTCCGTGCGCTTCTCGACGACGTTCGCATCACCGACCTCGACGCCTTCGCCAACGCCGAGCTCCCGTTCGAGACGCTGGTCGAAGCGCTGGACCCGGTGCGCTCCGAAGCTTTCGCGCCCCTCGCGCAGGTCATGCTGAGCTTCGATCAAGCGGTGGCCGGCATGGCCGGCGACGCAACTGCCGGAGGTGCACCGGCAGCCGGCGAGGTCGCGGGCCTGACCGTGACGCCACTGGCCGCACCGTCGGTGCCGGCCCAGGTAGACCTCACGGTGACCCTGGCGAGCAGCGTCGCGGGACAACCATGGTCGGGGTCGGTGCTCTACGCCACCGACCTCTTCGACGCCACGACGATCGCCGCCTTCACCGACATGTTCGTGCGTGTGCTGTCGGCGTTGGCCGCCGACCCCGACACTGCCGTCAACGATGCCTCGCTGATCGCCCCCGACGTCGCCGAACAGGTGGGCCGCTGGTCCGTCGGCGCACCAACGGCGCCGGTGTACAAGACGATCCCGACACAGATCGGCGAGACCGTACGCCGAGCCCCCGACGCCGTGGCGCTCATCAGTGGAGCGCGGCACCTGACCTACGGTGAGTTCGGTGCCCGTGTCCGAGATCTCGCCCTACGCCTCATCGATGAGGGCGTCGGACCGGATACCGCTGTGGCGGTGAGTATTCCACGCTCGGAAGAGATGATGATCGCCGTGCACGCCGTCCTCGCGGCAGGTGGACAGTATGTACCGATCGATGTCGAGGCACCGGCCGCGCGGATCACGGCGATGGTCCACTCCGCTGCCATCGCCGTCGCACTGGTCTCGGCCACGACCACGACCCTGGCCGCCACCGCGCCGGAACTCGGCCTGACCATCCTCGTCGTCGACGCCGAATCCGACTGTGGTGACGACTATTCCGCCATCGCCGATCACGAGCGTCGTGCCCCGTTGCGCGGCACCAACGCCGCCTACACTCTCTTCACCTCCGGCTCCACCGGCACCCCCAAGGGTGTGACGGTGTCCCACGACGCGATCGCCAATCGACTCGAGTGGATGCAGGACCTGTACCGGTTGACCGCCGCCGACGTGGTGCTGCAGAAGACGCCATACACCTTCGACGTGTCGGTATGGGAATTGGTGTGGCCGTTGCTCCACGGGGCGCCATTGGTGCTCGCCGAGCCGGGCCGACACGGCGACGCCGACCACCTCGCGGCGCTCATCACCGAGCACGCCGTCACCGTCACCCACTTCGTCCCGTCGATGTTGTCGGCGTTCCTCGATGCCCTCGGCACCCGCGTCGGATACCTGACGTCGCTGCGGCTGGTCTTCACCTCGGGTGAGGCCCTCGGCGCGGCGTCCGCCCACACCCTGCTGACCCTGCTCGACCGAGTCGAACTCCACAACCTCTACGGGCCGACCGAGGCTGCCGTCGACGTCACCGAACATCGGGTTCGGTTGACCGACACCGTGATCCCCATCGGCTGCCCCGTCGCCGGAACCACCACCCACGTGCTCGACGATCGACTCCACCCGGTACCGCCGAAGGTGGTCGGGGAGTTGTATCTCGGTGGGGTGCAGGTGGCCCGGGGATATGCCGGACGCCCCGAGTTGAGCGCGGAACGTTTTGTCGCCGACCCGTTCGGACCAGCCGGTGCCCGTCTGTACCGCACCGGTGACCGGGTGGTGTGGAACGCCGATGGCGAGCTCGAATACCTGGGCCGCACCGACTTCCAGGTCAAGCTGCGCGGTCAGCGCCTCGAACTCGGCGAGATCGAGGCCGTCCTCGTTGGCGTACCGGGCGTTGTCCACGCTGCCGTCACGGTGGCGCACACCGCTGCGGGGGAACAACTCGTCGCCTATCTCGCACCCCGCAACGCCGACCTCGCCGCCGCGCAGTCCGCGGTACGCGCCGCCCTGCCCGAGTACATGCGGCCCACCACCTGGATGGTGCTCGAACAGATGCCGCTCGGCAGTGCGGGCAAGGTCGATCGTCGCGCGCTGCCGCAGCCGCAGGCGCACACCGCCGAATACATCGCACCCACCTCCGACCGCGAGATGGTCGCGGCGCAGGTATTCGCCGATGTCCTCGGCGTCGAGCGCGTCGGCCTGGCCGACTCCTTCTTCGACGTCGGCGGCAACTCACTGGCAGCGATGCGGGTGGCCGCGCGCCTCGGTGAGGCACTCGGGGTCGAGGTGTCGGTCCGCGACGTCTTCGACACGCCCGTCCTCGGTGATCTCGTTGCGGCGCTCAGTGATCGGCCGGCTGGACTGTCGAAGCTCCGCCCGGTGACACCCCGCCCGGAAGTGATTCCGCTGTCGTTCGCACAGCAGCGTATCTGGTTCATCAACCAGTTCGACGTCACCTCACCCGCCTACAACATCCCGGTCGTGCTACGTCTCTCCGGTCCGCTCGACGTCACGGCGCTGCGCGCAGCTGTCGTCGATGTCGTGATCCGCCACGAGATCCTGCGCACCACCTTCGAGTCCGTCTCGGGGGGAGCGCCGGAACAGATCATCCACCCGCCGGAGTCGGTGGAACACACCCTCGATTTCGCCGTGGTCGGCACGGCAGCGGACCTCGAGGACGCGGTGCGGTCCGGGTTCGACGTGACCCGGCAGTGGCCGATCCGGGTGCGGATCGCCGCCACCGGCCCCGGCGAACACCTCATGGCACTGGTCCTCCACCACATCGCCGCCGACGGGGAATCGTTGTCGCCGTTGCTCGGTGACCTGATCGCGGCCTACTCGATCAACGGGGACGGCTCCGCCGTCGGGGTCAACGGGGACGGCTCCGCCGTCGGGACACGTCCCGCGCTGCCGGTGCAGTTCGCCGACGTCGCCCTCTGGCAACGCGATGCGTTGGGTGCGGTCGACGACCCCGATTCGGTACTCGGACGCCAACTGGCCTACTGGTCCGAGCACCTCGCGGGTCTACCCGAGGTACTCGACCTACCCGCCGATCGTGCGCGTCCGTCGATCGCGAGCCAGCGTGGCGTACGCCTGGGCTTCGAGGTCCCGGCGCCGGTGGCCGAACGGATCGCCGCAGTCGCGCAGCGTCACAACGCCACCGCGTTCATGGTCGTGCACTCCGCTCTTGCCGCACTCATGGCGCGACTGACCGCGACCGACGACATCGCGGTGGCCACTCCCATCGCCGGTCGCGGTGACCGTCTGCTCGACGATCTCGTCGGGATGTTCGTCAACACCCTTGTCCTGCGCACCCGGGTGGACGTGCACACCGCTTTGGCCGATCTCCTCGAGCAGGTGCGCGGTACCGACCTCGACGCCTTCGCCCATGCCGACGTGCCCTTCGAGGCGGTCGTCGAAGCGCTCGCCCCGACCCGGTCGGAAGCGTTCGCGCCGCTGGCCCAGGTGATGGTGACCCTCGACGGGGGAGCGGTCCCCGAACTCGCCGCGGCATCGGTCGCCGGGACCGCCGATCTCCGGGTGGAATCTGTTGTTCCCGAGGAAGTTCCGGCCAAGCTGGACCTCACCGTCGGGTTGTCCACCGACGAGCCCGGGCGATCCTGGGCGGGCACGCTGATCTATGCCACCGATCTGTTCGACGAGGCCACGATGGTCGTCTTCGCCGAGCGGTTCGTCCGCCTCCTCGATGCCCTGACCGCCGATCCGTCGCTGCCCATCGCCGATGCCGACTGGATCGGCGGCGACGAGGTGGCCCACGCGCTGGCACTCTCGGCGGGCCCGGTTGTGGCGTACGAGGCCCAGACCGTCGCCGATGCGATCGTCACCCAGATCCTCGCCACCCCCACTGCGGTCGCGGTGCAGATGGCGGATCGGTCGACGACATACGGCGAGTTCGGGATTCGGGTCAGCGAGCTCGCTCGCCGGCTCATCGCCACCGGCGTCGGACCGGGTGTGGCGGTGGGCATTGCCATCGACCGGTCGGTCGAGATGCTCGTCGCCATCCACGCGGTCGTCGCCGCAGGTGCACAGTACGTGCCGATCGACACCGCAGCCCCTGCGGAGCGGGTCGCCAGTATGGTCGACACGGCCCGTGTCGCATTGATTCTCGTCGGAGCGCAGGTTCCGCCCGCGGTCGGTGCGCTCGGCGACGAGGTGTCGACGATCGTCGTCGACACGGCCACCATGCTGGATCCGGACGCGACCTTCACACCGATCACCGACGCCGAGCGACTGCGCCCCCTGCGCACCGACGACGCCCTCTACACCCTGTTCACCTCCGGATCGACCGGGCGTCCCAAGGGCGTGACCGTCTCGCATCGTGCGGTGTACAACCGACTGCGCTGGGGGCTCGACGCCTTCGCGTGGTCGGCAGGCGATCGAATCCTCCAGAAGACGCCCTACACCTTCGACGTCTCGGTGCCGGAGCTGTTCGCGCCGTTGATGTCCGGGGCGACGGTGGTCGTGGCCGAGCCGGGCGGACACGCCGACCCCGTTTACATCGCGGATCTGATCGAGTCGGCCGTGGTGACCTCCGTGCACTTCGTGCCGTCGATGCTGTCGGTGTTCCTCGACGTCGTCGAGCAATCCCAACTGGCCCGATTGACCAGTCTGCGTTGGGTGTTCGCCTCCGGTGAGGCGCTGCCCGCCGCGACCGTGGCGCGGTTGCACCGGGCCATGCCGTGGGTGGAGATCCACAATCTGTTCGGCCCGACCGAAGCCGCGGTCGAGGTGACCGGGGCCGACGTCACCGCGGCGCCCGATGTCATCACCATCGGCACACCCGTGCCGAACACCACCGCCCTGGTGCTCGACGCACGTCTGCGTCCGGTGCCGGCCGGCGTCCCGGGTGAGCTGTATCTCGGTGGCGTGCAGATCGCCGACGGCTACGCACGTGCCGCGGTGCTCACCGCCGAACGCTTCGTCGCCGACCCCTACGGTGCCGCGGGTGCACGGCTGTATCGCACGGGTGATCTCGTGCGCCGCAACGCCTCCGGTGCGATCGAGTACCTCGGCCGCACCGACTTTCAGGTGAAGTTGCGCGGGCAACGCATCGAGCTCGGCGAGATCGAGTCGGTCCTCGTGTCGGCTCCCGGTGTCGTGCATGCTGCGGCTGCGGTGGCCGTCGCGCCGACCGGTGCGCAACACCTGGTGGCCTATCTGTCGCCGGCCTCGGTGGATGTCGGTGACGTGCGTGCGCGCATCGCTGCGGCGCTGCCGGAATACATGCGGCCCACGGTCTGGATGACCGTCGACGAACTCGCCCTCAACAGCGCAGGCAAGCTCGACCGTCGGGCCCTGCCCACCCCGGACTTCGGTGGCACCGAGAACGAGTACGTCGCACCCGAAGGGCCGGTCGAGGAGCAACTCGCCGCCGTCATCGGGGCACTGCTCGGTGTCGAACGAATAAGCGCGACCGAGTCGTTCTTCGCCCTCGGCGGCGACTCGATCATGTCGATCCAGCTGGCCTCGGCGGCACGCGCCGGTGGGCTGACGTTGAGCCCACGCGACATCTTCGAGCATCGAACCGTGCGCGCGATGGCCCGGGCCCTGTCGGCGCAGCGGACCGCCCTGCCCGACCTCACCGACCCCGCCGGTGGCAATCGCGGCGAGGTGCCGATCCCGCCGGTCGTGTCATGGATGCTCGAACTGTCCGACACCCCTGACGATTTCGCCGATTTCTCTCAGTCGATGGTGCTCACCGCGCCTGCCGGCCTGACCGTCGACGACCTGGCTGAACTCCTCGCCGAACTCCTGGCCGTGCACCCGGCGCTGGCGACGCGCCTCGACGTCGTCGACGGCGGTGCGCGGATGACGGTCGGCGTCGACGTGGACTTGCGCACGACGGTCACCGAGACCTCGGTGCCCTCGACCGTCGGCAGCGACGAGTACGCGACCGCGCTCCGCGAGGCACACGCGAGTGCGTCGGCGTCCCTGGACCCGGGTGCCGGTGTCACGCTGGCCGCCCGACTGGTCCACGATCGTGACGGCAATGCCCGCATCGTGCTGGTGCTGCACCACCTTTCGGTCGACGCCGTCTCGTGGCCGATCCTGATCGAAGATCTGGTCACCGCCTGGTCCCAGCGCGCCGGCCGGCGGCCCGTCGAACTGCGCGCCGAGGCCACCTCCGAACGCGGGTGGTACCACCGTCTGGCGCAGTCATCGGCCGACCGCACCGACGAACTCGACCACTGGCTGCAACGTCTCGGACGGGCGACCACGCCGCTCGGCGCGAGCATCGACCGTTCGCGTGACCGGGCTCAAACCACCGTGTCGGTCACCATGGCCGTCGACGCCTCGCTCACCGAGCCACTCGTGACCGACGTCCCTGCGGCGTTGCGGGGCAACGTCAACGACGTCCTGCTCGGTGCGCTCGCACGTGCGGTGCGCTCATGGCAGGTGGCACGCGAGATCCTCGACGAGCAGCCGGTCACCGTTCTCGTCGAGGGCCACGGACGTCAGGAAGAACTGGTGGCCTCCGGTGCCGACCCACGCCGCGCGGACCTGTCACGGACCGTCGGCTGGTTCACCACGATCTCCCCGCTGGCACTCGATCCCGCCGACGACGTCGTGCACGCAGTGAAGGCGGCGAAGGAAGAGCGTCTCGGACAACCGGATTCGGGAGCCGGATTCGGCTGGTTGCGGTATGGGCCCCACGGCACCCGAACCGACACCGAGCTCGCTCGTCGGCCGCTGCCGGCGATCGGCTTCAACTACTTCGGCGCCGGCGGCCGCGCCGACGACTCTGCCGGCACGGCCGCACCATTCGCGCCCACCGCGGACGTGCGCGGGCTGGGATCGTCGGCATCGGGGGCGATGGTGGTGCTCAACGCACTCACCGTCAACGTGGTGACGGAGTCGACGCCGCAGGGCCGGAACCTGGTCGCCGACATCGCGTTCCCGGCGGGCATGTTCGACGCCGCCGACATCGACGACCTCGCCGGGCGGTGGCGCTCCGAGCTCGCCGCGCTGGTCGAGACGGTCACCCGCGGTGACGATCTGGGTCACAGCCCGTCGGATGTCCCCGGATCCGGGGTCACCCAGCACGATCTCGACGCCCTGGCGCATCAGTACCCCGGTGCGGACGTGTGGCCGCTGACGCCCCTCCAACGAGGGCTGTACTTCGAGTCCGAGCGTGCCGGCAGCGGAGCCGACACCATCGATGTCTACGTCACCCAGGCCGTGGTGTCGCTCGGCGCGGTCGACCTCGAGCGGCTCCGCCGGGCGGCGCAACGCCTGTTCGACGAACATCGCGTGTTGCGCAGCGGTTATGTCCGCACTGCGAGTGGTGCGGTCGTGGCGGTCGTCCCGGCGACGGTCGAGGTTCCTTGGCACGTCGTCGATCTCGACGGTTCCGCCGACGGCGTGGCCGCCGAGGTGCGCGCGCTCGCGGACGCCGAACGCATCGCCCGGTTCGACCTCTCGTCGCCGCCTTTGGTGCGCTTCACGGTCGTCCGTCACCGCGACGGCGCCGAGGTGATCATCACCAACCATCACCTGCTTCTCGATGGCTGGTCGGGCCCACTGGTCCTGGCCGACCTACTCGCGCTGTACGCCACCGGAACCTCGTACACCGGTCGAACACGCAGCGGCGAAGCCGATTTCGCGACACACCTGATGCGTGTGGCCCGCGCCGACGTCGGGGAGGGACTCGAAGCCTGGCGTTCGGTACTCGCACCGGTGGAGGGCGCCACCCTGGTGGCCCCGGGTATCGAGGCGACCGCTGCGGCTGCACCGCACACACATTCGGTCACGCTGGACGACCACACCACCACCGCACTCGAGGATCTCGCCCGCTCGCGCGGCGTGACGATCTCCACCGTCATGCAATTCGCCTGGGCGGTACTGCTGTCGCGCCTGACCGGGCAACGCGTGGTCACCTTCGGTGAGACCGTGTCGGGTCGTCCGGCCGATCTCGACGGTGTGGAGACGATGGTCGGCTTGTTCATCAACACGCTGCCCGCCGTTGTCGACGTCGATCCCGATGCCACCATCGGTGACGCCTTGTCGCGGCTGCAGGCTGCGAAGGTCTCCGTGCTCGATCATCAGCACCTGGGGTTGCCCGATCTCGTTGCCCTCACCGGGGTGTCGGGTGCCTTGTTCGACACCCTCACCGTGCACGAGTCCTATCCGATCGACACCGCGTCTCTGGAGTCGACATCGCGTGGCTCGGCCACCGGCGGGCTGGATCTGCGGGCCATCGACAGCCGCGACTCGACGCACTATCCGCTCAATCTCGCCACCATGCCCGACGGCGAACGGATGCGGATACGGCTCTCCTACCTTCCGACGGCTTTCGACGCCGCGCAGGTCGAGGTGTTCGCCGAAACGGTACGCGAGATCCTCGGAACCGTGGTCGATCAGCCGGATGCGTTGCTCGCCGACATCCCGATCATGAGTGAGGATCGCCGTCGCGAGGTCCGTGGTTGGGCCTGCGGTTCGATGGTCACGGCAACCGGGGTTTCCGGCAGCGGAACCGACCTCGCGGGACGGGTGGCCGACATGCTGTCGGCGTATCCGGATAGGGTCGCGATCGTCGAGAGTGACCGGAAGATCTCCAACGCCGAGTTCGGCTCTCGGGTCTGGGCTCTGGCCCGACGCCTGATCGCCCACGGTGTCGGACCCGACACACCTGTTGCCGTGTGCCTGCCCCGGAGTGCCGAGATGGTGATTGCGATTCACGCCGTCGTCGCCGCCGGCGGACACTACGTACCGATCGATCCCGATGCCCCGGACGAACGCGTGCGCTACATGGTCGAGACCGCCGGGTTGGACGTGGCGCTGGTGGCGTCGGAAAAATCGGGCGCAGCAGAAGTGCACGCAGCGCAGCGCGTCGGCGGCCTGGCCTCGGTCATCACCGTCGACGCGCTCGATCCGATCGACACCGCGACGCCCCCGGTCAGCGACTCGGAGCGTCTCGGTTCGTTGCGAGCTGACAATGCCGCATACACACTGTTCACATCGGGCTCCACCGGTCGACCCAAGGGGGTCACCGTCGATCATCGGGCCATCCTCAACCGTCTGGACTGGATGGCAGCCGCCTACGATGTCGACCACCGTGATGTGGTGATTCACAAGACCCCCAACACCTTTGACGTGTCGGTGTGGGAGTTGTTCCTGCCGGCACTGACCGGCGCGACCATGGTGCTGGCCGAGGCCGGACGCCATGGGGATCCGCGGCATGTGGCCGACATGGTGCGCCGCCAGCGAGCCACGGTCATGCACTTCGTGCCGTCGATGTTGTCGGCGTTCATCGATGTCCTGGGAGAGGACATTGCGGAGTTGACTTCGCTTCGTGCCGTTTTCACGTCCGGAGAGGCGCTTGCGGGCGCGACCGCACACTCCCTGCTCCGGCTGCTCCCAGGCGTCGCGGTGCACAACCTCTACGGTCCAACCGAGGCTGCGGTGGACGTGACCGCGCACGAGGTGACGCCGAAAGAACAGACCGTACCCATCGGCTCCCCGGTGTGGAATACCACCGCTCACGTGCTCGACGCACGGCTGCGGCCACTGCCCCCGGGGCTGCCCGGTGAACTCTATATCGGCGGGATCCAGGTCGCCCGCGGATACGCTGCGCGTCCCGGCCTCACCGCCGAACGTTTCGTTGCCGATCCTCTTGGTGTGCCTGGAAGCAGGCTGTACCGGACCGGCGACCTCGTCCGATGGAATACCCGAGGTGAGATCGACTATCTGGGGCGCACCGACTTCCAGGTCAAACTCCGTGGCCAGCGCCTCGAACTCGGCGAGATCGAAGCGGTCATCGCCGCGGTTCCCGGCGTGGTACACACAGCGGCCACGGTGGTCGAGAACGCCGGCGAGCAGCAGTTGGTCGCTTATCTCGCGCCCGAGTCGGTGGATCTCGAGGCGGTCGCCGCGGCGGTCCGGAATGCGTTGCCCGCGTACATGCGTCCGTCTCTCTGGGTTCCGCTCGAGCGCGTCGTACTCAACTCGGCCGGTAAACTCGACCGCCGCGCACTTCCCCGGCCCGACGAACTCGCGCCGGAGCAGACGATGGTGGCGCCTGCGACGGCCGACGAGGCTCGCGTCGCCGCGGTGTTCGCGGAGATCCTGGGCGTCGACGAGATCGGGGTGACCACCGGATTCTTCGATCTCGGCGGCAACTCGCTCTCGGCCACCCGTCTGGCCGCGCGGGTGGGGCTCGCCATGGACGTGGAGATCTCGGTCCGCGACATCTTCGATGCCCCGTCGGTTCGCGAACTCGTGCAACTGATCTCGGGTCGATCCGCAGGTCTTCCGCCGGTCACCGCGGTCACTCCGCGGCCGGAAATGGTCCCGCTGTCCTTTGCCCAGCAACGGATCTGGTTCATCAACCGGTTCGACCCGGGTACCGCGATGCACAACATCCCGGCGGTCCTGCGGCTGTCCGGCGATCTCGATGCGGCGGCGCTGCACGCGGCAGTGGTGGATGTGGTCACCCGACATGAGGTGCTGCACACGCGATTCCCAGATGTCGACGGAGTGCCTGCGCAGCAGATCGATCCGGCCGACTCGGTGGCCGACCGTCTGGACTGGCAGGTGGTGGACTCGCAGGAGCGCGTTGCGGCTGCGGTCACCGCGGGCTTCGACGTCACCGTCGACTGGCCGATCCGGGTGCGGTTGTGGCCCATCTCGGCAACCGAACACATCCTTGCGATCGTCTTCCACCACATCGGTGCCGACGGAGAGTCGTTGGCACCCTTCGTCTCCGACCTGGTGACCGCGTACGTCGCACGCTCGGTCCACACCGAACCCGACTTCGCGCCGCTGCAGGTCCAGTTCGCCGATTTCGCGCTCTGGCAGCACACCGTGCTCGGTTCCACCGACGACCCGGAGTCGGTGGTCGGACGACAGTTGGCGTATTGGGCCGACCAACTCGCCGGACTCCCGGACGTTCTCGAGCTTCCCGCCGACCGGACACGACCGGCGGTCGCCTCCGGGCGCGGCGGCCACGTGGCACACCCGATGCCCGCCGAACTGGGCTCCGCGATCTCCGCCGCCGCACAACGGCACGGGGTCACACCGTTCATGGTGGTGCACGCCGCGCTGGCGGTGTTGCTCTCGCGACTGTCGGGAACCGATGACATCGCGGTCGGCACGCCGATCGCCGGGCGTGGTCAAGCGGTGCTCGACCCACTGGTCGGCATGTTCGTCAACACGCTGGTGCTGCGTACCCGCATCGATCCCGCGCAGGGCTTCGATGACCTGCTCGCGACGGTGCGTACCACCGACCTCGACGCCTTCGCGCACGCCGACATCCCGTTCGAGACCTTGGTCGACGAGCTGAATCCGGTGCGTTCCGAGGCCTTCTCGCCTCTCACCCAGGTCATCTTCTCGTTCGATCCGGCAGCCTCGGCCATTGACGCGCTCGGTGATGCGGGTGGTCTGACGGTCACTGCCGTCGACGACGTGAGTGTGGCGGCCCAAACCGATCTCTACGTCACCGTCGCCTCCCGTCCGGACGGGCAGGAGTGGGGTCTGTCGGTCACGTATGCGACCGACCTGTTCGACGAGTCGAGGATCGACGCGCTCGCGGCGCGGTTCATCGCACTGCTGCAGCAACTCTGCACCACGCCGTCCGTGGCCGTCGGGGACGCCTCGCTGCTCGACCCCGCGCAGACCGCCCGCATCGCCGATAGCGAATGGGGGGCGCGAGTCGACCTGCCGGCGCCGGCAACCGTGCCCGACGCCCTTGCCGCACAGGTGAACCGAACCCCGGCCGCCCGCGCCCTGGTCTTCGGTGAGCGGGAGGTCACCTACGCCGAGTTCGGTGCGCGCGTCAACACGCTCGCGCGTGAGCTGATCGCAACCGGAGTCGGTCCGGATGTGGCTGTGGGGCTCTGCATCCCGCGTTCGGTGGAGATGATGGTAGCCATCCACGCGGTGGTGACCGCCGGTGGACAGTACGTGCCGATCGACGTCAACGCGCCCGCCGACCGGGTGCGGTACATGCTCGACACCGCCGGTGCCGCAGCCCTGCTCGTCGCCGACACCGGAGCCGCAGCAGCCGCGGTCGGAGCCGCGGTCGACGCCGGTGTCCGCATCCTCCGGGTCGACTCGAGCACCGACGTCGACGTGAACTCGGCAGCGGCGCAACCGGTCACCGACGCCGATCGCCCGACGGTACTGCTCGGTGACGCCGCCGCCTACACCCTGTTCACCTCCGGCTCCACCGGACGCCCCAAGGGGGTCACGCTCTCGCACACCGCGGTGCTCAACCGGTTGTGGTGGGGCCTGGACACCCTCCCGATCGACGCCGGTGACGTGGTGCTGCAGAAGACGCCGTACACCTTCGACTGCTCGGTCCCGGAACTGTTCGCGCCGTTGATGATCGGCGCCACCCTGGTCGTGCTGGCCGACGGCGGGCACCTCGACCCCGGCTACGTGGCCGACGAGATCCGCCGCACCCGCGCCACCATGGTGCACTTCGTGCCGTCGATGCTCTCGGTGTTCCTCGAGATCCTCGGCTCCGGCCCACACCGCGAGGAGCGGCTCGCCGGCCTCGATTCGGTGCGGATCGTCTCGGCGACCGGTGAGGCCCTGCCGCCGGCCGTCGCGGCGCAGGCTCGTGCACTGTGGCCCGAGGCGTTGTTCTTCAACCTGTACGGTCCCACCGAGGCCGCCGTCGAGATCACCTACGAGCAGATCGACGACGTCGCCGCCGACGACCCGACCGTCCCGATCGGTGTGCCGGTGTGGAATTCGTCCGCGGTGGTGCTCGACTTGCGGTTGCATCGTGTACCCGACGGTGTGCCCGGAGAGCTGTATCTCGGTGGCGTGCAACTCGCGCGCGGGTACGCCGCGCGGCCGGACCTATCTGCCGAACGCTTCGTCGCCGACCCGTACGGGGAGCCGGGAGCCCGTCTTTATCGCACCGGTGACCTGGTGCGACGCCGTCCGGATGGAGTGTTGGAGTACCTCGGCCGCACCGACTTCCAGGTGAAGCTCCGCGGCCAGCGCATCGAGCTCGGCGAGATCGAGTCGGTCATCGCCTCGGCCCCGGGTGTGGTGCACGCGGCCGCGACCGTCGCCTCCGCCCCCGGCGGTGGTGAGCATCTCGTCGGCTATGTGTCCGCCGCCCCCGGGGAGACCGTCGATCTCGATGCGGTGCGCGCCGTGGTCGCCGAGTCGCTCCCGGAGTACATGCGGCCGACCGTGTGGATGCCGGTCGCAGACATCGCGCTCAACACCGCAGGCAAGATCGACCGGCGAGCCCTGCCGGAACCGGTATTCGAGGCCGGTGACTACGTGGCACCCGTCGGGGAGGCGGAGACCCGCGTCGCGGAGGTGTTCGCCGAAATCCTCGGTGTCGAGCAGATCAGTGTCACCGACAGTTTCTTCGACCTCGGCGGCAACTCGCTATCGGCGATGCGCCTGGCAGCCCGGGCCGCCGACGCACTGGGCACCGACATTGGCGTCCGCGATCTCTTCGATGCGCCCTCGGTGCGCGCGCTCGTCGCGGCCACCGCGGGCAACGGTGACACTCGCCCGCCGATCACCGCGGTATCGCCTCGCCCGGAACGGATTCCGCTGGCATTCGCGCAGCAGCGCATGTGGTATGTCAATCAACTCGACACCACCTCTGCGGCGTACAACATCCCGATCGTGTTGCGCTTGACCGGTCTGCTCGACGTCGACGCGCTGCATGCCGCCGTCGTCGACGTGGTCACCCGTCACGAGGTGCTGCGAACCACCTTCCCGGCCGAATCCGGTGTGCCGTACCAGAAGATCGGCCGTCCGTCCGCCGTGGCGGCGAAACTCGACTGGGCACAGGTGGATTCGGTCGCCGACGTCCAGGCTGCGGTGGCCGAGGGCTTCGACGTCGCCACGCAGTGGCCGATCCGGGTACGCGTCGCACGGATCGGTATCGACGAGCACGTCCTCGCCGTCGTCACCCACCACATCGCCTCCGACGGCGAGTCGGTGGCACCGCTGGTCTCCGATCTGGTGACCGCATACCTCGCCGAGACCGCGGACACCGATCCACAGTTCGCCGACCTCGAGGTGCAGTTCGCCGATGTCGCGCTCTGGCAGCACGACGTGCTGGGATCGCCGGATGATCCCGAATCTGTTGTCGGGCAACAGATAGCCTACTGGAGGGCCAAGCTCGCCGGACTGTCCGACGTCCTCGACATCCCCACCGATCGGCCCCGCCCGCCCCGTGCGAGCGGCCGCGGTGCGCGGGTGCCGTTCACACTGCCGGCCGCGACCGGGGACAAGGTCCGCGCGGCCGCCGTCGAGTACGGCACCACGCCGTTCATGGTGGTCCACGCCGGGCTGTCGTTGTTGTTGTCCCGCCTCTCGGGCAGCGACGACATCGCCATCGGCACCCCGATCGCCGGACGCGGACAGGCCGTGCTCGATCCGCTCGTCGGCATGTTCGTCAACACCTTGGTGCTGCGCACCCGGGTCGACGCCGACCACGGATTCGCCGACCTGCTGGCCGCGATCAAGGACACCGATCTGGAGGCCTTCGCGCACGCCGACGCCCCGTTCGAGGCGGTCGTCGACGCCTCCGACGCGGTGCGGTCCGAGGCGTTCGCGCCGTTCACCCAGGTGTGGTTCACCTTCGATCAGACCGCCCTGCCGGAATTGGCGGGCGCCGACCTGTCTGTCGGTGAGATCGCCGGTCTGCGTGTCGAACCGATTGCCACCGACGTCGTTCCCGCCCGGGTGGATCTCCTGGTGAGCGTCTCCCCGACAGCAGGGGATACGGCAGGGTCCGACTGGCCGGGCTCGGTGCTCTACGCCACCGATCTGTTCGACGAGTCGACGGTCTCCGCGTTCACCGGGCGTCTCGTCGACGTCCTCGACGAGGCGCTGAGTGATCCCGCCGCACCTGTCGGTCGCATCGCGGTCGGCCGCGAACCGTCGGTGGCCGAGCTGGCCCGGACTGCCGAGGCGGCGCGTGTGTCCGCACCCGAACCGGTGGAGATCGCAGACTCCGACGCCGTGGTGACCGGGGGAGCGGGTACCGCACCGAAACTTCTGCGCGACATCGTCATCGATGCCGCCGTGACCTGGGGGCCACGCCAGGCCGTGGTCGACGCCGACAACGCCTCATTGACCTACCGGGAACTCGACGAACGTTCGAATCGGTTGGCGCGCTGGCTGATCGACCGTGGCATCGGGCCCGAGAAACTCGTGGCACTGGCGATCGGGCGCTCGCTGGATCTGCTCGTCTCCATCTGGGCGGTGGCCAAGACCGGCGGCGGCTACGTGCCGATCGACCCGGACTATCCCGCCGAGCGCGTCGCGAACATGGTGGAGGACTCCGGCGCGATCCTCGGCCTCACCGCGGGCGCCACCGATGTGCTGCCCGGTGCGGCATTCGACTGGGTCCGCCTCGACGACCCGGCGGTCGCCGAGGAGATCGCGGCCGCTGACGGTGCCGCGGTCACTGCCGCGGAGTTGCTCGGTGAGGTCCGGGTCGACAACGTCGCCTACGTCATCTACACCTCCGGCTCCACCGGCAGGCCCAAGGGTGTCGCGGTGACCCATTCGGGTCTCGCGAATTTCGCCGCGGAGGAGATCCGCCGGTCGAATGCCGACGAGTACTCGCGGGTGCTGGGATTCGCGTCCCCGAGCTTCGATGCCTCGGTGCTCGAATATCTGTTGGCCGCGGTATCCGGTGGTGTGCTCATCTACCGTCCGGCCGAGGCCGTCGGCGGTCCGGCGCTGCAGGATCTCCTGATGCGTCAGGCCATCACGCACACCTTCCTCACCCCGACGGTGCTCGCCACCGTCGACCCGCACTCGGTGCCCGCGTTGCGCGTGGTCTACGCCGGCGGCGAGGCGGTCCCGACGGCGTTGAAGGACGCGTGGGCGCCGCTGCGTCGTATCCAGAATCTGTACGGGCCCACCGAAACCACCATCGGCGTGACCATCAGCGCGCCGATGTCGGTCGGTGAACCGGTCACCCTCGGCGGCCCGCTCGCCGGGGTCGGACTGATGGTGCTCGACGCCCACCTGCGCCCGGCGCCGCTCGGTGTGCCGGGCGAACTGTACGTCTGCGGACTGCCGCTCTCCCGCGGCTACCTCGACCGTCCCGGCCTGACCGCCGACCGCTTCGTCGCCAATCCGCATGGGCGGCCGGGAGACCGGATGTACCGCACCGGCGATGTCGTCCGCTGGCGGGCCGACGCCACCGGCGCACCGGTGCTCGAATACTCCGGGCGCAGCGACGATCAGGTCAAACTGCGCGGGCTCCGCATCGAGCTCGGCGAGATCGAGTCGGCGCTCTCCACGCACCCCGCGGTGCATTCGGCGGTCGTCGTCGGCGTCGGCGGTTCGGTGGCCACCGCACTGGCCGGCTACGTCGTCGCCGACCCCGGGTCCGCGAGCGTCGCCGATCTGAAAACACATGTCGCGCAGTCACTCCCGGCGCACATGGTGCCTGCAACAATCACCTTCCTCGAGGCACTCCCGCTGACGCCGGTCGGCAAACTGGACAAGGCCGCGCTACCGGAGCCGGTGATCGAGGCGGTCGAGATCGTCGCACCGGCATCCGCGGCGGAGCGTGCTGTCGCCGACGTCTTCGCCGAGATCCTCGGGATCGACGAGATCAGCGTCGTCGAGTCGTTCTTCGACCTCGGCGGGAATTCGTTGTCGGCGGCCAGGCTGGTCGCCCGGGTCGGTGAAGCACTGGGGGTCGAGACCTCGATCCGCGATCTGTTCGACACACCGACGGTGCGCACCCTTGCCGCCGCGGTGGCCGGCCGGGCGTCGGGTCTGCCGCCGGTGACCGCGACCGTCCCACGCCCCGAATGCATCCCGCTCTCGTTCGCACAGCAGCGGATGTGGTTCATCAACCAGTTCGATCCGTCGCTGCCCACCTACAACATCCCGGCCGTGTTCCGGGTGACCGGCCGGCTCGACGTCGCGGCATTGCGTGCGGCGCTGGCCGATGTGGTCACCCGCCACGAGGTGCTGCGCACCACCTTCGTCGCCGACGGCGAGAGTGCCTCGGCGCTCATCCACCCCGTTGCCGCGATCGACGACGAAGTGGACTGGGCGGTGGTCGATTCCGCCGACGACTTCGAGGCCGCGGTCACCACCGGCTTCGACGTCGCGGCCGAACTCCCGATCCGTGGCCGGGTACTGCGCATCGGCGACGACGAGCACATTGTGGCGCTCGTCGTGCATCACATCGCCGCCGACGGCGAGTCGATGCAGCCGCTGGTCGGCGACCTCATGACGGCATATTTGGCCCGCAGTGGCGGTGGCGCACCGGATTTCGAGCCGCTGGAGGTGCAGTTCGCCGATTACGCCCTGTGGCAGCATCGCGAACTCGGCGACCGCAACGATCCGTCGTCGGTGGTCGCCCGTCAGCTCGCCTACTGGACCGACGCCCTGGCCGACGTCCCCGACGTCATCGACCTGCCCGCCGATCGCCCCCGGCCCATGGCGGCCACCCAGCGTGGCGGACGTGTCACCGGTGCAGTGCCCGCGGCGGTCGGGGACCGAATCCGGGCGATCGCCGCCGAGCGTGGACTCACCCCGTTCATGGTGGTCCACGCCGCACTCTCGGTGTTGTTGTCGCGGTTGTCGGCCGGTGACGACATCACCGTCGCCACACCGATCGCCGGCCGCGGCCAGCGTGCACTCGACCCGCTCGTCGGCATGTTCGTCAACACGCTGGTGCTCCGGGCGCGGGTGACACCCGACATGGCTTTCGTCGAGCTGCTCGATCAGGTCCGCGAATCCGACCTCGAGGCGTTCGCCCATGCCGACGTGCCATTCGAGATGATCGTCGACGCGGTCAGCCCCGTCCGTTCGGAAGCCTTCGCGCCGCTCGCGCAGGTCATGCTGACACTCGATCAGTCGACGCTGCCCGAGTTCGCGGCCGCGCCGACCGCGACCGGCATCGCCGACCTGACCATCACCCCGGTCAGCCCGGCCGATCCGCCGGCCAAACTCGATCTGACCGTGAGTGTCTCGGTGGCCGATCACGGCGCCGACTGGCCGATCGAGGCCGTCTTCGCCCGCGACCTCTTCGACGATGCGCGCATCGACGCAATGCTCGACGCCTTTGTCGCGCTGCTGGACTCGCTGACCGCCGACCCTGCCATCGCCGTCGCCGACGCACCGATCCTGCCCGCCGCCGAGACCGACGCGCTGCTGCAGCGGGCGACCGGTGCGTCGGTGCGCATCCCGGCCGGCTCGGTCGCCGATGCGATCGCCGCGCGCGTGAGTGCCGCGCCCGACGATGTGGCGCTGTCGCTGCGCGACCGAACGGTGACCTTCGGCGAGTTCGGCGCGCGGGTGGCGTCGCTGGCGCGGACCCTGCGCGCAGCGGACGTGGGACCCGAGGTGGCGGTCGGTGTGTGCATCGATCGTTCGATCGAGATGGTTGTCGCGATCCACGCCGTCGTCGCCGCCGGCGGCCAGTACGTCCCGATCGACACCGCCGCGCCGGCCGAACGCCTGCGCCACATGGTCGACACCGCCGGTGTCCGTGTGCTGCTCACCGGCCCGCGTCCGGTCGCTGCCGATCTCGACGCCCTCGCCGATGTCGTCACGTCGATGGTGGTGGACACCACCGTCGCGGTCGACGAATCGACCGCACCGTTCACCGATGCCGAGCGCGTCCGCCCGATCCGTGGCGACGATGCGCTCTACACGCTGTTCACCTCTGGCTCCACCGGACGTCCCAAGGGCGTCACCGTCTCCCACGCGTCGGTGCTCAACCGGCTGCGCTGGGGCCTGGCGGAATATCCGTGGACCACCGGCGACCGCATCATCCAGAAGACCCCGTACACCTTCGACGTCTCGGTACCGGAGCTGTTCGGACCGGTCATCGCCGGCGCGCAGATGGTGATCGCCGACGCCGGCGGTCACGCCGATCCCCTCTACATCGCCGACCTGATCGCTGCGACGCGCGCCACCTCGGTGCACTTCGTGCCGTCCATGCTCGCGGTGTTCCTCGATGTGGTGCCGCCCGAACAGATCTCGGAGCTGACCTCGTTGCGCTGGCTGTTCGCCTCCGGTGAGGCACTGCCGCCCGCGGTGACCGTGCGAGCCCATCAGCTGCTGCCCGACGTCGCTATCGTCAACCTGTTCGGCCCGACGGAGGCGGCGGTCGAGGTGGCCTACGCCGATGTCACCCATGCCGATCGGATCGTGCCCATCGGGGTGCCGGTGTGGAACACCACCACACTCGTGCTCGACGCCCGGCTGCGCCCGGTACCCGTCGGCGTGCCCGGCGAGCTGTATCTCGGCGGCACCCAGGTCGCCCGCGGCTATGCCGGAGCTCCCGCGCTGACCGCCGAACGCTTCGTCGCCGACCCCTTCGGGGCGCCCGGCGCCCGCGTGTACCGCACCGGAGACCTGGTGCGCTGGAACACCTCCGGGGAGATCGAATACCTGGGCCGCACCGACTTCCAGGTGAAGCTGCGTGGCCAGCGCATCGAACTCGGCGAGATCGAATCGATCATCGCGACGGTGCCCGGGGTGGTCCACACCGCGGCCACCGTCGCCGAATCCGACACCGGCGGCGCACATCTGGTGGCATACGTGTCTCCGTCGACGGTGGATCTCGATGCCGCTCGCGCCGCCGTGGCTGCCGCACTGCCCGAGTACATGCGACCCACGGTGTGGATGCCGCTCGACGACGTCGTGCTGGGCAGCGCAGGCAAACTTGACCGCAAAGCCCTGCCCGCACCCGATTTCGACTTCGCGACAGCACAGTACGTGGCTCCGGCGAATGCGGTCGAGGAAACCCTCGCCGCGATCGTCGCCGGTCTCCTCGGACTGCCGCGGGTGTCGGTCACCGACTCGTTCTTCACCCTCGGCGGCGACTCGATCATGTCGATCCGGCTCGCATCGGCGGTCCGCGCGACGGGCCTGTCGCTCTCGCCGCGCGACATCTTCGAGCACCGCACCGTGCGCGCGATGGCGCGGGCCGCGCTCGACACCGCGACCACGCTGCCGATGCTGCCCGATACCGGTGCGCGCGGCGCAGTCGCACCTCCGGCAGTGGTGTCGTGGATGATCGAACATTCCACGCAGCCTTCGGATTTCCGTGACTTCTCGCAGTCGCGGGTGCTGTACCTGCCCGCCGACGCCACCGCGTCGTCGGTCGCGGCTCTGCTCGCGCGGGTGGTGGATACCCACCCGATGCTCGCGGCCTCACTGGTGCCCACCGACGACGGCTGGACGCTCACCGCCGGGGTGGACGTCGACATCGCAGCCGCGGTCGGCGCCCGGCGATCCGGCTCTGCGGTGGGCACCGACGGATTCGCCGCCGATCTGCACACCGCGTTCGCCGACGCATCAGCACGCCTCGACCCAACCACCGGTGCACTCGTCGCCGCCGAACTCGTCGTCGACCCGGCCGGAGCGGGCCGCCTCGTCCTGGTGATCCATCATCTCGGCGTCGATGCGGTGTCGTGGCCGATCCTGCTGGAAGATCTCGTCACTGCCTGGGGACAGGCCCAGTCCGGCGACACCGGGCTCGCCCTGCGACCGGAGGTCACCTCGGCACGTACTTGGGCGGATGCGGTTGCCGCCCAAGCCGAACGCCGCATGTCGGAGGAGGGCTACTGGCTCGATCGGCTGCCGGCCCGCGCCACCGACCTCGGCGCCGAGGTCGTGGCCGGCCGCGACCGGTTCGCCACCGAGGTGTCGGTCACCGAGATCCTCGACCCGTCGACCTCGGAGGCCGTCCTGACCTCCGTACCGCACGCCTTCGGTGGGGGCGCGGGCGACATCCTGCTCGGTGCGCTCGCCCGCGCCGTGCGCGGATGGCAGCACGCACGCGGCATCGACGACCGAGGTCCGGTGTCGGTGCTCGTGGAGGGTCACGGACGCAACGAGGACATCGTCGCCTCGGGACCGCACCCCTACGACAGCGACCTGTCACGCACCGTCGGATGGTTCACGACGATCGCGCCCGTGCGCCTCGACCCGTCGGTCGACGCGATCCACGCGGTCAAGGCGGCCAAGGAAGAACGCCTGTCGATCCCCGACGCAGGCATCGGCTTCGGGCTGCTGCGGTACGCGAACCCCGATCCCCGCAGTGAGCTCACCACCCGCCCGCTGCCGAGTATCGGATTCAACTTCTTCGGCGCCGGCCGCGCAGCCGGCGGCACCGGTGGCGCCGACGCCGAAGCGCCACAGGAGATCCCGTTCACCCCCGCCGGGGACGCACCCGGATTCGCCGCGTCGGCGACCGGTGCGATGGTGGCGCTCAACGCACTCAGTGTCACCGTGGCCACCCGGACCGGTACGCGCGGACGGGAACTGGTCACCTCGCTGACCTACCCGTCGGCGCTCTTCACCGCCGCCGACGTCGCCGATCTCGGAGCGCGTTTCAGCGCCGAACTCCGGGCGCTCGCCGGGGTCGTGGCCGGCGGTGCACCGATCGGAGCGAGCCCGTCCGACATTCCCGGCACCACCATCAGCCAGGACGAACTCGACACGCTCGCCGTGCGTTTCCCCGGCGCCGACGTGTGGCCGCTCACGCCACTGCAACAGGGCCTGTACTTCCAGTCGGAGATGGCCACCGGGGGCGACGGCGTCGATGTCTATGTGACACAGGCGGTTCTCGAGCTCGGCGGCGAGATCGACGCGGAGCGGTTGCACGCGGCGGCGGCCGCACTGCTCGCGCACCATCGGGTGCTGCGCAGCGGATATGTCCGCACCGATGCCGGTGCGGTCGTCGCAGTCGTTCCCGAGGCCGTCGATATCCCGTGGCGTGAAATCGATCTGGGCGGAGGGTCGCACGAGGTGGCCGACTCCGTCTCCGAGATCGCCGCGGCCGAGAAGCTCGCGCCGTTTGCCCTCGACGCCCCACCGTTGATCCGGTTCGTGTTGATCCGCCACGGCGAGGCGGCATCGCTGATCGTCACCAACCACCACATCCTGCTCGACGGCTGGTCGGGGCCGCTCGTCCTGGCCGACCTCCTCGCGCTCTACGCCGGGCGCGGCACGTTCACCTCCGCGCTCGCGCAGCGGGATTCGGATGCCGAACCGACCAGCGGCGCAGTGGCGGCCGACTTCGGTACGCACGTCCGCCGGCTCGCCGCGCGCGACGACTCGACAGGTCTGGACACGTGGCGCCGAGTGCTCGCCCCGCTTACCGAACCGACACTGGTGGCGCCGCAGAACGACGACGACATCTCCACCCCGCCGCGCGATCACACCGAACATCTCGGCGCCGAATTGTCCACCGCGCTCGACACACTCGCCCGCGACCTCGGGGTCACCGTGAGCACGGTGCTGCAGTTCGCGTGGTCGGTGCTGCTCTCGCGGCTCACCGGCAACCGGGTCGTCGGATTCGGTGAAACCGTGTCCGGTCGGCCCGCCGATCTCGACGGCGTCGAATCGATGGTGGGGCTGTTCATCAACACGCTGCCCGTCGTCGTCGATGTCGATCCCGGTTCGGCGGCGGCCGAGGTGCTGCGGCGCCTGCAGCAGGACAAGATCGCCGTGCTCGATCACCAGCATCTCGGGCTACCGGAGATCACCGCGACCACCGGGCTGCCGGTGCTGTTCGACACGCTGACCGTGTACGAGTCGTTCCCGGTGGCAAGCGAGTCGCTGTCGGCCGCCGACGCCGCCCTGACCGGTGGTCTGCAGATCCTCGGCATCGACGCCGGCGACTCGACGCACTATCCGCTCAACCTGTCGGCGACACCCTCGGCCGAGGGTGTGGCGATCACGCTCAAGTACCTGCCCGCCGTCTTCGGCGCCGCGCAGATCGAACGATTCGCCGCCGCGGTGCGCACGATCCTCGCAACGATCGCGAGTGCGCCCGACATCGCCTGCGGAGACCTGCAATTGGTACCCGTCGAGACCCGCCGGTCACTGACCCCGGTCAGCGGCGGCCCGGCCGCCGCGCCACGGCATCTGCGTGAGGTCTTCGCCGAGGTCGCCGCCGCGCGCCCGGACACCCCCGCGGTGACCGACGCCGACGGCCGATCGCTGACCTACCGTGACCTCGACACCCGCTCGGCCGCGATCGCCCGCGGACTGCGCGCTCGGGGCATCGGGACCGACACGATCGTCGCTGTGGCGCTCGGGCGCCGCGTCGACCGTCTGGCGACACTGTGGGCGATCACCCGACTCGGTGCCGCCTACTTGTCCATCGACCCCGGATACCCGGCCGACCGCATCGCGCACATGATCACCGATTCGGTTGTGCGCGTGGGCATCTGCTCTCCCGGCGAGGAACTACCCGCACCCGGCGGACTCAACTGGCTGACCGTCGACGACCTCGTCGCAGGCTCGCACGAACACGGGACTGTCGAACCAGGGACCGGCGAACCGGATACGGGCCTCGACGCTCCCGGTGGTGCGGACAACCTCGACGCCGTCGCCTACGTCATCTACACCTCCGGCTCGACCGGCGTGCCCAAGGGTGTCTCGGTCACCTACCGCGGCGCGCACAACTTCGCCGTCGCCGAGGTCGAGCGTTTGGGCGTCACCGCGGGCGACCGTGTGCTGGGCTTCGCGTCGGCCAGTTTCGACGCCTCCGTGCTGGAATGGCTGCTCGCGTCGGTCGCGGGTGCGACTCTGGTCTATCGACCCGACGACGTGCTCGGCGGCGCGCAGCTGACTGAGTTCCTTCGCGCTCAACAGCTTTCGCACGTGTTCCTGACCCCGGCGGTCCTCGCGACCGTCGATCCCGACGCCGACCTGCCGGATCTGCGCGTCCTGATCGCCGGTGGCGAGGCGGTCTCGCAGGCGCTCGTGGCGGGCTGGTCGGGCCGGGTGGCCTTCCACAACGCGTACGGGCCGACCGAGGCATCGGTGGCGGTGGCGATCAGCGCCGCACTCGATCCCGCTGCGCCGGTCCACATCGGCGGACCCATCGCCGGCGCCGGACTCCTGGTACTCGACGACCGTCTGCACCCGGTCCCGGTCGGTGTGCCCGGCGAGCTGTACGTGACCGGAACCCCGCTCGCCCGTGGCTATCTGCGGCGCCCCGGGCTGACCGCCGAACGGTTCGTCGCCGACCCGTACGCGCCGGGCGAGCGGATGTATCGCACCGGCGACGTCGTCCGGTGGGTAGCTGCCAGGTCCGGACCCTCCGGCACCGGCTCGTTCGACACCGGCTCGTCCGACACCGGACGGCTGGTGATCGAGTACGTCGGACGCAGTGACGACCAGATCAAGTTGCGTGGCCTGCGCATCGAACTCGGCGAGATCGAGACGGCACTGACGGCGCATCCCGCGATCGACGCCGCCGTCGTGATCGGGGTCGGCGGATCGGTCGCGACCGCACTCGCCGCCTACGTCGTGACCTCGGGTGACGGCGGCACCGCAGCCGAATCGGTGACACCGGCCGACCTCACTGAGTTCCTCGGCCGGCGACTGCCCGCGCACATGGTGCCCGCGGCTGTCACCGTCCTCGACCACCTGCCGCTCACGCCTGCGGGCAAGGTTGACAAACGTGCACTTCCCGACCCCGTGCTCGACGCCGGTGAGCACGTCGGCCCCGCATCGGCCGCCGAGGCCGCAGTGGTGGCGTGCTTCGCCGAGATCCTCGGCGTGAACACCGTGTCGGTCACCGCGGATTTCTTTGCCCTGGGCGGCAATTCGCTCACCGCCACCCGACTCGCAGCACGCGTCGGTGATGCGCTCGACGCCGACCTCGGTGTGCGCGACGTATTCGAGGCATCGACCCCGCGGGCACTGGCCCGGGTGGCCGCGGGCCGCGCCGGTGCACTCGCGCCGGTCCGGGCCGTCGTCCCGCGACCCGAGCCCGTCCCGCTGTCCTTCGCACAGAGCCGCGTGTGGTTCTTGAACCGCCTGCAGCCGGACTCGGTCGCCTACAACATTCCGGTCGGGTTGCGCATCAGCGGGCCCCTGGATCCCGATGCACTGGCGCTTGCGGTGCGCGATGTCGTTGCGCGCCACGAGATCCTGCGAACCACATTCCCGACGATCGACGGCGAACCGGTGCAGTGGGTACACGGCCCCGACGACGTTCTCGCCCGCCTCGACTGGGCGGTGGTCGCCGACGAGACACAGATGTACGAGGCCGCGGCCACCGGCTTCGACGTCACTGCGCGACCGCCGTTCCGGGTCCGGCTGTGGCACGCCGGCGACGACGACTGGGTCCTGCTCGCGGTCATCCACCACATCGTCGGCGACGGCGAATCGATGCGGCCCTTGATCGCGGACATGATCACCGCCTATCGAGCCCGGGTGGCCGGCGAGAACCCCGAATTCGCGCCACTGCCGGTGCAATTCGCCGACTACGCACTGTGGCAACACCGCGAACTCGGCTCCGCCGATGACCCGCAGACCGTCGTCGGACGTCAGCTCACCTACTGGCGAGAGCAGTTGCGCGGGCTCCCCGACGTTCTCGACCTGCCCGCGAAGAATCCGCGGCCCGCGGTCGCCTCGCAGGCCGGTGCGCTCTTCGAGTTCGAGATCCCCGGCCCGATCGCCGACCGTGTGTCGGGTCTGGCGCGCGACCGTGGCGTCACCCCGTTCATGGTGATCCACGCGGCACTCGCGGTGCTTCTCGCACGGCTCTCGGCGACCGATGACATCGCGATCGCCACCCCGATCGCCGGCCGTGGCCAGGCCGAACTCGACGGACTGATCGGCATGTTCGTCAACACGCTCGTCCTGCGGACCGTCGTCGATCCCGCGACGGGATTCGCGGAGTTGCTCGACGATGTCCGGGGAGTCGACCTCGAAGCGTTCGCGCACGCCGACATCCCGTTCGAGACCGTCGTCGACGCCGTCGATCCGGTGCGCTCACAAGCATTCTCACCGCTGGCGCAGGTGCTGCTGACCCTGGCGCAGCCGACACCGACCGACGCCGT
This sequence comes from Gordonia sp. N1V, assembly GCF_029269935.1. Taxonomy (NCBI): domain Bacteria; kingdom Bacillati; phylum Actinomycetota; class Actinomycetes; order Mycobacteriales; family Gordoniaceae; genus Gordonia; species Gordonia sp. N1V. The sequence continues at coordinate 71,976 of NZ_JARJDD010000007.1, forward strand.
CGCCGACGACTCCGGCATCGTCATCACGCCGATGACCCCGCCGGTGGTCGGTGCGCAGCTCGACCTGTCGATCAGCATCGGCGCGAGCGCTCACGGACCATGGCGGTCGTCGGTGGTATACGCCACCGACCTCTTCGACGAGGCCGGTATCGCCACGTTGGTGGCGCGTTTCGTCGCCGTGCTCGACGCGGTGACCGAGACGCCCGACGCTGTGGTCGGTGCCGCCCCGATCGTCGCCCCGACCGAACGTGACACGCTGGTGCAGTGGTCGTCGGGCACCCCGGGGCGCCATCCCGCGAGCACCCTGTCGACACTGATGTCGGACAGGGCGCGACCCCGCACCGACGACGCGAGTACACAGTGGCACGGGGGCGGCCTGCACGGGGACAACCGGCATGGGGACACGGGGCACAGAGAGGGAGACAACGCGTGACCGAGGTCGTCCGGATGAGTGCCGCGTCGCCCGGCGTGGCCGTGGTGTGCGGTGACCGACGGGTCACCTACGCGGAGTTCGCGGCGCGCGTCAACGATCTCGCCCGATGGCTGATCGCCGCGGGCGTCGGCCCCGATGTGGCGGTGGGCGTGGCGATGCCACGCTCGGTGGAGATGCTCGTCGCGATCCACGCGATCGTCGAGGCCGGCGGCCACTACGTCCCCCTCGACGTCGACGCACCGCTCGACCGGGTGCGATACATGCTCGACACCGCCGACGCCCGGATCGTCCTCGTCGTCGACGGCGCGGCTCCCGCGGTGATCGCCGACCTGCCCGAACCGATCCGGGTGATCGGCGTCGACACGTGGGTGCCGATCGACCCGGCGACCCCGCCGATCGCCGACGCCGAACGGCGCGCACCGATCCGGCCCGACGATGCCGCCTACACGCTGTTCACCTCCGGTTCCACCGGGCGCCCCAAGGGGGTGACGGTCTCCCACTCGGCGATCGTCAACCGGCTCGAGTGGATGCGGGAGTGGTACGGGTTCAAGGACTCCGACGTCGTGCTGCAGAAGACGCCGATCACCTTCGACGTGTCGGTGTGGGAGTTGTTCCTGCCCGCGACCGTCGGCGCGACCCTCGTGCTGGCCGAGCCGGATCGGCACGGCGACCCCGACCACATCGCCGACCTGATCACCACCGAGAACGTTACGGTCATCCACTTCGTGCCGTCGATGCTGGCCACGTTCGTCGACGTGCTCGGCCCGCGGCTGTCCGGATTGCGTTCGCTGCGGGCGATGTTCACCTCCGGGGAAGCGCTCGCGGCGGCCACCGCGCAGGCGGTCCTCGCCGAATTGCCCGCGCTGGAGCTGCACAACCTCTACGGCCCCACCGAGGCGGCGGTCGACGTCACCGCCCACCACGTCCTGCCCGGCGAGGCCACCGTGCCCATCGGTGTCCCGGTGCCGAGCACCACCACGTTCGTGCTCGACGCGCGGCTGCAACTCGTACCGGTCGGCGTGCCCGGTGAGCTCTACCTCGGCGGCATCCAGATCGCGCGTGGGTATGCCTCTGCCTCGGCGCTCACCGCCGAGCGCTTCGTCGCCGATCCGTTCGGGCCGCCCGGCGCGCGCCTGTACCGCACCGGCGACCTGGTGCGCTGGAACTCCGCCGGCGAAATCGAGTACCTGGGCCGCACCGACTTTCAGGTCAAACTGCGCGGGCAGCGGATGGAACTCGGCGAGGTGGAGGCGGTACTCGCATCGGCCCCCGGTGTCGTGCACGCCGCCGCGGCCGTCGTCGACTTTCCCGCGGGAGCACAGCTCGTCGGTTATGTGAGCCCCGACGACGTCGACCTCGACGCCGTCCGGGCGACCGTCACGCGGGCACTGCCGGAATACATGCGACCCACCTTGTGGGTGCCGATGGCGGTCATGCCCCGCAACAGTGCGGGCAAGGTCGCCCGTCGCGCGCTGCCCCGGCCGGAGATCGAGGTCCGTGAGATCGTCGCGCCCGAGACCGGACCCGAGACCGAGATCGCGGCGATCTACGCCGACGTGCTGGGACTCGATCGGGTGAGCGTGACCGAGTCGTTCTTCGACCTCGGGGGCAACTCGTTGGCAGCGACCCGCGTCGCCGCCCGGGTGGCGCAGACACTCGACGCCGATGTCACCGTCCGCGATCTGTTCGACACGCCGACGGTCCGCGGACTCGCCAACGCCCTGACCGGCCGCGGCCGGACCCGGGCACAGCTCACGGCACGACCACGGCCGCAACGGCTTCCGCTGTCGACCGCGCAGTCGCGGATGTGGTTCATCAACCAGTTCGACACCGACTCGTCGGCCTACAACATCCCGATGGGCCTGCGAGTGGAGGGTGCGGTCGACACCGACGCCCTTCGGCTGGCCGTCCTCGACGTCCTCGCGCGACACGAGGTGCTGCGCACCGTCTACCCGTCCGATGGCGCCGGCCCATACCAGCGGATACTCGAGACCGACGCGGCGGCAGAAGAACTCGACTTCGCGGTCACCGACGACGAGGCCGAACTCGCCGCGAGTGCCGTCCGTGGGTTCGACGTGTCGAGCCGCCTGCCGATCCGGGTGCGGGTGCGAACCGATCGCGGTGGGGGCCGCGCCGCGGAGGATCGTGCCGCACATTCCGATGTGGTGATCACGGTGCATCACATCGCTTTTGACGGTGAGTCCTCGCCGGTGTTCGTCGGGGATCTGCTCAATGCCTACCTACGACGCACCGGCGCGGGGATCGACGCACCGCTGCCACTGCCGGTGCAGTACGCCGACTTCGCGCTGTGGCAGCGCGAGGTCGTCGGGGACGTCGCCGATCCCGGATCGCCGGCCGCCGCTGCGATGGCCTACTGGCGTGCCCACCTCGCGGGACTGCCCGCGGTCACCGACCTGCCGATGGACCGCCCGCGCCCCGCGGTGCTCGACACGACGGCGGCCGTCGTCTCCGTCGAGGTCGACGACGCGGTGGCGGCGAAGTTCGAAGCCTTTGCCCGCGAACATGATGTGACGGCGTTCATGCTCTCTCACGCCGCGCTGGCCATCACCGTGGCGCGCCTGGCCGCCACCTCCGACGTGGTGATCGGGGCGCCGATCGCCGGGCGCACCGACGCCGCGCTCGCCGATCTGGTGGGGATGTTCGTCAACACCCTCGTGCTGCGCACCGACGTCGATCCGGCAGTGCCGATCGGCGACTTCGTGGCGGCGGTGCGCTCGACCGACGTCGAAGCCTTCGCCCACGCCGACGTGCAATTCGACGATCTCATCGACGAACTCGCCCCCGAGCGCTCGACCGCCTACCCACCGCTGGTGCAGATCGCGTTCACCCACGAATCGGCCGGCGCCCCCGCAGACGCCGAGGCCGAGGTTCAGGTGGCGGGGCTGGCCGCACGCCCGCTCGGACCGCTGAACGCGGTGGCCAAGTTCGATCTGACGGTCGGCGTCGCCGACCGGTCCGCCGATCGTCCGATGCGTGCCGACTTCCTCTACGCCACATCGCTGTTCGACGAGGACACCGTCGTCCGGTTCGCGCAGACCTGGCTCCAGGTCGTCACCACCATGGTCGCCGACCCCCGGCGCGCGGTCGGCGACATCGACGTCGTCGACGATGCCGCGCTCTCGGCGATGCGCCCCAGTCGTAATTCCACCGGCGTCCTCGAGCCGGCCGCCGACGGCGGGATCAGCACACCCCGACCGCTCGTCGACATCCTCGACGCGCGGGTGCTCGACCCGGCCTGTGATGCGGTGATCTGCGACGGTGAGGTGCTCTCGCACAGCGAGTTCGACGAGCGCACCCACCGGTTGGCGCGCGAGCTCATCGCGCGCGGTGTGCGCCCCGACGACGTGGTCGCCGTCGGCCTCGAACGCTCCGTCGATTCCGTCGTGGCAGTATTCGGCGTGATTCGTTCCGGAGCCGCCTACGTGCCCATCGATCCGGCCTACCCCCAGGACCGCATCGACTACATGATCGCCGATTCCGGTGTGCGCCTGGGCGTCACCAACGCGGCGACCCGACACCGCCTGGGTGCCGCCGGCGGCTGCGACTGGATCGATGTCGCGATCGCCACGGATCCCGCCCGCCCGGCAGCGCCGGTGACCGCAGCCGACCGTGCCGGCGAGATCGGCCCGGACACCCTGGCCTACCTCGTCTACACCTCCGGCTCCACCGGCCGACCCAAGGCCGTCGGCGTCGGCAACCGTGGCATCGCGACTCTCGTCGACGCTCTCCGGGAGATCACCGGAACCCCCGAACAGGCGCCCGACACCCGCGTCCTGCACGTCGCCTCACCGAGTTTCGACGCCTCCGTGCTGGAGATGATGTGGTCCGTCGCACTCGGACACACCCTGGTGGTGGCGCCCCCGACCGCCTACGCCGGGGAGGCCCTCGGCGCCGTCCTGAGCCGCGATCGGGTGACCGACACCCTGATCACCCCGACGGTGCTCGCGACCGTCCCGGTCGAACGCGGTCGCACGATCCGCAATCTGGTCACCGGCGGTGAGGCCTGCCCGCCGGAACTGGTGGCGCGCTGGGCGAATGGGCGCGGTGCCGACGGACGCGGGGCCGACGGACGCCGCATGTACAACTTCTACGGCCCGTCGGAGGCTACGGTCTGGTCGAGCACCGGCCGCTCCGAGGTGGGCCGACCGGTGACGATCGGCCATCCTGTCCGCGGATTCACCGCCTACGTCCTCGATGCGCGACTGCACCCCGTGCCGCGCGGGGTGGTGGGCGAGCTGTATCTGGGGACCAGCGATTCATTGGCCCGCGGCTACCTGGGACGGCCGGGCCTGACGGCAACGTCCTTCGTCGCCGACCCGTTCACCGGTATCCCAGGGCAGCGGATGTACGCCACCGGCGACCTGGTGCGTCTGCGCCGCGACGGGCAGATCGAATTCGCCGGGCGCGCCGACCATCAGGTCAAGATCAACGGGCAACGCATCGAACTCGGCGAGATCGAGTCCGTGCTCACCGATCTACCCGAGGTGGCCTCGGCGGTGGTCCTCGGAGTCGCCGACGACTCCGGGCGATCGCGGCTCGTGGCCTACCTGGTTCCCGACGACGGCGCCACCATCGACCCGGCGCGTATCGTCACCGCCGCCGGTGCACGGCTGGCCGGGCACATGATCCCGCATCAGGTGGTCGTCCTCGCGGAGTTGCCGCTCACCCCGGGAGGCAAACTCGACCGGGCCGCGCTGCCCGCGCCGGAGCCGGTATTCGAGGCCGCCGATCGCGTATCGCCGGCCACCGCCGCCGAGACCGCTCTCGCCGCGATCGTCGCCGGCCTCCTCGGTCGTGACGAGGTCGGCGTGACCGAATCGTTCTTCGCCCTCGGCGGCGACTCCATCATGTCCATCCAGCTCGCCTCGGCGGCCAAGGCCGCCGGACTGACGCTGACCCCACGAGACATCTTCGAACACAAGACCGTTCGGGCGATGGCCCGTGCAGCCACCGACGGTGCCACAGCGCTACCGGTACTGGCCGACCCGCCCGGCGGACCCACCGGGCCGACCGAACTCGGCGCGATCATCTCGTGGATGGTCGACACCTCGCCCGTACCCGAGGACTTCGCCGACTTCAACCAGTCGATGGTGCTGGCGGCACCGAGGGAACTGTCGGTCGACGATCTCGCGACCATGCTGGCGGCGGTCTGCGCGGCGCACCCGATGCTCACGGCGCGACTGACCCGCGGCGCGGTCGGATGGGCGTTGACGACCGGCGAGCCGTTCGACGCGCACGCCGCCATCGACCGGGTGATCACCGACAGTGCCTCCGGCACAGAAGATTTCGACGAATCGGTGCGCGCCGCTCATGCGCGGGCGGCAGCGCTACTGGATCCGGCCGCCGGGCAGGTGATGCGTACCGCGCTGGTGGTCGGTGCCGACGCCGCCCGGTTGGTCCTGGTGATCCACCATCTGGCCGTCGACGCCGTGTCGTGGCCGATCCTCATCGAGGACCTGCTCACCGCGGCGGCGGCGGTGTCGGCCGGCACGCCGCCGGTCGTACGCTCCGAGCCGACGTCGATGCGCGCCTGGCAACAGGCGCTGGCCGATCGGCGCGAGTCGCGGGAATCCGAACTGGCGCTGTGGCTTTCGCGCTCTCCGGAGACGCCCACCCGGCTGGGCGTCGACCCCGATCCGCAGCGGGACCGCCTGCGCACGGTCGGCTCGGTGATCGCGCGGATCGACGCGCCGATCACCGGGTCACTGCTCGCGGCCGTGCCCGAAGCATTCGGCGGCAGCGTCAACGACGTTCTCGCCGGCACCCTGTCGCGCGCGATCCGGTCCTGGCAGCAGCAGCGTGGTATCGCCGACGATCGGGCGGTGACGATCCTCGTCGAGGGCCACGGCCGCCACGAGGACATCCTCGAGTCCGGCCCGGACCCGCGTCGTGCCGACCTCTCGCGCACCGTCGGATGGTTCACCACCCTGATCCCGATGCTCGTCGACCCCGGTGCCGACGCCGTGCACGCGGTCAAATCGGCCAAGGAACAACGACTGACGATCCCCGATCATGGCATCGGATTCGCCGACCTGCGTGCGGTGGCGAACTCGCCTCTCGCGCAACGCCCCTTGCCGACGATCGCCCTGAACTACCTCGGCAACCGGGCTGCCACCGACGGCGGGGGAGACGTCGGCGGAGGCGCGACGGCCCACTTCCTGCCCGCACCCGACGCGCCGTTCCTGCCGTCCTCGGTGTCGGGGGCGATGCCGGTGATGGCGCCGCTGACCATCAACGCCGCCGTCAACACCGGAGCGAATGGGCCGGTACTGGCCGCCGATCTGCGATTCGCCCAGGGCGTACTCTCCGAGGCCGACGCCACCGACATCGCCGAGCGGTGGCGGCGAGAACTGGCCGAACTCACTGAGATCGTCGACGCCGGAGAGCCGGTGGGTCTTTCACCGTCCGACGTGCCCGGCAGTCACGCCACCCAGAACGACCTCGACGAGGTGGCGGCGCGTTATCCCGGAGCGGCGATCTGGCCGCTGTCGCCGTTGCAACGCGGCCTCTACTTCCAGTCGGTGCTCGCCGGTAACGGCCCGGCCACGGCCACCTCGGGTGGCACTGCGGACACCGCAGACGACGTCGTCGATGCGTACGTCACCCAGGCGGTACTCCGGCTCGGTGGGGACGTCGACCTCGACCGGCTGCGTGCGGCCGCCGACGAGTTGCTGCTCCGGCACCGGGTGCTCGCCTCCGGGTTCGTGCGTGCCCGCAGTGGTGCGGTCCTCGCGGTGATCCCGCCCGACGCACGGGCCGGGTGGCGGGTCGTCGACCTCGCCGACGACGCCGCGGCACCGGACCGGGTGGCCGAGATCGCGCGGCAGGAACGCAACGAGCCGTTCGACCTCGCGTCGCCGCCGCTGCTCCGGGTGGTGGTGATCGGTCACGGCGATCAGACCGATGTGGTGATCACCAACCACCACATCCTGTTCGACGGCTGGTCGGGGCCACTGGTCCTGGCCGACCTGATGGCGCTGTATGCCACCGGATCGGCCTACACCGGCGACGGATCCGGGGGAGACTTCCGGGACTTCCTGCACCACATCGGCCGCATCGATGATCGCGCGGGGCTGCAGGCGTGGGCGCGACGACTCGCTCGTGCGCAGGGGCCGACCCTCGTCGCACCGGGTGCCGAGGCCACCGCCGAACACCGACCCGCCGAACACATCGTTGCCGTACCGGCCGAACTCACCGCCGCACTGGAGGATTCGGTCCGCAGACACGGCACCACCCTGGCCACCGTGCTGCAGGTCGCCTGGGCGCTGCTGGTCTCGCGGCTCTCGGACTCGCGTGTGGTCACGTTCGGGGAGACCGTGTCGGGCCGTCCCGCCGACCTTCCCGGCGTGGAGAACATGGTCGGGTTGTTCATCAACACGCTGCCGGTGGTCGTCGACGTCGACCCCGACGCCACCCTGGCGGCCGTGGCAAGCGCCCTGCAGGACGACAAGACCGCGGTCCTCGACCACCAGCATCTCGGTCTGCCCGAGATCATCGCGCACAGCGGCGTTCCCATCGCCTTCGACACCCTCACCGTGCACGAGTCGTACCCGGTGGACACCGCCTCCCTGTCCTCGGCGTCGCCGACGGCGGTCGGGGGACTACAGGTGCGCGGCGTGGACGTCAGCGACTCCACCCACTACCCGCTGAACCTCGCGACCTCGGTGCGCGGGGATCGGCTCCACCTGCGATTCGCGTATCTGCCCACGGCCTTCGACGAGGCGCAGATCATGGTCTTCGCCACCGCGCTCACCCGAATCCTGCAGACCTTCGTCGACGCACCGGACACCCCGATCGGCGAAGTGCCGCTGGTGGATTCGGCCACCACGGCGCTCCTCGACGACTGGGCGCACGGCGCGGTGGTACCGCTCGAGGGTGATGCGGTCACCGACCTGCTGGCCCGCCGCGCCGCCGACACGCCCGACGCGATCGCGGTGATCGCCGACGAGCGAGAGGTCACCTATGCCGAATTGCTCACCCGCGCGAGCACGCTCGCCCGTGAGCTGATCGCGTCCGGAGTGGGACCGGACACGGCTGTGGCCGTGTGTATCCCACGTTCGGTGGAGATGATCGTGGCGATCCACGCCGTGTGGGCTGCGGGCGCACAGTTCGTGCCGATCGACACCGGCGCACCGGCAGATCGGGTGCGCTACATGACCGAGGTGGCCGACGTGTCACTCGTCCTCGTCGGACCCGGCCCGATCCCCGACGGGATCGCCGCACTGCCCGACGTGCGGACCCTGACGGTCGATGCCGCCACTGCCGTGGATCTCTCTGTGGTCGACTCCACCGCCGACGATCGCCGCGCGACGGTCCTTCCCGAGCACGCGGCCTACACCATCTTCACCTCCGGGTCGACCGGACGACCCAAAGGTGTCACCGTCTCGCGTCGGGCGTTGAGCACGCATCTGGCCTTCGACCGCGACTACTACGGATTCGGCCCGGGCGACGTTGTGCTGCAACAACTCGAGTACACCTTCGACCCCGCGATCATCGAGATCGTGCGCCCCGTGGTGTGCGGCGGACGGCTCGTCCTGCTCCACCCCGGAGAGCATCGCGACCCGGTGCTGGTGACGCGCCGCATGATCGATCACGGCGTCACCTCGGCGACGCTGGTGCCCTCGGTGCTCGGCGCGATGGCCGAGATCGTCGACGAATCCGACCTGGCCGAACTCACGGCGTTGCGGTTGCTGCACACCGGTGGTGAGGCGCTCACCCGCCCGGTGGCCGACGCGATCGGGCGACTGCTGCCCGCCACGGAACTGTACAACCAGTACGGTCCCACCGAGACGACGATCTACGCCGCGGTGCAGCACATCCGGCGCGACGGCCACACCGTGCCGATCGGTCGGCCACTGTGGAACACCGTCGCGCTCGTCCTCGACGAGCGTCTGCGTCCGGTTCCGCCGGGGCTGCCCGGCGAGTTGTACTTCGGCGGGGATCTCGTGGCTCGCGGGTACGCCGGCCAACCCACCCTGACCGCCGAACGGTTCGTCGCCGACCCCTACGGGCCTGCCGGCGCTCGGCTCTACCGCACCGGCGACCTGGTGCGCTGGAACGCCGAGGGCGAGTTGGAGTACCTGGGCCGCACCGATTTCCAGACCAAGCTGCGGGGCCAGCGCATCGAACTCGGCGAGATCGAGGCCGTGCTCACCTCCGCCCTGGGGGTCGTCCATGCCGCCGCGACGGTGGTCGCCACACCTGCCGGCGAATCGCTGGTGGGTTATCTCGCGCCCGACACCGTCGACCTCGATGCCGTCAAGGCCACCGTGACCCGGGCGCTGCCGGAGTTCATGCGGCCGGCCACCTGGGTGCTGCTCGAGCAGATGCCGCTCAACACCGCCGGCAAGATCTCACGCCGAGAACTACCTGCGCCGCAACAGGTGTCGGGGGAGATCGTGGCACCGTCCACACCGGCCGAACAGGTGCTCGCCGAGGTCTTCGCCGGCGTGCTCGGCGTCGAGCAGGTCAGTGTGACCGCGTCGTTCTTCGACGCGGGCGGCAACTCGCTGTCGGCGATGCGGGTGGCGGCGCGCGCGGGTGAGGCGCTGGGACGCGAGATCTCGGTCCGTGACGTCTTCGAGGCACCGAGCGTCCGGGAACTCGCCGCCCTCGCCGGCGGTCGGGGCGCATCGGGTCCGGCGATGGTGCCACCCGCGCCACGACCCGACCGCGTGCCGCTGTCCCTGGCGCAGCAACGCATGTGGTTCATCAACCGGTTCGACCCCACCTCACCGGCCTACAACGTGCCCGCGGCGCTGGCCCTGCACGGCGCGTTGGACGTCGAGGCCTTGCATGCCGCGGTCCTCGACGTCGTCGCCCGCCACGAGATCCTGCGCACCACCTTCCCCGAGAACGCCGGTGTGCCCGAGCAACTCGTCCACCCGGTATCCGCGCCGGTCGACTGGCAGATAGCCGGGAGCCGCGACGACCTCGAGGCGGCGGCGACGACGGGGTTCGACGTCACCGTCGACTTCCCGCTGCGCGCCCGCTTGTGGTCGGCGAGCCCCGAGGAGCACGTCTTCGTGCTGGTGCTGCACCATATCGCCGCCGACGGCGAGTCACTGGCGCCGCTCGTCGCCGATCTGGTGACGGCGTACCACGCACGGGTGGCCGGAGTGCCACCGCAGTTCGAGCCGCTCGCACTGCAATTCGCCGACGTCGCGGTATGGCAGCACCGGCACCTCGGGTCGGTCGACGAGCCGGGTTCGATCCTGCACGCACAGTGGGACTATTGGTCGCATCAGCTCGCGGGATTGCCCAGTGTGCTCGACCTGCCGACGGATCGTCCGCGTCCGGTGGTCGCGTCCACCCGCGGGGCGACAACACATTTCGAGATCGACGCCCCGATCGCCGAGCGGATCACCGCACTCGCCCAGGAGTATCGGGTCACCCCGTTCATGGTGATCCACGCCGGGCTGTCGGTACTGCTCGCCCGGCTGTCGGCGAGCGACGACATCGCGGTCGGCACACCTGTCGCCGGCCGTGGCCGACCCGAACTCGACCCGCTGATCGGCATGTTCGTCAACACCTTGGTCCTGCGGTCCGACTATCGGGCTCAGGAGTCCTTCCACGGCCTGCTCGAACGCATCCGGGGCATCGATCTCGACGCGTACGCGCACGCCGACATCCCGTTCGAGACGTTGGTGGATCACCTCAATCCGGTGCGCTCGGAAGCGTTTGCGCCTCTGACCCAGGTCCTGCTCACCCTCGAACAGTCGGTGATCGCCGAACTCGCCGGGGAGTCGGTCGCCGGCGGTGAGGTGGCCGGTCTGCAGGTTCGGCCGCTGTCGATCGGGGAGATACCGGCCAAGGTCGACCTGCTGTTCTCGGTGACCCCGGCAGCGGCGGGCCACTCCTGGTCCGGCGCCGTGCAGTACGCCACCGATCTGTTCGATGCGCACCGCGTCGAGTCGATGGCCGCGAGCCTGGTCGGTCTGTTGGATCGGCTGACCGCCGAGCCGGGTACCGCGGTCGGTGACGCACCGCTGCTGCGGGCCGAACAGATCGACGAGCTGGTCCCGGTGTCCGGGGGGCCCGAGGTGGCGCCCATGGTGCTCGCCGACATCTTCGCCGCGGCGGTCGCCGGCCAGCGCAGACGTACCGCGGTCATCGACCCCTCCGGTACAGCACTGTCCTACCGCGACGTCGATGCCCGCTCGAACCGGCTGGCACGATGGCTCATCGGCCGCGGAATCGGCGCCGAATCACTGGTGGCGCTGGCGATCCCGCGGTCGGCCGATCTGTTCGTGGCGATTTGGGCGGTCGCCAAGACCGGTGGCGGCTACGTACCGATCGACCCCGGCTATCCGGCCGAGCGCGTTTCGGCCATGATCGAGGATTCCGGGGCCGTCCTCGGCTTGTCGATCGCGTCCGTCGGTGACCTGCCGGGTGATGACTTCGAGTGGGTGGCAACCGATCACGAGTCGACCGCAGCCGAGATCGCGGCGATGGACGACGCGCCGATCGGTGCCGAGGACCGGTTGCGGGTGGTGCGTCCGGACAACGTGGCCTACGTCATCTACACCTCCGGCTCGACCGGCAGGCCCAAGGGTGTCGCGGTCTCGCACACCGGATTGTGGAACTTCGCACGCGCCGAGTCGGCGCGGCTCGGCGTCGGTGACGGGCCGATCGTGATGGGTTATGCGTCACCGAGTTTCGACGCTTCGGTCCTCGAATATCTTCTCGCCGTGGCCAACAACGGCACCCTGGTCTATCGACCGGCCGACGCCGTCGGCGGGGAGGCGTTGCAGGAGTTCATGATCGACCGTGAGGTGACACACACGTTCCTCACCCCGACGACCCTGTCGACCCTCGACCCGGCCCGGTTGCCCGCGGTGGAGTGCATCGCCGTCGGTGGTGAGGCCGTACCGCAGGCGCTGCAGGACCACTGGTCGGCGCACGTCCGGATACAGAATGCCTACGGCCCCACCGAGACGACGATCCTCACCAACATCGGCGAGATCGCCACTCCGGGGACGCCGGTGCGGATCGGTGCGCCGCTGCACGGACTGCAGCAGGTCGTCCTCGATGCCCGGCTGCATCCCGTGCCCGAGGGTGTCGTCGGCGACTTCTACATCGCCGGGTGCGCGCTGTCGCGGGGCTACCTCGACCGCCCGGGTCTGACCGCCGAGCGCTTCGTCGCCGCACCGTTCGGCGCGCCCGGTACACGGATGTACCGCACCGGCGACCTCGCACGCCGGCGTCGCGGGCCCGACGGACGTCAGGTGATCGAATATGCCGGCCGCAGCGACGATCAGGTCAAGTTGCGCGGACTACGGATCGAACTCGGCGAGATCGAGGCCGAACTCGGCCGGCACCGCCTCGTCGACGCCGCCGTCGTCATCGGGGTCGGTGCTGACGGGGTCGGTGCGGAAGGAGTTGGGGGATCGGTGGCCTCGGCGCTCGCCGCCTACGTGGTGCCGACCGATCCCGACGCCGATCAGGCGACGTTGATCGCCGATCTCCGCGCGCACCTCACCCGGCGGCTCCCGGCGCACATGGTGCCCGCGTCGATCACGGTGCTCGCGCATCTGCCGCTCACCCCGGTCGGCAAGCTCGACAAACGGGCATTGCCCGCGCCGCAGATCGTCGAGCGCGAGATCGAGCCGCTGCGCAACGACGTCGAGCGTGCCGTCGCCGCCGCCTACGTCGAGGTACTCGACGTCGACGAGGTCGGTGCCGACGACAGCTTCTTCGATCTGGGGGGCAATTCCCTGTCGGCGGCGCGGGTCGCGGCATATCTGCGCGGCGAGCATCAACTCGAGATCGAACTGGCCTGGCTGTTCTCGGACGCGACGGTGCGCGGGCTCGCGCAACGCATCACCGGGGCCGACGCCGCGACTGCCGACGTGCTGATCACCCTGCGCGCCGAGGGTTCGCGACCGCCGCTGTTCTGCGTTCACCCCGCCGGTGGGCTGGCCTGGTTCTACGGCGGGCTGGTGCCGTATCTGGCCGATCGGCCGATCTACGGCCTGCAGGACCCGCATGTGGTCGGTGGCGAACCGTCGATCACCGATGCCCACGCGCTCGCGCAGCGTTATGTCGCGCAGATCCGCGAGGTCGCACCGCATGGCCCGTATCGCATCCTGGGCTGGTCGGTCGGTGGTGTGATCGCACATGCGATGGCCACGCGTCTGCAGAGCGAGGGCGAGACCGTCGATTTCCTCGGCGTCATGGACTCCGTACCGGAGGACCCGGGGGCGACCGAGCAGACCGTCGAGCCCGCCCCCGACGCGACCGCACGACCCGGCGACGGGCCGGACGGTTCGGTGGTCGTCGACGTCCTCGGTGGCTGGCGCGACCTGTTCGATCTCGGTGACGACGTGCAGGCGTCCACGCCGGAGGAGGTCACCGCGATCATCCGGGCCCAGATCGAGGGCATGGGGTTGCTCGGCGCCGACCAGGTCGACCGGATCATGACGAGCTTCGAGTTGTCGCCGCAGGTGGTCCTGGACTTCGTGCCGGCGGTCTTCCGCGGCGATCTGCAGGTGTTCACCGCGACCGAGGACAAGGACGACCCGAGCACGATCGCCGAGGGGTGGCGCGCCTACGTGTCCGGGGAGATCCGCAACGTCGACGTCGCCACGCACCATCTCGGGATGGCCGATGCGGCGTCGCTCGCCGTCATCGGCCCGGTGCTCGACGCCGAACTGGCAGCGCTCGATTCCGTAGCGGAGGAGGGCAGGAGACCGGGGCGGGGTTAGTGCCGCCGACGAGGTCGGGGACGGTACGGTGAAAGACGACTGAGGTTCACCTAACCGCCTCGAGGACAACGACGATTGACTGAAGGAGTCGAGTAGAGATGACGAACCCATTCGACGACGAGAACGGCCGCTTCTACGTGCTCGTGAACGATGAGAACCAGCACTCGCTGTGGCCGACGTTCGCCGATATCCCGGCCGGCTGGACCAAGGTGTTCGGGGAGGATTCCCGTGCGGCGTGCCTGGAGTACGTGGAGAAGAACTGGACCGATCTGCGCCCCAAGAGCCTCATCGACGCGATGGAGGCGGACAAGGCCGCCCGGGAGAACGGCTGAGCCGTCGAACGCAGGACGAGATGTCACGAAACGTCGCCGGGACCCCAGTGGTCACGGCGACGTTTCTTTTCAACATCAGACTCAGTAACCTCATGGATCACTCACGTCACACGCTCTATCGTTTCTGTTGACGGATATACCGATGTTGTTGTGGGCGTTACCAGTTTTAGTGTGTAATCCGCCACATTTCGCGCGGTAAGGTACCCATATCGTTACGCAGCGATTGATGCTTGATCGCAAGAAACCCTCGGTCGACGGGGAGGTTGATCGAAGGGTGATGACCATGAATCAAGTCAGCCGGGTGGGGGAGTGTCACATGAATGAACTACTGCAGGACATCCGCGACAGAGCGGACATGACGCCGTCGTTGCCGGCGGTGCGCTTCGGCGGGCACATGGTGACCTACGGCGAACTCGATCAGGCTCTCGACTCCTTCGAGGTGGTCATGGCGCAGCACGGCATGTCGCGTGAGGCGGCGTTCTACGCAGCCGTGCTCCACTCGGTCCCGGCGTTGGCCGAGATCTCCGACCCCGACGAGCAGGGCCGCAACATCGACCAGGTGGTCGCCTGGCTGGGCCGTCATCTCGAGCCCACCGTCGGACATCTGCGCGTCGCCGGCTGATCCGTCCCGGCCTGCGACAGCAGCGCGCGCACTTTGTGCCGCGCGCGGCTCTACAGCAGCGAGCCGACCATCAGGACGAGCGCGAGAATCGGTAGCCCGACCAGGGCGCTGCCCGTCCCCATCACGATCGACGCCACCGCGCGACCGGTGCCACGCATGCCCGGTGTTCGACGGATCGTGCGTACCGCGGCCACTCCCAGGATGATCGCCAGTATGCCCAGCACACCACCGATGCCGAGTGCCAGGGTCAGCGGCACCGAGGCCACGCCGCACACCACCGCTGCGGTTGCCGCCGGAGCGGTGCGTCCACGCGGATAGACGACAGGTCCGACGCCCGATGTTGTGAGCTCGGGGATCGGATCGAGTTCGGCCCGACCCCACAGGTCGCCGATCGGCGGCAGCGGCCCGTCCACGACATCGCTCCGGGTGCTGGGGATCTCGGAGAGCGGGGTCTCGGGTTCCACGGGTTCATCGACCAGATCGTTCACCTGAGGCCAGCGCGCATGACGATCGGTCACCGCGGGCGCAATCGGACGGGTGACCTGATCGGTTCGCACAGCGCCTCCCTCGGCATCGATGTCCCGGCCGTCACCGGGTCCTGCCATGCTACCGGCGCTCGCGTCGGGCAATCCGGTCCCAGCGTGATCGGTCCCAGCGTGATCGGTCCCAGCCGCATCGGTTACAGCCACACCGGTCGCAGATGCACGAGCGCCGCACCGGAGGCTTCCGGTGCGGCGCTCGGGAGTACGGCGTCGGTGGTCAGTGACCGCCGGCCATCGACTGCAGGAAGGTCACCGCGTCACCGGAGAGCTTCCAGCTTCCGTCGACCTTGACGAACTTCATCTGCAGTCCGCTGGCCGAGTGTGCGCCGCCGACATCGAAGGTCACCAGTGCGGCATCGTTGCCGTCGCCGCTGACCTTGGTCACCTTGTAGGTGTAGCCCATCTGCTTGGAGCCCTTGGCGAAGGCCTGGATCGCGGGCTTGGTCAGCGGGCTGCTGGTGTCGACGACGGCGTCGAGATCGGCACTGGAGGTGTCGGGGTTCAGCGCCTTGTCCAGGATGGCCTGAGCTGCTGCGTTGTCGAGATCTGCGGGAGCGGGTGCGTCGCTGCCGGAGGATTCCGCGGCGCTCGATTCGGCGCTCGTGGCCACCGACGTGCTCGCGGTCGTGGTGGAGGCGTTGTCGTCGCTGCTCGAGCAGGCGGCGACGGTGAAGACGGCGGCACCGGCCAGGGCGGCCGCGGCAACGGACTTCCGAAGCATCATGATTCTGACTCCCATCGAGGATCGGGTAAGCCCACACTAACTCACCCAGGTCAGCGTGCCCGGAAGACGGGTCATCCGGTGTCCGGAATTAACCGGACCATGGTCCGGTTAAGCTGGATGACAGTCCCGAAATCCCAGGAGGCGCGACATGCAATTCGGACTCTTCAGCGTCAGCGACATCACGGTGGACCCGACCACGGGAGTTGCTCCCACCGAGCACGAGCGCATCAAGGCCATCGTCGCGATCGCCAAGAAGGCCGAGGACATCGGACTCGATGTCTTCGCACTCGGTGAGCACCACAACCCGCCGTTCTTCTCGTCGTCGCCGACGACGACGCTGGCCTACATCGCGGCACAGACCTCGACGCTGAATCTGTCGACGGCCACCACCTTGATCACCACCAACGATCCGGTGAAGATCGCCGAGGATTTCGCGATGCTCCAACACCTCGCCGACGGGCGGGTGGATCTGATGCTCGGCCGCGGCAACACCGGCCCGGTCTATCCGTGGTTCGGCAAGGACATCCGGCAGGGTATTCCGCTCGCGATCGAGAATTATCATCTGCTGCACCGGCTCTGGACCGAGGAGGTGCTCGACTGGGAGGGCAAGTTCCGCACCCCGCTGACGTCGTTCACCTCGACGCCCCGCCCCCTCGACGGTGTCGCGCCGTTCGTGTGGCACGGGTCGATCCGCAGCCCCGAGATCGCCGAGCAGGCCGCATACTACGGTGACGGCTTCTTCGCGAACCACATCTTCTGGCCCGCAGAGCATTTCCAGCGTCTGATCGACTTCTATCGTGAACGCTACGAGCACTACGGCCACGGCAACGCCAACCAGGCGATCGTCGGGCTGGGCGGACAGTTCTTCATTCGCAAGAACTCCCAGGACGCGGTCCGCGAGTTCCGGCCGTACTTCGACAACGCGCCGGTCTACGGGCACGGTCCATCGTTGGAGGATTTCAGTCGGGAGACCCCGCTGACGGTGGGTAGCCCGGCCGAATTCGTGGACCGCACATTGTCTTTCCGCAACACCTTCGGTGACTACCAGCGCCAGCTGTTCCTCATCGACCACGCGGGTCTGCCGCTGAAAACCGTCCTCGAACAACTCGACGAACTCGGCGCGGTCCTGCCGGAATTGCGTAAGGGATTCGCCGAGGGGCGTCCCGCAGAGGTCCCGGACGCGCCGACACACGCCTCGCTGGTGGCGGCGCGTGAAGCCGCGGTGCACGCCGGTGCGGAAGACGAGATACAGGAACACGAGGTGCAGGCATGATCCGACTGGTCGCGGTCAATGCCGGGCTCAGCGAACCGTCGTCGACGAGGATGCTCGTCGACCGGCTCGTCTCGGCGGTGACCGGTGTGCTGGGTGAAAACCGGGTGCAGACAACGACAATCGATCTCCGCGACCTCGCCGTGGACCTCGGCCGGTCGATGGCCGCGGGCTTTGCCACCGGCGCTGCCCGCGCGGCCATCGACACCGTGCAGGGTGCCGATGCCCTGATCGTCGCCACCCCGGTCTTCAATGCGTCCTACTCGGGCCTGTTCAAGACGTTCTTCGATCTCGTCGACGTCGACGAGATGGCGGCCACGCCGGTCCTGATCGCCGCGACCGGTGGAAGCCCACGGCATTCGATGGTGCTCGACCACGCGCTGCGTCCGCTGTTCGGCTACCTGCGCATGATCGTGGTGCCCACGGGTGTCTATGCCGCCGCCGAGGATTGGGCGGGCTGCTCCGGTGACACCACCACCCTCGGTGATCGGATCGACCGCGCCGCACGGGAACTCGCGGCGCTGCTCGAGAGTGGCAAACAGCAGTCCCTGGCGTTCGCGGATGCGTTGTCCGACAACGACAGCCAGAACGACACCGCCGCCGAGTCCGCAGGCATCGCGAACTTCGCGCGGCTGCTCGGCACCTGAGCGCTCACGCCGCCTGCTCTCAGCCCTCCTGCGCCCGCCCCGGCACGTTCTCCCGCGCCCGCAGGCGCGTTCCGGGGAGGGTGGGGGCGGGCAGGTGTTGGATCTCACCGGTGTACCCCTGCACCTGACCGAAGCGCTCACTGTGCGCCATCCACTCCTCGCGGAAGGCGACAATGTCATCGTGGCTGCGCCCGACGAAGTTCCACCACATCACGATGTCCTCGTTCAGCGGTGCACCGCCGAGGACGACGATGCGAGCTGCGCCCTCGGCGCGGTTGCGCAGAGTGATGGTGCTCGCGCCGAGTCCGACGTACCCGAGTTGGGTGCGTTCGATGGTGGGGGCGGTGGAATCGACGATGTCGACGCGGCCGGAGTCGACGAGGAATCCGTGTTCGAAGTCGTCGCGAACGTCGAGGGCGATCTCCGCGCCTGCCGGTAAATGGAGTTCGGCGCCGAGGAGCGGTGTGAAGGTGTGCACGGGGGAGGTGCTGCCGAGCAGCTCACCGAGGAAGACACGCGCGGTGACCTCGCCGACGGTGACCAGCGGTGGCGCGTAGTGCGCGAAATCCCGTGGCGTGTCCACGGCGTCGGCGGGCAGCGCGATCCACAGCTGCACGCCGTGGAGCACCGTGGTGTCGGGGGTGGACACCTCGGTGTGGGCGATGCCATGCCCCGCGGTCATCAGGTTGAGTTCACCCGGCCGGACCATCGCATGATTGCCCATCGTGTCGCGATGCTCGATCTCGCCGGTGAACAACCAACTCGCCGTTTGCAATCCGGTGTGCGGATGCGGTGGCACGTCCATTCCGCCGGTGACCGAGACGTCGTCGGGACCGTAGTGGTCGGCGAAACACCAGGCACCGATCAACGATCGGCTGCGCTGGGGCACGGTTCGGTGGACCGTCATCGCGCGCGGACCGCCGAGGGGGACGTCACGGGCGGTGAGGACCTCGGCCCGCAATGGACGTCGTTTCTCGCCCGACGAGTTCTGTGCCGACGAGTTCTGTGCGGACGAGTTCTGGGCGACCGCGTTCTGGGCGACGGTTCGGCATCCGACTTCCGCCGGCTGGGCTTCGAGATTGCTCACGTGCGACACCGCCTGACTGGCTGGGGACGGTCGCGGCATTCGGCGACCGGGGCTGGGACGACCCCGCCAGTCTACGGATTCGTTTCGCCGGATCCCCCCGCTCGCGCGGCCGTCCCGCTCACCGGAGTCGCTCAGATGACCTCGGCGTCGTCGAAGGTCATGGCGAGGCTGCTCACCGACGTCGTCATGAGCGCGTGCCGCGACAGGTCGAGAGAGCGCAGTTCGTCGGCGATCTCGTGGTCGCCGAGGTGCAGGCGGGCGCCGCCGAGTCGGGTCCGGGTGCCGGTGATCGACCGCAGTCGCCACGGCGTCATCCGCAGGGTGCCGTCGAGCTGCGAGTACGCATGCAGCGTGGTCTCCACCGAAGATGCGGGCATCGGTATCCCCGGTTTGACGGTGAGGTCGGCGATGAGCCGGCCGTCGACGCTCACCCGGCCGTGCCGGGTCGCCGACTCGTGGTCGACGTCGAAGTCGGCGAGGATCTTCGGGAATCCCCAGATCCCGCGTCCGGCGGCGAGGGTGAACTCACCATCGACCGGTAGCCGATGGATGAGGGCCCGCGCGTCGCCGGCGAACAGCGACCGCAACCCGGACCAGGACCCGCCAGACCGGGAACCGCCGGGGACGGATGCGTCGTCGGCCGTGGTCGGATCGACGAGGAAGCACACCCCGAATTCGTTGTAGGGCCCGAGATCGCCGTCGATGTAGTCGACGAAGACCAGCATGCACATGCCCCGGCCGCGACGAATCCGAAGCGGCGCCACCGCACCGCGGGTGTCGCCGGCGGCGTCGATCGCGGTCTGCATCGCCCTCGCGTCGGCGGTGAAGCCCGCGACGAAGCAGCGGGCGTGTCGGATCTCGACCGGCATCGTCACCGTCGAGCCCAGTACGTCATGTCGGGAAGGGTGGGTCATCGTCGGTTCCTTGCCTCGCCGTGAGTCTGTTCTAGAACATGTTCTACTTTTGCTGTCGCGGTGATCCTACGTGGTGTGGGTCGTGGGAAGGCCGGGATCGATCCATCCGATCGGATGAGAACGTCGCCGCTCGGCACCGTGAGCAGGGCGAGTGCCGAGATCGCCAGTGTGGTGGTGCAGTCCCCTGCTGAGATCACGGATTGGCGAATCACTTAATCCTTGCATCTGCAAACGACGTCCCCCATGTTGGGACTATTCGGTTACTGAACGCAGCCTTAATATTCTCTGTGAAGAGTTGATGGACCCCAGTGCGAACGGCGAGCGCGATTCCTGCGCGTGAGCCGTGGTACCCGACAGTAAACGAGGACCAACGGTGACGACCGCGCATTCCGATGTTTCGGACACCATGCCCCTCCCGGCCCCCGGACATCCGGTTGGTCACCCCCGCGATCTCCGAGCCTCGGTGGCCCGTATCGCCGACTATCGGCCCCCGGTCGCGCCGGGCTCGCATCTGAGGATGCGTCCGCTCGCACCGGTCTGGGCACCGATGCGCCCGGCCATGCCGAGCACCGCGCCCGCGCCCGCACCGATCCGGCGTCCGGTGCTCTCGCCGCGCGAGGTCGAGGTCCTTCTCGCCTGGTTGGCGGCCGAATCGAAGGACGAGGCCGCCGAGCAGCTGTTCATCGCGGCATCGACAGTGAGCACCCACCTGGCGCGAATCCGGGCCAAATATGCGGCCGTCGGGCGTCCCGCACCGACGAAGACGCATCTACTCGCACGCGCGCTGCAGGACGGCATCACCTGCCTCGAGGATTGGTGAGCCCCGGTACACCCTGAATCCCTGTACCCCCGACCCGATGACGACCCCCGGCGCCGATGGCGTCCGGGGGTCGTCCTGTCAGCCGGGTATCGACTCTCCTCGGCCGGGAATCACAGCGACACCTGCCCGAGAATGTCGGTCGTCGGTTGCGGTGATCCGCCCTCGGGCTCGATGGTGACGGCCAGAACCTGAGAGTTGTCGATGCGTTCGATGAGCAGAGGATCGGTGGCTCCGGACCCTCGGACAAGGCCCGCCGAGGACGGCTGGGCGTTGGCGCCGCCGACCAGCCACAGCTGGTATGTGCGATTCGAGGGCAGCGGGGTGCGCTGATCACGCAGCACTGCCACGGCTCGGTTCTGCGTCCGTGACGCCACCACCGACATCGCTCCGTGATCGTCGGCCAGCCGAGCGACCGAGACCACCGCGTCGGGTGCCTGCAGCACATCGAGGACATTGCGATCGGCCGACGTCGTCGGCGCAGGCTGCGGAGCGGTCTGCCGTCCGACGAGCACACCGGCGCCGAGCGCGACGCCCACGACGACCGCCGCGGCGGCCAGTGCCGCGGCCCGTCTGCGCCTGCGCGCGGCCAGGTCGACGACCCGGCCGGCGTCCTCCGGGGGTTCTGAGGTCGGGGGTTCTGACTTCGGGGCGTCCGGAGCCGGGGCGTCCGGAGCCGGCGGACCGGTTGCCGCATAAGCGGGAGTGTCGGTCCCCGCGACCGACGACACCGCCGCGTGCCGACCGGTATCGGTGTCCGCCGGAGTCGAGATCGACGACATCGATTCAGGGAAACCCGATTCCGGCGACACCGGCGGTCCCGAGGCGTCGGCCGGTGCCGAGAACACGTGATCGAGAACCCGCTCGCGCAGTTCCGGCCGTGCCGCCAGTGCGTAGCCGGCAGCGAAATCGGCCATGGTGGTGTGGATTTCGTCGATACGGCCGTCGTAGATGGTGCGCTCCAACGGCGTCAGTCCGTTGTATTCGTCGACGAACCGGTCGGCCTCGGCGCCCTCGAGGGCATGGATGGCGAACAGTTCGACGTGATCGTCGAGCCACTCGGTGTCAGGCATGGCCGCGTCCTCGCAGACAATCGCGCAGCCGCCGCAGCCCGTCCCGGATGCGTGACTTGATGGTCGGCAGCGGGGTGTCGGTCTGGGCGGCCACCTCGGGATAGGTCAGGCCGTTGAAGTAGGACATCTCGATGCTGGAGCGCTGCAGTTCGGTGAGATCGTCGAGACAGGTACGCAATGTGCGGGTTTCCTCACGGTCGACGACCACCTCGAGCGGCAGCGGATCGGACACCGATGCCTGCGCGACACCGGCCTCGGTGACCCGGCGTCGTTGGAGATCCTCGGTGCGCACCCGATCGATCGCGCGCCGGTGGGCGATGGTCATCATCCAGGTGATCACCGAGCCGCGTTCGGGCCGATACGTCGACGCCTTCTGCCAGTACTGCAGGTACGCCTCCTGGACGACCTCCTCGGCATAGTTGGCATCCCGGATCACGCGCAGCACCAGACCGTAGATCCGGGGGTTGGTCAGGTCATAGAGTCGGGCGAACGATGCCCGGTCGCCGAGCGCCGACGACTCGAGCAGCGCTCGCATCGAGGCATCGGAATCGTCGGCGAACGGCAGGTCGTGGCGCGGCGCGGCGGCGAATCCGCCGTGCCCGTCGGTGTCGGTCTCGCGGTGTGGCGGCGACGTGTCATCGGTGGAGGGTGGCACCCCTCCACGGTAGACATGTCCGATCAGCATGGTGTCACGATCCCTGTCGATTGATCATCAGTCGTTACCGACTCGTCGATCGGCGGTAGAGCAGCAACGACACCGGCACGCACACCGCGAGGATCACCAGGCTCGCGCCGATCGAGTACCCCAGGGCGTGGTCGGCGACCCAACCGGAGGGCGTCGGGAAGTCCGGTGGCGCACTGTTGCCGAACTTCTCGCGTGCCATCGTCGCCACCGCGGTCACCGGATTCCATTCGGCGATCGCGCGCAGCGGCCCCGGCAGGCTTTGCGCGGAGATGAACGCACTCGAGAGGAATGTCACCGGGAACATCCACAGGAACCCGATGCTCTGGGCCACTTCCACATTCGGTGCCGCCAAACCGCTGACCGCACCGATCCAGGCCATCGCCAGGGCGAACAATGCGATCACGGCAAAGGCGATCACCGCGTCGCCGGCGCTGCCGCGGACCCGCCAGCCGATGGCCAGACCACTGGCCACCATGACCGCGAGACCGATGGCGCCGAGCAGCATGTCCGAACCGACGCGTGCGGCGATCACCCCGATGCGTGACATCGGCAGCGACCGAAGACGATCGACGATACCCCCGGACATGTCGCCGGCGAGACCGACGGTGGTGAAGGCGGCGTTGAACACGACGGTCTGGGTGAAGATGCCTGCCATCAGGAACTCCCGGTAGGGGGCTCCGCCGAGGGTGGCGCCGAAGACATAGGCGAAGAGCACCACGAACATCAACGGCTGGACGGTCGCCGAGAGCAGCAGGGTCGGGATGCGTTTGACGGTCAGCAGATTTCGTTCCACCAGGACGGCGGTGTCAGCGAACATCGCTGGGCTCCAATCGTTGTGGGTCCCCACCCGTCGGCGGGTCGGCGGCGACGCGACCGGTCAGCCGGAGGAAGACATCATCGAGGGTGGGGGTGGTCACCGAGGCGTCGACGATCTCGATCCCGAACTCGCCGCAGATGCGCACTGCGGCAACGGCACTGCGCGTTCCGCCGGCGACCGGCACCGACCAGCGCACGTCGTCGATCCGCTCGGGCATGCCGAGACCGACCTCGGCCAGCGTGGTCGCGATGACCTCGGTGGCGGTGCCGCTGCCACGATCGTGCCGATCGTGATGCGGGGCGACCTCGACGGTGAGTATCGCCGGCGCGGTGGTCTCCTTGAGCTCTGTCGCGGTGCCCTGCGCGCGGATCGTGCCGTGATCGATCACGGTGATCTGATCGGCGAGTTCGTCGGCCTCCTCGAGGTACTGGGTGGTCAGCAACACCGTCGTCCCGGTGGCGACCTGCTCACCGATGACCTCCCAGATCTGGCGCCGGCCACGGGGATCGAGACCGGTGGTGGGCTCGTCGAGGATGATCAGCTTCGGGTCGTTGATGAGCGCGCCTGCCAGGTCGAGGCGTCGTCGCATGCCGCCGGAGTAGGTGCGCATCGGCCGATCGGCCGATGCGTCGAGATCCAGATCGTTGATCAGAGCGCGTGCCCGCTCGCTCGCGTCACGTCGCGAGTGTCCGTACAGCTGGGCGACCATGCGCAGGTTCTCGAAACCGGTGAGCGTTCCGTCGACGGCGGCGTACTGGCCCGACACCCCGATGATGTCGCGGACGGCACCCGGGTCGGCGAGCGCGTCGAGACCGCACACCTTCACCGAACCGGCATCCGGGCGCATCAGTGTGGCGACGGCGCGGACGGTCGTTGTCTTGCCCGCCCCGTTGGGTCCGAGCAACGCGTGGACCGTCCCGGCGGGCACCGTCAGATCCAGACCGTCGAGTGCGCGCACCTTACGTCCGCGGCCGAACGGCCCGGAGCTGAAGGTCTTTGTCACACCGGTCAATTCCAGTGCGGGAGCCGAGCCGGTGGCGGGGAGGCGCTCGGTGATCGGGTCGGTCGCGCCGGGGCGCGAGGTACTGAGGTCGGGGTCGAATCCGCCGGCCATACTATGCCGTCCCATCCTGGTTCCTCCCGGTTCGGTGGGCGTCGGGCGCCTCACCCATCGCGGCGATCAGGCTCGCCGGCCGCATGTCATGCCAGTTGTCCTCGACGTAGGCCAGGCAGGCGTCGTGTCCGTCGGGCCCGTACACCTGCTGCCATCCCTGCGGGATCGGCGCGAAGTCCGGCCACAGCGAATGCTGGTTCTCGTGGTTGACCAGGACGGAGAAGACCCC
Source organism: Gordonia sp. N1V (assembly GCF_029269935.1). NCBI lineage: Bacteria > Bacillati > Actinomycetota > Actinomycetes > Mycobacteriales > Gordoniaceae > Gordonia > Gordonia sp. N1V. Next base: position 97,009 of record NZ_JARJDD010000007.1, read on the forward strand.
GTCGGTGTTGTCGAACGGGTTGGTCATCGTGATGCTCCCATCTCGTGTGATTCGTGTGGACTCTCGATCGATACCGGGTGGCGCCCGCGTCAGGCCTGCGCGATGGCGCGGGCGAACCCGGGTACGTTCTCGCCCTGCAACATTCGGGCGTGCGAGCAGTTCAGGCGGATCTCGTGGACGTGGCCGCGCAGCGCGCGGGTCCAACCGGCGATGGCCGGCGGCCCCGGCGGCGTGTCCGCGGTCGCGGAGACGAACACCGCATCACCGTCGTACCGGCGTGGATGCCAGTTCTCGGCGAGTCGCGACGCATCGACGAACACCCGGTGCACCGCGGCGAACTCGTCGACGTCGAGCGAGGCCAGCGGTCCGCCCGCGGCCACGACCGCCTCCCACGCACGTTCGATGGTCAGCTCGCCGGAATGCCGGGGCCGGATGCCGAATTCGGCGAGCAGTGCACCGAGATCCGGGGTGGTGTCCAGATCGGGACGTTGTGCGACGACGAAGGCGTCGAGCACCATCAGCTGGCCCACCTTCTCACCGGACTCGGTGAGTTGCACGGCCATCTCGTGGGCGATGAGACCGCCCAGCGACCAGCCGAGCAGATGATACGGGCCGTCCGGGTGGATCGTCCGGATCTGCTCTACGTAGTGAGCTGCCAACTCGCCCACCGTGTTCGGCGACACGCCGCCGCTCAGCGCCGGGTGTTGCAGACCGTACACCGGGCGGTCGGCGGGCAGATGGGCCAGCAGCGAAGAGAAGCTCCACGACAGGCCGATCGCCGGATGGATGACGAACAGCGGGGCCGGGCCGTCGGTGGTGCGTCGACGCCGCAACGGCAACACCGTCGCCATCGCTGACGGTGCGTGGTCGTCGGACTCGGGGCTGCAGACGCCGGCAGGCGTTGTGCTCGCGGAATCGCCCAGTACGGCAGCGAGTTCCGCGGGCGTCGGCGCCGCGAACAGGTCGTTGACCCGGATGTCGCGACCCGTCGCCGAGGAGAGACGGGCGCTCACCTCCGTCGCCGACAATGAGTTGCCGCCGAGGTCGAAGAACCCGTCGTCGGCGTGCACCGCGGACGGTGCGATCCCCAGTATGTCGGCAAAGGTCGACGCGACAAGGGTTTCCGTGCCGGGCCTGGGTGCGCGACCGGCTTCGGCAACGCGTGCGGGTTGCGGCAGCGCCGCGCGATCGAGTTTGCCGACCGGTGTCAGCGGGATCTCGTCGAGAACGGTGATACTCGCCGGGACCATGTGTCGTGGCAACCGGTTCGCGACCTGCCGGGTCAATGCTGCCGTGTCGATCGTGGCGCCGTCGGCCGCGCGGACGTACGAATGCAGGCCGGCCGGGGCCGCCGATCCCTCCTCGGCCGCGTCGTCCTCCACCAGCACGGTGACGGCGAAATCGACTGTCGGATCATCACACAGGGCGTCGTCGATCTCACCCAGTTCGACGCGGAAGCCGCGCAACTGCACCTGGTTGTCCGATCGGCCGACGTAGCGCAGACGTCCGAGCTCGTCCCGCGCGACCAGATCGCCGGTGCGGTACATGCGGGCGCCGGCCCAGTCCGGGCCCGCGAGCATCGGGACCGGTAGATACCGCTGCGCGGTCAGCGCGGGCCTGCGGTGATATCCGCGGGTCACCTGATCACCGAGCAGATACAGCTCACCGATCACCCCGGTCGGTACCGGATGCAGACGTGGGTCCAGGACCAGTGCGGCGACACCGTTGTTGGGTGTGCCGATGGTCAGCGCGCCGATCTCGTTCGGATCGGCGTGCGCCACAAGCGGTTCACTGCCGGTGACGATGATCGTCGTCTCGGTGGGACCGTACACGTTGAGCACGGTCCGATCGGGTGCCCAGCGACGGACCAGGTCGGGGCCGTAGGCCTCACCGCCGATGGCCAGGTGCGACAGTGTCGGAACCGACGCCGGATCCATACTCGCCACCGCAGCGGGCGTGATGAACGCGTGGCTGACGCGGTGCCGGTCGATGAACTCGGCCAATGCCGTTCCGCCGTAGAGGTCCGGCGGCACGATCACCAGTGCAGCAGATCCCGATGCCGCCAGCAGGAATTCCAGTACCGAGGCATCGAAACTCGGGGAGGCGAAATGCAGTACCCGGGAGTCGGCGCCGGGCGCCATGCGGGTGTGCAGTTCGTCGTGCACCGCGCGCAGTCCGGAATGCGGCACCAGCACGCCCTTGGGTCGCCCGGTCGATCCCGATGTGTAGATGACGTAGGCCAGGGCGTCGGTGCGGTGCACCGGGATACGCTCGCGGTCGCTGATCGGTGTGGGTGCGCTGCGGCCGAGTCGCGACCGGGTTGCAGTCGAGTCGACGACCACCGTGGGCACGGTGTCGCCGATACGCTCGGCGACATCGGAACGGGTGAGCACCAGCACGGCACCGGAATCGGCGAGCATGTGGGCGATCCGGTCGGCTGGGTACGTCGGGTCGATCGGCACATAGGCGGCGCCCGAACGCACGATCGCCCAGATCGCGACGAGTGCGTCGATCGAGCGCGGGATCGCCATCGCGACCACCGGTTCGGTGTCGCCGAGGTCGCGTCCCAGGATCACCCGGGCGAGCCGATTGGCGCGGGCGTCCAACTCGGCGTAGGTGAGGGATTCCTCGGTGCCGTCGGCATTCTCGGCGACCGCGGCGCAGCCGTCCGGATTGCGACGGACCGCCTCGTCGAACAGCGTGCCGAGGGTGAGCGGCGGTGCCGATTCGGGGCCGCGTGCCGGGCTGATGTCGGCGACCTCGAGCGGATCGGTGATCCGCACATCGCCGATCGGGCGGTCGGCGTGGGTGATCATCGCCCGCACGACCCGCAACAGACGAGTTGCGAGGATCTCGGTGTCGGCGTGGCCATAACGGGTCCGATCGAAGGTCACCTCGAGCATCGCGCCGGGCGCCGAGGAGCTCGGCGCGGTGCGGGCGGCGAGTCCGGTCACGGTGAACTGGAGATCGAACTTCGCTGCGGCAGCGCCGACGTCGAGGATCTCGCCGGTGAGCTCGTCGGACAGCGGCCACGCCGTCCCCAGGAGCCCGTCACCGAAATCGTGGACCGACAGCGCGATCTGGAACAGCGGATGCCGACCGGGGCTGCGGTCGGGGTTCACGGCCTCGACGACCTCGTCGAAGGGGGTGTCGCGGCGATCGAGGGCCGACAGATCGGCATCACGAACTCGCTCGAGCACCTCCGAGATCGTGTCGTCGGGCCTTACCCGGGTTCGCAGCGCGAGGGTGTTGACGAACATTCCGACCATGCCGGTGCAGTCCAGGGCGGGGCCGTCGTCGTTGGGGCCGGACCGATTGGCGACCGGGCTGCCGATCACCAGGTCGTCGCCGACGCCGAGTCGGTGCAGCAGGATCGCCAGCGCGGTGTGCAGCACGGTGAAACCGGTGGTGGCGTTCTCCCGGGCCCAGGCGACGAGATCGCTGCGCAGGGCATCGTCGATCGGTACCGCAACGGTGCCCGCCCGACCGGCGCCGGCCTCATCGGCTGTTGCCGCACGGGTGGCCGGCACGGCGGTCTCGGTGGGCGAATCGGCGTGTAGCTCGGTCCAATACGCGAGATCGTCGCCCTCGAGCGCTGCCGCGCGGATCGCGTAGTCGCGGTAGTCGACGTCGGGTTCGGCCCAGGCGTCGGTACGGCCGGCGAGACGCTCGGCGTAGGCGGCGGCGAGGTCGGCGGCCAGGATGGGCAGCGACGCGCCGTCGGCGGCGATGTGGTGGATCACCAGCAGGAGTACATGAGTGCCGTTCTCGTCGCTGTTTCCGGGGTCCGGCGACTGCGCCAGCAGATGCGCCCGGATCGGGGCCTGCGACACCGGATCGATGGGCTGGGCGAGTCGCTCGGCGATCGCTGCGGGCAGCTCGTCGACGGTCTGTACGGCGAGATCGCCGATCACCGCGTGGCTGTGCTCCAGGACCACCCCGTGCGGTGCGGAGTTGAGCGCGGGGAACACGGTCCGCAGGGAGACGTGCTTGGCCACCAGGTCGGTGAGCGCCCCGCGCAGCGCGTCGAGGTCGACGCGGCCGTCGAGCCGGATGGCGAGCGGGATGAGGTAGTCCGTCGACGCCGGGTTGGCGCGCGCGATCGACCACAGTCCGCGCTGAACCGGTGCCGGGGGCACCTGTACGGGACGGGACACCGCGGGCCGTTCGACCTTCTCGGATACCGGGACGGGTTGTGCGGCAGCGGGATGCACCAGCGTCGCGAGATCGCCGATCCGCGGGTGATCGAAAAGATCACGGACCCGCAGCGCCGTACCGCCGTGGTGCCGGTTGAGGCGGCTGATGACGGTGGTGGCCTGCAAGGAGGTTCCGCCGAGACCGAAGAAGTCGGCGTCGGCGTCGACCTCGGCGGGGTCGATGTCGAGTACCCCGGCGATGGTCTCGGCGACGAGCGCGAGGGGAGAGCGGGTGTCCGGGGCGGCGGTCGCGGGTTCGTCGGCGGCTGCCGCAGCCGTGCGCTCCAGGGCGAGCAGGGCTTTGCGGTCGAGTTTGCCGTTGGGGGTCAACGGGATCTCGTCGATCACGATCACCGCGGCCGGCACCATGTGCGACGGGAGCGTGCGCGATACGAAGGCGCGCAGGTCGGCTGGGGTGGAGGCAGCGGAGTCGACCGCGCAGGAGTCGACTGCGGCGAGCCGGACGTATCCGAGTAGTGCCGCATCGGCGCCGCTGCCACCGACCGCGGCAGCGGCGAACTCGACGGCAGGATGCGCCGCGAGCGCCGCACCCACCTCGTCGAGTTCGATGCGGAATCCCCGTACCTTGACCTGGTTGTCGCTGCGGCCGCGGAAGATCAGCGAGCCGTCGAGCCGCTGGTGCACGACGTCGCCGGTGCGGTACATCGGCGTGCCGGCGCGCACCCCGGGCAGGTCGGGGGCGGCGATGAAGCGTGTGGCGGTCAGGGCGCTGCGGTGCAGATAGCCGCGGGCGACTCCCGGCGAGATCAGATACAACTCGCCCGGGCAGTCGTCGGGAACCGGACGCAGACGGTGGTCCAGGACGAGTGCGGTGGTACCGGCCACCGGTGTGCCGATGGTGATCTCGGCGCCCGGCTGCAGCGGTGCCGACATGGTGGCGACGATGGTGGTCTCGGTCGGTCCGTAGCAGTTGATCATGCGGCGGCCGGGAGCCCAGAGTGATACCTGCTCGGCGGTGGTTGCTTCGCCGCCGACGGCCAGCGTCACCAGGTCCGGCAGCTCACGGTGACCGGCGGTGGCCAGAGCGGCCGGGGTGATGAACGCGTGTGTGATCTTTTGGGCGGCAAGGAAGTCCACCAGCTCGTCACCGCCGACGATGTCGGTGGGCGCGATCACCATGGTTGCACCGGCGTCGACGGCCAGCAACAGTTCGAGCATCGACGCGTCGAAGCTCGGGGAGGCGAAATGCAAGGTGCGAGCACCGGATTCGACTCCGTACCGGTCGCGCTGCGACGAGCTGAAGGCGGCGAGGCCGGCGTGCGTGACGATGACGCCCTTGGGTGTGCCGGTTGAGCCGGAGGTGTAGATGACGTAAGCGGCGCTGTCGGGGTGTCGGTCGGCGCTCGATTCGGCGAGCGCCGCGGCCCGCAGTTCCTCTTCCGGGGTCCGCGGGGAGGCCGAGCGCAGTGGCCACGCATCGAGGGACACGGTGTCGACCCACCACACCAGATGTGGCAGGGTGCCCAGCCGGGTGTCGGAGGTGATCCCCAGCAGCGCACCGGAATCGGTGAGCATGTGGGCGATCCGCTCGTCGGGATGGCGCGGATCGATCGGGAGCACCGCGCCCCCGGTCAGCGCGACGGCCCAGGTCGCCGTCACCGAGTCCAGTGATCGGGGTAGGGCGACGGCGACGACGTCGTCGGTGCCGATGCCGAGGTCGCGCAGGTGCGCGGCCCACCGTTCGGCGCGTGTGAGGAGCTCACGATAGGTCAGCGCAGCGGTTCCGTCGTCGACGGCGACGGCGTCGGGGTACTCGGCGGCAGCGGTCTCCAGGAACTCGGCGAGGTGGCGCGGGGGCGGGGGCTCGTGGTCGGGGGTCCGCACCTGGACGGTACGGGTGGGCAGCACGTCGTCGAGGGGCCGATCGGGATCGTCGAGGACGGCATGCGCCAGCGCCACCAGATCGCGGGCGACCGACTCCACCCGGGTACGCGAATAGACGTCGGTGGCATAGGTGCAGACCAGTGTGTCCGAACGCAGCCGGATCTCGAGATCGAAACGGGCCGAGCCGGTCTCGACCTCCTCGGCCGACACCTCGAGCCCCGGCAGTTGCGGCAGTGGTAGCTCGGTGGCGCCGTCGCGCATCGACGCGTCGGCGGCCAGCGCGATCGAGAACAACGGATGACGGCCGGTGCGCGGCGGGTTGATCCGGGCCACGAGGTACTCGAAGGGCATGTCGGCGTGCACGAGTGCATCGAGATCACGATCGCGCACCTCATCGAGCAACCGGCCGAAACTCTGCTGCCCGTCGACCGGGGTGCGCAGCACCACCGAGTTGACGAACATCCCCACGATGTCGGCGAGCCGGGGATCGGTGCGGCCCGACACCGGTGTGCCGATCACGACGTCGGAAACGGCGCCGTCGATCTGCACCTCGGGCCGCGCGTCGTGATGCCGCAGCGTCGCGGCCAGCAAGGTGTGCAGGAGCGTGAACTCGGTGACGTGGTCACCGGCGAGGTCGCGCAGCCGGTCACGGATGTCGCGGCCGAAGTCGACGCGGACGACACCGGCGGCATCCGGGGTGGAGTCCTGCCGATCGCCGGCCGAATCATTTTGTGCAGGTGCGGCATCCGGGGCGAGGACCGGGGTGTGATCCATCCCCGAGAGGGTGTCCTCCCACCAGTCGGCGAGCGTCGCGAGGCGACTGTCCCGGTCGTCGATCCGGCGCGGGTGGACGACCGCGCCGGGATCGACGCCGAGACCCCGGGCCTGCCACCGCAGATGATCGCGGTAGCCAACCCGGAGAGGCGGTTGCGACGATGATCGACCGTCGCGAATCCGCGCATAGGCGCCGGCGATGTCGTTCGCGAGCGGCGCCATCGACCAGCCGTCGGCAGCAATGTGGTGCACGACGACGGTCAGCTTGTGATGATCGGAGTCGCCTGCAGGCGACTCGATCCGGTGCAATACGACCCGCAGCGGGGTGTCGCGGGTCAGATCGAACGGTTGCCGGGCCAACGCGCGGGCCGCCTGCGGCCACAGCTCGGCGGTGGTGTGCTCGAGCGCGAGATCGACGGCGGCGTCGTCGGTGTCGAGAACCCGCAGCTCGGGCCGTCCGTCGATGTCGGGATAGATGGTGCGCAGCGGTTCGTGACGATCGACCGCGTGGCGCAACGCTTCCCGGAGCGCGTCCACGTCGAGGTCGCCGCGCAGATCGAGGGCGAAGGCGATCGTGTACGAGGCGGTGTCGGCGTCGGGATCGTCGGCGCCGAGTCGATTCAGGAACCACAGTTGCTGCTGTGCCGGGCCGGGAACGACGGGACCGTCGTCGTCGGACTGCGGGTCGGATGCCGGAACCGATGTCGGGTCGTCCTCGCGGACCTCGCCCGCAAGCCGCGCCAGACCGGCGACGGTGGGATGGGCGAAGACCTCACGGACCTCGATGCGACGACCGCCGAGTTGTTCCAGCGCGCCGGCCAGGTGGGTGGCCAGCAGCGAGTTGCCGCCGAGTTCGAAGAAGTCGTGGTCACGACCCACGCTCGCCGGGTCGAGCTGTAACCGCTCGGCGATCACCTGTGCCACCATGCGTTCGGCGGCGTTGGCGGGAGCGACGTATTCGCCGGTGTCCGAACCGATCTCACCGACCTTCAGTGCGGTGACGGTGTCGGGGTCGGCGAGCGCGCGGCGGTCGATCTTGCCGATCGGGGTGGTCGGGATCGCCGACAGCGCCACGATGCTGCGCGGAAGCATGTGTGCGGGAAGGTGATCGCGGATGCGGTCGGAGACACCTGCCAGCGTCGACGCGGGATCGACGTCGCCGTCGAGCGTGACGAAGGCGACGATGCTCGCGCTCTCGCCCGCGCCGCTGGTGACGGTGACCGCGGAGGCGACGGCGTCGTCGGCGGTCAGCACTGCGTCGATCTCGCCGAGTTCGATACGGTGCCCACGGATCTTGGTCTGATCGTCGGTACGCCCACGGAACTCCAGCTCGTGTTCGGAGGTCCACCGCACCAGATCGCCGGTGCGGTACATCCGGTCGCCGGGTGCGCCGAAGGGGTTGGCGATGAAGCGCTTCGAGGTCAACGGCCGAATACCGTGATAGCCGCGGGCGAGGTGCGGTCCGGCGATGTACAACTCGCCGACCGTGCCGGGCGCGACCGGTTGCAACCGCTCGTCGAGGACCAGCGCGGCGATCCCCCGGATGGGCCGGCCGATGGTGATGGTCGAGTCCACCGGCGTGATGTCCTCCGACACGGTGGCCACCACCGTCGTCTCGGTCGGTCCGTACGCGTTGAACAGCGCCGGGCCGCGCGACCACTCGCGAACCGCCTCGGGATTCGGGTGTTCCCCACCGATCACCAGCGCGTGCAGATCCGGCACGTCGTCGGGACTCAGCGTGGACAGCAGGGACGGTGTGAGGAAGGCGTGGGTGATGGCCCGTTCGTTCATCAGCTCGGCCAGTTCGCGACCGCCGACGATTCCGGGCGGGGCGATGTGCATGGTTGCCGCCGCCGAGATCGCCATCAGCATCTCGAGAACCGAGGCGTCGAAGCTCGGTGAGGCGAGATGCAGTGTGCGTGACCGCGCGGTCAACCCGAAGTGCGCCACCTGATGTGCCGCGAAGTCGGCCAGCCCCCGGTGACTCACCACGACGCCCTTCGGGGTGCCGGTCGTTCCGGAGGTGTAGATCAGGTAGGCGGGGTGATCCACCGACAGCGGCGCGAGCCGCTCGTCGTCGGCGATGGGTGCATCGGAGTGGTCGCTCCAGCCGCCGGCCTCATCGAGGACGATGACGCGCCGATCACCGGCGACGCCGTTCACCATCGGCACCGACCCCGAATCGGTCAGCAGCAGAACCGCTTGCGAGTCGTCGATCATGTACGCGATCCGCTCGCTCGGATAGGTCGGGTCGACGGGCACCCATGCTGCTCCGGTCCGGGTGATCGCCCACACCGCGGTGATCGTGTCGACACCTCGGGGCATGGCGACCGCGACGAAGCGTTCGGGGCCCGCGCCGAGGTCGAGCAGTTCGCGTGCGAGCCGGTTGGCCCGACGGTCGAGCTCTCGATAGGTCACGGAGGTGGTCGTGTCGCGCACCGCGATGCGGTCCGGTTCGGCGCGCACGGCCTCGGCGAGGAGGTCGGTGAGGTGCTCGCCGGGACGTCCCGCCATCCCGACGGCGGGCACGAGGCCGAGACGCTCGGCGGGATCGAGGAGAGTGATGTCGCCGATGGGGCGCCCCGGGTCGGCCACGATCGCCTCGAGGATGCGGCGCAATCGGGTGGACAGCGAGGCAATGGTTGTCGCGTCGAACAGTGCGGTGGCATAACCGATCTCGACCGACATCCCGGCGGGTGTGCCGTCGGCGTCGTGTCGTTCGGTGAAGGTGAACTGCAGATCGAACTTGGTGTGCCCCACGTCGATCCGCGAGGCGGTGGCCGACAGATCGGCGAAGTCGAGGTCGATGGCGTCTGCGCTGTCCCGGCCACCACCGTGGCCGCCGGTGATCGCGTCCTCGAGAGCGACCGACACCGAGAAGAACGGATGATGGCCTGCGGCGCGGGTCGGATTGAGTTCGGTGACGATCCGGTCGAAGGGCAACTCGGCGTGGTCGAACGCGTCGAGATCGGCGGCACGGACGGCGTCGAGCAGGGCATCGAACCCCAGGTGCTTGTGTACGCGGGTGCGAAGCGGAATCGTGTTGACGAACATGCCGACGAGATGGTCGAGGTCGGCGTCGCCGCGTCCGCCGACCGGAGTGCCGATCACCAGATCGTCGTGGGTGGATCCGGTGCGCAGTAGGGCGGCCACGAGCGCGTGCAGCGCCATGAAGGTGCTCGCGCCGCGGGATTCGGCGACGGTGTGTAGGGCGGCGTGCGCATGAGGGGGCAGCCAGACGCTCGTGGTGGCGCCGCGCGAATCGTGTTCACGCGGGCGGGGGCGGTCGAGGGGAAGCTCGGTCTCGGCCGGCGCATCGGCCAGCGCGGCCCGCCAGAATTCGAGATCGTCTGCGGCGGAATCGCTTTCCATGGCCGCGTGCTTGGTGGCGCTGAATTGCGAATAGGACACCCGCAGCGGTGCCCACTCGGGGGCGCGCCCCGCGGCGCGACTGCGATACGCGGTCGCGAGGTCGTCGGCCAGCGGTGTCAGCGACCATCCGTCGGCGGCGATGTGATGGATGACGATCGTCAGTCGGTGATCGTCGGACCCGGCACGGACCAGGCGGGCTCGCAGGGGGATGTCGTGGGCGAGATCGAAGGGGGCGCCGGCGAATTCGAGATCGCTCACGGCCTTGTCGGTGTCGGTGACGGTCAGATCGATGTCGACGTCGGCGGCGTCGTGCACCTCGATGCACGCGGTGCCGTCGATCTCGACCACCGTGCTGCGCAGCGGTTCGTGGCGGGTGATGACGTCGACGAGCGCGGAATGCAGTGCGTCCACATCGAGTTCGCCGACGAGGCGCACCGAGAACGGGATGTGGTAGTTGGCTGATTCGGCGGAACCGAGCCGGTCGGTCAGCCACAGCCGATGCTGGGCGGGAGACAGCGGCACCGGGCCGCTGGGGGAGCGCCACCGAGTGGAGTCCGGTGCGGTATCGAGTGCCGTGTCGTCGACCATGGTGGCCAGTGCGCGCAGATCGGCGGAGTCGAAGATGTCGCGGATGCCGACGCGGCGGCCGGTGGCCCGGGTCAGTCGTGCCGCGACGCGGGTCGCCGACAACGAGTTGCCGCCGGCGTCGAAGAAGTTGTCCGACATCGACATCGACGAACGTCCGAGGACCTCGCCGACGGTGTCGGCGACGAGATGTTCGGTCGCGCCGACCGGCTCCACGTGCGCCTCGGAGCCCGCACGTTCGGGCACCGGCAGGGCACGACGATCCAGCTTCCCGTTGGCGGTGGTCGGCATGTGCTCGAGCAGCATGAGGGTGGTGGGCACCATGTGCGCCGGGAGCCGTTGCGCGAGTTCGCTTCGCAGGTCCCGGGAATCGAGGCGATCACCGCACAGGTATCCGACGAGCACCACGTCACCGTCGACGACGTCACCGCGCAACGCCACCGCGGCCGAGGACACACCGTCGAGCTGTGCCAGCACCGTTTCGATCTCGCCGAGCTCGACTCGCTGGCCGCGGATCTTGACCTGGGAGTCGCTGCGCCCCAGGTATTCCAGGGCGCCGTCGGTGCGACGGCGGACGAGGTCACCGGTGCGGTAGAGGCGCCCGCCGTCCGCGGTGGCGATGAACCGCGACGCCGTCAGATCCGCTCGGGCGGCGTATCCCCGGGCCAACTGCGGTCCGCCCAGATAGAGTTCGCCGATCGCGCCCACCGGCTGCGGGCACAGGCGATGATCGAGGACGATCGCGTCGGTGTTCCAGACGGGTGTGCCGATGGGGGTGACGGTCTCGTCGGCGCGGCAGTGGTCGTGGTGGGTGACGTCGATCGCGGCCTCGGTCGGGCCGTAGAGATTGTGGATCGGTGCGTCGGTGATGCGTGCGGTGGCGGCCACGGTGGCCGGGGTCAGCGCTTCGCCACTGGTGAGGATTCGACGCAGGCCGCTCAGGGTGCTGGTGGCGTTGTCGACCTCGGCGCCGAGGGTCTCGGCGAACGCCGCCAGCATGGAGGGGACGAAGTGCACGGTGGTGATCGCGTGGCGGTCGATGACCTCACGTAGATACCAGGGATCACGATGCCCGTCGGGGGTCGGTACGACCAACGCCGACCCGGAGATGAACGGCCAGAAGAACTCCCACACCGACACGTCGAAGGTGGCGGGGGTCTTTTGCAACACCCGGTCGCCGGGGGCGAGCCGGTAGCGATCCTGCGTCCAACGCAGGCGGTTGACCAGCGCGCGGTGGGTGATCGTCACGCCCTTGGGCATGCCGGTCGACCCGGAGGTGAACAACACATAGGCCGGCTGATCGGGCAGCGGACGCGACGGGCGGATCCCGGAATCGGTGGATGCGGTGGACAATTCGGGCACGGTGAGTGTGGCCGCGGCTGTGGGCAGCGCCGGTCCGTCGGAGTCCACGATGATCGCGGTGGGGGCCGCGGTGGCGACGATGTGGGCGAGTCGCTCGGCCGGTTCGGCCGGATCGATCGGCAGGAATGCGGCACCGGCCCGCAGCACCGCGTGCAACGCGACGACCTGTTCGACACTGCGTGGCAGTGCGACCCCGACCACCGACTCCGGTCCGATCCCGCGCGCCGTCAGTGCGTCGGCGAGTTGTTGTGCGCGTGCGGTGAAGTCGGCCAGATCGAGTTCGTCGCCGGAGGTGGCGTCGACGATCGCGGTGCCTCCCGAACGGGTGTGCCCGGTGTGGGTGCGGACCGCCTCGTCCAGCAGGTCGAGGACCGTGGCGTCGCCGAGATCGACCGGGTCGCCGTGCGATGCGGCGTCGATGCGCGACTGTTCGTCGATCCCGGGCAGCGGCAGTGAGGTGATCGGCAGGCCGGCGTCGGACCGGACGAACCGTTCGAGGAAGTCGATGATCCGACGGTGGTGGGTCTCGATTTCCTCGGGGGAGTACAGGTTCGGGTTCGCCTCGAGATCCAGCCGCATCCCACCGGTGAATCCGTCGTAGACGTTGATCGAGGCGTCTTCGACGGGTCCGGTCGACAGAACGTTCAATTCGCCTCGGAGAGTGGCGAAATCGATATGCTCGAAGAACAGCATCACGTTGACCATCGGGCCGAAGAAGCCGCGCCGTCCCGAGGGCGAGTCGAGCACCCGGCCGGTGATGTCCTCGTGGCGGAAACGCTGATGGCGCAACGCCGCCCGGACGTCGCCGTTGGTGGCGCGGATGAGATCGCCGATGCTGCGCGGGGCGTCGTCGGCGGTCAGCTCGACGCGGATCGGGAGCACGTTGGACGTCAGACCCGCCGAGGTGCGCAACAGGTCGTTGTCGCGGCACGCCACCGGCAGCGAGGTCATCGCCTCGGTGCGGTTGTTGAGCTTGGCGAGGTAGGCCGAGACCGCGGCCGTGATGACTGACGCCACCTTCACCTGGTGACGTTCGGCGACTGCGCGGATGGTGGCGATCAGATCGGCGTCGAGGACTGCCGGGCGGACCACCGCCACCGGCGCGGCCGGCGCAGATCCGGTGGACAGCGAGGTGATCTCCGCGGGGGCACCTGACTCGTCGTGTAGGCGCGAATCCCAATACTGCAGGGCGGAAGCGAAATTCGGTGACTCACGCCAATCGCGGTCGAACTCGGCGACCTGCGCCATCGTCGCGGTGTGCGCGGGCGGAACATCAGAGCCGGTGGCCAGCGCGGTGTAATGCGCCGCGACGCGCAGCATCATGTACATCGCCGCGTAGCCGTCGAATGCCAGATGGTGACCCCAGCAGTACCAGATGCTGTGGCGGGGACCGAGTTCGAGCAGGTAGGTCTCGAGCAGCGGGTCGGAGAACAGGTCGGTCGGCTGTGAGCGGTGCTCGTCGATCCAGGCCAACGCGGCGGCCCGCGGATCGTCGGCGTCGGAGAAGTCGCGGCGGTGCAGCGGGATGGTGCGAGTGTGATCGACCCTTACCTGGGGTTCACCGTCTCCGGGTTCACCGGCGTTCACATCGCCCTCGGGGGAGACCAGGGTGATCAGACCGGACTCGGTCTCGATCGAGGTGGCGGCGACCGCACGGCACATCAGGTCGGCGTCGACGGCGTCGTGAAACTCGGCAAACGCGGCCACCGACATCGGCACCTCGGGTTCGAGGAGCTGCGCGTAGTAGATGCCGCGCTGTGCTGCGGTCATCGGGATGGCGCCATCGGTGTCGGTGAGCTCGATGGTCAGGTCGTCAACACTCATGAGGTGCCTCCTTGGCGTGGACCGGACTCGGTGCGGTGCCGGGTGTGGCTCAGCAGGGTCTTCGGACGGCAGATGGGCCCAGATGGGTTCGGATTGCCAGAAAACGTGTGTTCCCCGTCACTCCTGACGACCCCCGCGCCCCCGACGCGCCCGCGCCAGGCATTCCCCCCTCGCACGGCCGACGAAACCCCCGACTCGCGTTCCGCGGTAGGGGCGGCGACGCGGATTTGGTTCCCACCTGCGGTTTCACCTACACTGGACGGGTTGCCTGCGGTGCGTGAGCGCCGCGAATCGGCTCGTGAACCCACTGGGAAGGCCCGCTTACAGCGGAAAAGCCCAGGCAGGCGTGTGTCCGATGGCAACAGGCCGTGTGCGTCGGGTCGGAAATCCGGCGCACAGATACGCCAGATCCGCCCCAGTGGATTCGGCGTGTCGACGACATCCAGGTCAAGGAGAGAATCGAATGATTCAGCAGGAGTCTCGCCTGCGGGTCGCCGATAACACGGGAGCCAAGGAAATCTTGTGCATCCGCGTGCTGGGCGGCTCGTCGCGGCGCTACGCCGGCATCGGTGACACCATCGTCGCCACTGTCAAGGACGCCATCCCCGGTGGCAACATCAAGAAGGGCGAGGTCGTCAAGGCGGTCATCGTGCGCACCACCAAGGAGCGCCGTCGTCCGGACGGAAGCTACATCCGTTTCGACGAGAACGCCGCCGTCATCCTCAAGGGTGAGAGCGACCCCCGCGGTACCCGCATCTTCGGCCCGGTCGGCCGCGAGCTGCGTGAGAAGAAGTTCATGAAGATCGTGTCGCTGGCACCGGAGGTGATCTGACATGAAGGTGCACAAGGGTGACACCGTGATCGTCATCTCGGGCAAGGACAAGGGCGCCAAGGGCAAGGTCATCGAGGCCTACCCGCAGCGCGAGCGTGTCCTCGTCGAGGGCGTGAACCGCATCAAGAAGCACACCGCCGCCTCGGCCAACGAGCGTGGTGCTGCCTCGGGCGGCATCGTCACGCAGGAAGCCCCGATCCACGTGTCGAACGTGATGGTCGTGGATTCCGACGGCAACCCGACCCGCGTCGGCTATCGCGTCGACGAGGAGACCGGCAAGAAGGTCCGGATCTCGCGCAAGACCGGGAAGGACATCTGAGATGACCACCACTGAAAAGGTCCAGCCGCGGCTGAAGCAGCGCTACCGTGCCGAGATCAAGGACGCGCTGAACAAAGAATTCGACTACGCCAACGTCATGCAGATCCCCGGCGTGGTCAAGGTCGTGGTGAACATGGGTGTCGGCGACGCCGCCCGTGACGCCAAGCTCATCAACGGTGCGGTCGCCGACCTCGCGCTGATCACCGGTCAGAAGCCGGAGATCCGTCGCGCCCGCAAGTCCATCGCACAGTTCAAGCTGCGCGAGGGCATGCCGATCGGGGCCCGCGTGACCCTGCGCGGCGACCGGATGTGGGAGTTCCTCGACCGTCTCGTGTCGATCGCGCTGCCCCGTATCCGCGACTTCCGCGGTCTGAGCGACCGTCAGTTCGACGGCAACGGCAACTACACCTTCGGTCTCAACGAGCAGTCGATGTTCCACGAGATCAACATCGACAACATCGACCGGCCGCGCGGTATGGACATCACCGTCGTCACCTCGGCCACCACGGACGACGAAGGCCGCGCACTGCTTCGCGCGCTGGGCTTCCCGTTCAAGGACAACAACGCGAAGGACAACTGAGATGGCCAAGAAGGCTCTGATCAACAAGGCCAACAAGAAGCCCAAGTTCGCCGTGCGCGCCTACACCCGCTGCAACAAGTGCGGTCGCCCGCACTCGGTGTACCGCAAGTTCGGCCTGTGCCGCGTGTGCCTGCGCGAGATGGCACACGCCGGCGAGCTGCCGGGCGTGCAGAAGTCGAGCTGGTGACTTCCCGCCGGTGACATCACCGGCGCACAACACCTCACGACGACCCCGTCTCCCGCACCGGGAGGCGGGGTCGTCGTGCTCTCGCCGGCAGCGCTCTTCCTCTCCTTTGATCGGTGGTCGAGGTGTGAGGCGCGCCGGCGCCGAACCTCGAGACCTCTTGCACCGATGCTGGTTTCGTTCCGCCCCGCACCGCACGGGGCGCCCCTCGGCCACATCGAACCCCACTCAACCTCACTATGCACTCCTGCATAGAATGACCGCATGACGGTCACCGACAACGAGTCCCGCAGCACGTCTCTGTCCGAGGTGCTTCGCGCGTTCGACCCGGCACAGGAGTTCGCGATCCCGGCCGGCTGGACCCAGGGCCGCACCGCGTACGGCGGCCTGACCGCAGCACTCGCGGTCGTGGCCGCCCAACAGACCGACGGCGCGCCGTTACCTGCCCTGCGGGCCGCGCAGTTCGCGTTCACCGCACCGGCCACCGAGACGATGACCGTGCGGGCACGACGACTCCGCGAAGGCCGATCGGTGACAAGCGTTGCCGTGGAAACGCGCAGCGGCGATTCCGTTGCGGCACAATCGACCCTGATCTTCGCCGGAGCGCGTGACAGTTCCGTCGAGCACACCCTGATCCCTCGCCCCGACGTCGCCGGCCCGCAGGACTGCCCGAGCGTCGGCGGGCGGCCCGGGGCGCAGCCGAGCTTCACCGACCAATTCGAGCGACGCATTGCCGGCGGTGCGATACCGGTGACGAAAGCCGTGGAGCCCGAAGTGCTTTGGTGGATGCGTCACCGTGATGCGCAGGGTGTCGATCCGGCCGTGGCCCTCGTCGGGCTCGGTGACAGCCTGCCGCCTGCGGCGATGACGGCATTCTCCGACTGGGCGCCCATCAGTACCGTGATGTGGTCGGTCGACATCTGCGCCGACGAGGCCGTCGACCCCACCGGCTGGTTCTTGCTGCGGTCGACGAGTGCGGTGTCGCGCGGCGGTTACTCCTACCAGACGATGGAAGCCTGGGACGCCGACGGGCAACTGGTGATGACCGGCACCCAGACCGTCGCGATCTTCACCTGATCGGACGAACGTCGCAAACATCGTTGACCTGCTCTTGACCGTCACTTGCACCCAGACTTACTGGGGTGTTCTCACGGCTTGTCCTCAGCTTCGGCAAAGGTTTTCGCGATTGGGTGTGCTTCGGCTGTTATTGGTCGGCACGGTGCCGAGGAAGGGGCTGGAGAATGTCGATGGGGTTGGCAACGACGCGTCGTCGAGTGGCGGTGGCGGTTGCGGGGATCGGTATTGCGGGAGTGGTCGGGGCAGGCGGAGCCGGTATCGCCGGAGCCGCACCGACACCCCCGTCGCCGCCGAAGGCCTTCGGAACGACATGTTCGGTGATGCAGGTCGAACGGGCGCTCGCCGTCGAGGATCCGGCGCTGTGGCAGCAGATCAACTCGCATCCGCGGGCCAAGCGGCACTTCGAGGAGATGATCGTGCTGTCGCCTGCGCAGCGGAAAGCGCTGCGGGAGAAGAATCGTCACGCGCACCCGGTCCGCTCGACGGTGATGGCGTTTCTGCGTGATCACGGCATCGGCGCGCAGCAGCACACGATGACCCGTGACGCCATGGCGAAGGCCCTGCGCACCTGCAACAAGTTCTGAACCTGCTGCGGCAGAAGAACTCTGGTTGGTTCAGTGGGTGAGCGAGCGCACCGCCACCTGCACGGCGTCGAGATGATCGGCCATGGCCCGCTCGGCGGCCTGCCGGTCGCCGGAGCTGATGGCCTCGACGATGCGCTCGTGTTCCTCGTTCGATCGGCGCATGCGTCCGGTCGCCAGATTGAGTGTGGCCGACTGGGCAGTCAGTGAATTGCGGATGTTGACGAGCGCGTTCTGGAACACCCGGTTGCCGCTCGCTCGTGTGACCGCCAGGTGGAACTGTCCGTCGAGGGCGACCCAGTCGGTCTGATTCGACTCGGCCGCCATGGCCTGCGTCAATTCGGTGAGTTGACGCAGGTCCTCGGCGGAGCGCCGCTCGGCGGCCCACCCGGCGGCCGGGATCTCGATGTGCGGCCGCGCCTCCATGAGCTCCCGCGCGGTGTACTCGCCGACCTTCAGGTCGTGGGACGCCGTGCTGCTGACCACGAATGTTCCTCGGCCGGTGCGGGTTTCGGTGAGTCCGAGTGCAGTGCACGAGCGCAATGCCTCCCGGACGACCGATCGACTCACCGCGTAGCGCTCGCCGAGCGCGGCCTCGGACGGGAGGCGCTCACCGACGGGGAGGTCGCCACTCTCGATGGCCTGGCGCAGGTCGGTGAACACCGCTTCGGCCGCGCTGACCCGAGTCGTGACGGGTCGGCGGTCGGCCCAACTGCTGGTCATCTGGATGGTCCTCCGTCTTCGATCCGGTGTGTGTAGCGGTCGTACGTGTTGACGATAGCTCAGCTATGTATGACACTAGAGCTGTCAGACAGCCCGACAGCAGGATAGGTGAGACGTGACGATGGCCCAGGAGCGAGCCGAGACCGATCTTCTCGGTCGGCGCGAGGTGCCCGCCGAGGCGTACTGGGGTATCCATACCCTCCGGGCGGTGGAGAACTTCCCCGTCACCGGACGAACGATAGGCTCCAACGCCCATCTCGTCCGTGCGCTCGCCGCGGTGAAATGGTCGGCGGCACGCGCGAATGCCGATCTCGGCATCCTCGACGAGGAGCGGGCGAGTGCGATCTGCGCGGCCTGCGACGAGATCCTCGACGGCGGCTTTCATGATCAGTTCGTCGTCGACGTCATTCAGGGCGGCGCGGGTACCTCGACCAACATGAACGCCAACGAGGTCATCGCGAACCGGGCGTTGGAGATCCTCGGACACGGTCGCGGTGAGTACCGGCACCTGCACCCCAACGAGCACGTCAACGCCGGGCAATCCACCAACGACGTCTACCCGACCGCGGTCAACGTGGCGACCATCCGGGCAGTCGGTGAACTCGACGAGGCGATGTCGGTGCTGCAGCAGGCTTTTGCGCGCAAGGCCGCGGAGTTCTCCTCGGTCGTCAAGATGGGACGCACCCAGTTGCAGGATGCGGTGCCGATGACCCTCGGTCAGGAGTTCGGGGCGTTCGCGGTGATGATCGACGAGGATCGTCAACGTCTGCGTGAGGCGGCGACCCTGGTGCACGAGATCAATCTCGGTGCCACCGCGATCGGCACGGGTCTCAATGCCCCTGTCGGCTACGCGGACAAGGCCGTCGGCCATCTCCGCGACAAGACCGGCCTTGACCTGGTGAGTGCGCACGACCTCGTCGAGGCCACGCAGGATGTGGGTCAGTTCGTGCACCTGTCGGGGGTTCTCAAACGTGTCGCGGTGAAGCTGTCGAAGATCTGCAACGATCTGCGCTTGCTGTCGTCGGGGCCGCGGGCCGGACTCGGTGAGATCAACCTGCCGCCGGTCCAGGCGGGATCGTCGATCATGCCCGGCAAGGTGAACCCGGTGATACCCGAGGTGGTCTCGCAGGTCGCCTATGAGGTGATCGGCAACGACGTCACCATCACCATGGCCGCCGAATCGGGCCAGTTGCAGCTCAACGCCTTCGAGCCGATCATCGTGACCTGCCTGTCGGACGGGATGACCCACCTGAGCGCGGCATGCCGGACACTCGCCGCCAGGTGCGTCGACGGCATCACCGCCAACGAGGAGACGCTGCGGCATCGGGTCGAGAACTCGATCGGTCTGGTCACGGCGCTGAGCCCGTCGCTGGGTTACGTCGCCTCGACCGCAATCGCCCAGGAGGCGTTGCGTAGTGGGCGTACCGTCCTCGAGTTGGTTCTCGAGGCGGGCCTCCTCGAGCGCGGCGAGCTCGAACGACTGCTCAGCCCTTCGCATCTGGCCAATCTGCGTCCGGTGACCGCCGAGGGCGACAGCCCCCGCTGATGACCGGCGACGAGAACCCGGATGTCTCGGGGTTGTGGTGAGCAGACGGCAATGCCGCTCCCGCCGTGGGGGAGCGGCATCACCTCGCCGGAAAGTGGAGTCTCGCCGTCAGCCGAGGAGCCAGGCGTTGGGCGCGCACACGATCGGAACCGCCGGATCGAAGGCGTTGAGGACGATCGACACCGCGCGCGGTGAATAGCTCAACGACAGATGGTCCGAGGTGTCCTGTTCGCACCCGTTCTGCAGCACGATATTTCGCGTGTTCTTGGTGCCCGCGGGGAAGAAGGTCGACTGGTACGGCGTGGTGATCTCGTCGTACCGGCTGCCGATGATCGTGTACTTCACATCGCCGACGGCGTACACGCCGCCCTTGTTGAGATTCTTGATGAAGGGGGAGTCGTAGACCTGCTGGATGCCCGATGCGCCGACGCCCAGTGCGATCGGACCGAGCACGTCGATGCCGAGGTTGTTGATGGTGCGCCCCAGGGTGCCGATTCCGTCGAGTGAGGTGCCGTTGTTGGTGGCGCCCAAGGTGACGAGGTTGGCG
Source organism: Gordonia sp. N1V (assembly GCF_029269935.1). Taxonomy (NCBI): domain Bacteria; kingdom Bacillati; phylum Actinomycetota; class Actinomycetes; order Mycobacteriales; family Gordoniaceae; genus Gordonia; species Gordonia sp. N1V. The sequence continues at coordinate 117,356 of NZ_JARJDD010000007.1, forward strand.
ACCTTGGAGGCGCCGCCGTCGTAGCGGATGTACTGACGCGCGGCGATGCCGCCCTGGGAATGGCCGACCATGTTCACCTTCGAGGCACCGGTGGTCGACAGCACCTTGGTGACGAAATCGCCGAGCTGCGTGCCGGATTGCGCGATGTCACCCGTGCCGAAGGCACCGGGAAGCAGTGCGCCCAACCCGCCGCCTTGCAGGGTCGGCAGGATGCCGTAGTTCAGCGCGTAGACGCAGTAGCCCGCGGACTTCAGGGCCGGCGACAGCATCGCCCAGTTGTTGTACGCGTTCTCCCACGTGCCGTGGACGAGGACGACCGGGTCCTGACCCTGTTTCGGTTTACATGACCAATCGTTGGCCCCCGGCGGCGCGATGTTGGGATTGGTCAGCCCGTACCCGAAGGCCGGCAGGAAGCTCTCCTGGCGCGGACCGTTGCCGGTCGGGGTGAACCACGAGCTGCGTCCCGCCAGAATCGTCTCTGCGACAACAGGTTTCTTGGCTCCCGCCGCGATGAAGTCGGCGAGCTGCTGTTGCTGGTCGGCTGCGGCGGCCGGGCCCGCGAGTGACAGCGCCACCCCCACGCCGGTGGCCACCGCGACCACGGTGGTGGCTATTCTGCGGGTCCACGCCCGTCGTGAAAATCGATGATGCGGCACTGCGATTTCCCCTTCCCACAAGTGACCGCCCCCTGTGGCGGCCGCTGCCGAGTGTCGTGCGTCACGTTGTGACGAGAACGTAAGTTACCACGCAGTAAGAGTACGTGTGTACTCCGATCCCGAAGGTGTCCGCTCTTTGCTACCTGAAAGTAGGTATCACGGATGCCGTGTGACTCGTCGGCGATGAAGGGCCGAAAAGCGTTCAGCGCCCGAGGAACCCGCCGAGCATGCCACCGACGCCCGCTTGTCCGCCGTCGCCGGTGCCGCCGACGAATCCGCCCGGCGGCAACTCCGAGGGCTGAACCACCACAAAGCCCTGCCCGGCGAACGCCAAGGTGAGTCGTTCGCCGGTGCTGCGCCCCATCAGGGTTCCGAGGTTGAACGAATCGTTGGACTTGATCGACGTGCGCAGGCTCGACGACCATGCGACCGCGGCGTTGGGGTCGGCGTAGGTGGCCGCGTCGACGGTGAGAACCACCGGCGTGCCGTCGGTGGTGATCGCGATGCGCCCGCGACCGGTGAAGACACAGTTGAACATTCCGGCGTTGCCGAGCGCGCCGGCCCCCTGCACGCGCGCGATGTCGTAGTGCAGCGTGGAGTCGAAGGCGAGCACGTTGGCGCCGTTGATGGTCAGGCCGTCGGTTCCGTCGAGGTCGATGAGGTGGACGTCGGCGGCGGCGTTGGCCAGGAACAGATCGCCGCGGCCGCTCACCTTCATCAGCGGCACGCCTTCGCCCGAGAGTGCCTGGCGCACCATGCGTCCGATGCCGCCGGAGCCGAGAGCCTCGAAGCTCAGATCGCCTTGGTAGGCGACCATCGACCCGGCCCGCGCCATCACCTCACCCGACAGGCCGATGCGACACATCTTGCTGCCCTGCTTCTGGATGCCCTGTCCGGAGACCTCGGAATGATCGGGGTTGAACAGATCGCTGTGCATGGGTGCTCCCTCGGGCTGCGGTCGGGGCGGAGGCGGACTGGCAGTGCGGCGGTGTGATGCGTCGGGTGGCCACGGTTGGGGATCGCGTACCGGAGGCGACTCGGGCACGGGTGCGTCGTCCTCGACATCGATGCCGAAAGCGGTTGCCAAACCCGCCAATCCGGCGTCGTATCCCTGTCCGACGGCGCGTACCTTCCAGGCATCACCGCGTCGATAGATCTCGACACAGACCACCGCCGCCTCGCTGGTGAGGCCGTCCGGCGAGAAGGCGATCGTCTCCTCGGCGGCTGCCCCGGCGGGTGCGATGGTCACCTCCAGGCGTCCCGCGGTCGCGAACGAGACGGGGCCGGTTCCGTCGAGGCTGGCCGCGATGGCCACGGTGACGATATCGGCGGGTAGTCGTGTGGTGTCGATGTCGAGCACGTCGGCACCACCGTCGGCGCGGTAGGAGATCCCGGGGCCGGTCGGTTGGTTGTAGAAGACGAAGTCGGCATCGGACCGAACCCGATGAGCCGACGTCAGCAACACCGCCGAGGTGTTCACCGGCGTCACCGAACGCACCGACACCGTCACTGTCGCCGATGGCAGCGCGGTGTTCTGTCCCGAGGCGAGGTGCCGCATGGTTCCAGTGTGCCCGATATGTGCCGGTGACCGACCGGAGTCCACGGTCCTCACGTACGCCGCGCGGGGCGAGTCGACGGCCCGCCCCGTGCGGCGTCCGCTCTACTCGCGAGGGCCGCGCCGCCGGGCACGGCGAGACTCGACCCGACTGCCGCCGACCGACGCACTCACGACTCGTGGGCCGCCGGCGTGAGCGGTGCCCGTGTCGGGGACGCCCTTGACCGGTTGATGAATCGGTTGCAGCGCATAGCCCGTCTGCCACGGGAAGGTACCCAGATCGTCGGCCCAGACCACTTGCAGCGCAGGATGGTTCGGGAACAGCTCGTTGGTGATGAGCATGTCGGACTTGTCGACGAGCTCGATCACCCGGACCCGCACCTCGAGAGCATGCACCTCGAGTTCGGTCCGACCGTCGACCACCGATCGCCAGTCGACCCGGTGGAACAACTCACCGAGTTCGTTGAGCAACTCACAACCGGTGCGTGCGTCGAGACCGAAGACCACCAGATCGGGGATCGAGTGCAACGCGAGACCCGTCGTGTACGCGAACGCGCAGTCCGGCGGCGCGCACCGTGAATCCCCGCACGAACACCCGTCGCCGACCGCTGTCACCGCCCAGCCGAACCGGCGGATGGTGGACAGCGTCTCACGGACGAGGGGATCGGGATGCCAGCGCGGGATGCCCCGGATTGCTGCGGCGTGATCGGCCATGGTCGCTCCTTTGTTCGAGGGTGCGTTCATGACACCACGGGGGTACGACAAGTCCGGGACGCCCGCTGCCGTCTGTGAACAGGTCGCAGGTCAGCGTCCTCGCCGGGCAATTTCGATGACCTCGTCCTCGGTCGGCGGGCTCTGTGGGTGATAGCTGAGACACAGCGGTGTGTCCACCTTGATGAACCGACCGCCGTCGACGGCTGTGTAGAAGGTTCCCGTGGACAGGCGGCCGACGTCGGGAATCGGGCTGCCCTTACTCGCAGCGAGTTCTCTCGCAGCCTCAATCTGGTTGGGATGATTGAGTTTTCCAAATACCTGCGTGGATGCGTTCCCACTCACGCGCCCGTGGATCCCCTTCGGTGCCTGCGTGGCGAAGATCAATCCCAGTCCGTACTTACGAGCCTGTGAGGCGAGTGCGAGGGTGCTCTGGGTGGCGCTCGTGGTGCCTTGAGAGGGTGCGTAATTCTGTGCTTCGTCCATCACCAGGACGCCACCGAGAGGTTTATCGGCTGCAGGGTGGCGCTTGATCCAGGCGAACAGTGACATCTGCAATTGCCCGACGAAGTTCGCCACACGATCCTCGCCGCCGAGCCCCGCCAGATTGATGACCGAGATCCGCGCCCGTTTGCCAGACGACGGCGTCAGGAGGTACCCCGGATCTGCTGGTGCGGCATCGCCGTCGAGGAGCGGATCGTTGGCCATCGACGCCTTCAGGTTCTCACTGAGATCGATCGCGAGTCGCCCGGCATCGGCCAGAGTGCTCACTCCGTCGGGAAGCTCGGAGAGCAGCGCCACGAAGGAGAGCAGGCTTCCGCCACCGCGACGGCCGTAATACACCATGGCCTGCCGCAGCACGGCCTCGTATCTCGACGCCTTGGCGCCGCGCTCACTCGAGCGGGCGCGGGGGAGCAGTGCTCCCACGGCGGAGTCGACCGCGGCAGAGAACTCGTCGGACTCACCGTCAAGGGCGGCGAAGTCCGGTAAGGGGCGAAAACTCAACGGGCGGCCCGCCTTACGGCCGGGGGTGAACACGATCACCTCGGTGTCGGCGAAGTAGCGGTCGGCGAGCGCCCGATCCTCGGGATTCCACGGCCGGGGGTCTGTCGCAGGCCAGGGCGTGCCCAGCCGGGCGAGGTCGTTGTTGATGTCGAGCACGATCGACGACACACCGTGCAACGCGGCCTCTTCGACGATCCGACGGATGAGGACGGTCTTGCCCGACCCCGACCCGGCGAAGATCGCGACATGTTTGCGCAACGCAACCAGGGGTACCGATACCGGATCGCCACTGGTCGATCCCCGTCCGAGTGTGAGAACGTCGGCCGGGCGGACGAGGGTGGCCGTCGCGGCGGCACCCGCGGCGGACGGACTTGTCGGCGATGAGGCGGTTGCGGCGGGACTCGGCGCGGCGCTCGGTCGGGCCGGCGATGCGGGCAATTGCTCCGGTCGGCGCGCGTCTACGACGTCGGTCTCCACCGCATGGTGCCCCACGGGATGATCGTCTCGAAGGGTCGGTGTCGCAGTGGTAGCCGCTGGCCCTGTCTCGTTGTCGATGGGCCCGGCGCCGGCATCGGTGGTTGCTTTCGCCACGGCCGGCCCCAAGGCCTCGGTAAGGAAACCGATCTCCGCTGCGGGATTACGCTCGACGATCCACTCATGGAGCCGCAAAGGGCGTTCGGAGCGGAGTTTGGCCAGCGCGGCCAGACGGCGGATGTCGTCCTCGGACCACGCGATGACCTTGCCGCCGCGGGAGTGCAGTTCGGCAACCATCTGTTCGGTCTTGGGTCCACTGGGCCAATCGTCACGACGCAGCACGACGAGAATTCGTTCGACCGTACCCAGACTCAGGCCTGCGGCCGTCGTTGCGTTCGCGAGCCTGGTCTGGACAGCGCGCGCATTCGTTGCCGAGATGGCGCGGAAGCTCCATGACTCATCGATCTCGCGATGAGGATCGACGACGTGCTTGATCCGGCCGTGCAGGACGGCCTTGGCGCCCGGCTTCGGGTCCTGACGCCATTCCCCGGCACGGCCGGCGAGTGCCTCGATCCACGTACCGAGCCCGGCCTGTAGGAGGGTCGGAACGACCCGGTCCTCGGTATCGGAGACGAGCGCGGGCAGGGGATCGGCGCCGGCGATCAACTCCTGGTACCGGTTCTCGACCCGTGCTAGCTCAGGTGACAAGTCTGCGGGTTTGGCGGGCGTGGCAAGCTGTCCGGGCTCATCGGCCGCTGTGTCCGTCGTAGCGACCGGCGCGGCGTCGCGCGCTCCGGACCTAGCAGTGGCGCTTGAGTTCTCGCCGCTGATTGAGATGATCTCGGCGAACGACCCCGAACGCAGCATGGTCATGATCTGTCGATCCGCGTCGATCATCAGTTCGCGCGGGGTCAATCGCTTGGCACTCGCCAGTGCGGCAGGAGACACGGGCCAGGTGGGATACGGCGGCTCGAAACCGATGCGCGCGAAGCCCGGGGCAAAGCGTTTGGCCAGCAACTCGCGACTGAAGTCGGTCGACTCCATGCGCTCCAGCATAGGTGTCTTGCGGAAGCGCTCGACCGCGGACCGCATCACGTGGCTCTCCAGGTATTCCCACGCTGCGGTGATGCTCGAGACGACGGTGGACGTGCGACTCATGTTCTCGCGCAAGGCCATCAGGCCATGCGCTACCTGCTCGACGATGGTTTCCTCACCCGGAGCGGCCGCTTTCCCCGCCTCGATCAGGGTGTCGATCTGGTCGATCGCCAGCACAGACGCGCCGTCGAACGCAATGATGCGAGAGAAGTTCTGAACGATCTCTTGATAGCCGAGCTTGGCATTGCGGATACCCCATGCGGCCAATTCGTCGGCGTCGTCGACGTCGAGATGGAGGAAGGCCTCCCCGAGATCCTTGGCGTCGTTGTCCTGCGACGCGGTGAGGACCATGGCGCGCAGAATGTGCTGGGATCTGCGTCGATGAGCGTGGTTGCGGTAGACGCCGGTGACGAACTCCTCGAGCGCCTCCTGGGTCAGTGGCGATTCGCCGACCACGGCTTGCCTTGTCGGCTCGGCTACTTCGGCCTCCCGCGCCAATCGATCGAGCAGTTGTGCCAACTGCGTGGGATGGGTATGGCCGGGACGACTCAGGGACTCGAGCATGGCCACCGTGATCGACTTCCAGAAGTTGGAGCCGTCCAACAGTCGAACCAAAAAGAAGTAACCGCCCTCATCCTGGACGCGTCGACGGATCTGGCCGAGCAGGTGAGTCTTCCCGGAGCCGGCGACACCGCGGATGACCACGCCGATGGGGCTGGCCGAATCCGAGCGCTGCGCGTCCTCGAAGCTGCGTAGAGTCTCTTCGATGATCTGCTCGTGAAGTCCTTCGACGTGGTAGGGACTCACCGCACCCCAGACGTCGTCGGGGGTGTCTGCCCAGTCCAGTCGGATGGATTCGAGAGCTTGTCGAGTGGGCTGGTCCATCACACTTCCTCGATGACCAGCAGGTGACTCGGCTGGGTGCCGATCATCACGGATGCGGCGCGATCTGCCTCGGTCAGCCGCGCGCGATCGTCCTGCGGGATCACATTGATGCCGCGGCGCTCCTGCAGGGTCAGGATCGCCGCGTCGAAGTCTTCGCGCGAGATCGAGGCGAGTGTCGCGCGAAGCGCGGCCAGACCTACCAGGGCTCCCGGGTTGGCGGCGATGCGGTGGTAGGCCTCGATGATTCGGGTCCCCGCATCGGCTCTGCTCTCCGGTATCGCTGGTGCGGACCGGTGTGGCTGCGGTTTCGGCGCTGGCTCGTCGTCACGACGCGGACGCCCGAAGACTTCGTGCAGCCGCAGGTCTTCGGCATCGAGGTACCGGCCGATTCCCGCCAGCACCGCATACAGTGCTCGGATCGGAGGTAGGGAACGATCAGGCGGACCGTCCTGCAATTCGGTTGCGCACCAGGCCCATCCACGGTCGGTGAGTGAGTGGAACAGGGCGCCTCGAGCACCTTTGTGGGACTCGATCAGTCCGTGGCGCTGCAGTAATTCACGTCCGGGTTTGTCGAGGTTGGGGCCGAGCACGCGCAACTGAGGTGTCGAGAGCTCCTTGGCCTCGGACATCAGAACGAAGAGCACCGCGCTCTGGCTCGGTGTCAGCTTCGGGTGGTCCACGTGTTCTCCTCGAGTTGTGTCGGTCTGTGCGCGGAAGCCGATGCCGATCGTGCTGCCAGGATGTCACGCAGCTCGTCGGCGACGAGATCGGCATCGGTGAGGACTTGCTCGTTGGTGTACCGCAGGATCATGTAGGCGTGCCGCTGAAGCATGTTGTCGCGGGCGCGGTCGCTTGCGTACTTGTCCGCACGACGATGGTCGGCGCCGTCGACCTCGACGACCACGCGTTGTGCGGTCCACAGGAGATCGACGACGACCGCCGGTGCGAGAGGGTCGAGGTCAGCGGGACGGCGGTTCCAGATTCGGTCCCGGGCCCAGTCGTGACGGGACAATGCTGCTTCGAGCGCCCGTTCGGCGCGGCTGTTCGGGCATGGTGCGCCGACCGGTCGTGACACCAGAAGGATTGGTTGGTCCGACGCCGCAGCCCTCTTGCCTGGATCTTCGGCGGCCTGATCCGTGATGCCCAGGCCAAGGCGGACAGTTGGTATCCGATCGATCGACGGGAGGGCGTCGGACGTGAGCCATACGGTGATGTGACCGTGCTCTGCCAACCATTCGTACGCTGCTGCGGCCGCTCGCTGTGAGGCCGTCGACATTTCGGTGCTGGAGCGGACAGCCAGCACCACTGCGGCGCGGCGATACGCGTGACGTACAAGCCCCATCAGGCCTGCTGCCCGGAGCTCGGGTGCCTGTGTTCGGCGCGGAGTCGATCGGGAGGCGGCGGCACGGGCGAGATCGATAACGACGCCGGTCACCAGACCCTCTCGATGGCATAGTGTGCGAGCTGCATGCACGGCCTCGTCGACATCGAGCAACTGTCCGGGTTCGCCGTCGAGCCAGGTTGGGAAGAGGTCGAGCAGGATCTGTTCGAGAGCGTCGAGTGCCTCGGTGGTGACACTTCGCGCTGTTCGCTCATCGGGTCCACGATGGTCCAGGAAGACGGGTAATCGCGGCGAGATCTCGTCCACGAGGTCGTCGATCGCAGCGCCGGTGATGTCCTCTGCCCGGAGGACATGGCCCGGGCGGAGAGCGGCCTCGACTTCGGTCGGCACGCCCTCGTTCATCGTTGTCGAATATAGCCGGACCCACTGACGAGTGCCGAGTGCCGAGTTCGCAACTGTGCGGCTGTCGCCACAGTCCTCCGACGCGGGCGGGTATCGCCCCCTATCCCGTGATCACCGTCAGCAGAATCGCCGAATCCTGTTGTGCCGACAGGCTGTGCCGCGCGTCGGGCAGCATCACCAGATCGCCCCGACGCCCCTTCCAGACATCGTCGCCGGCGGTGATGGTCACCCGGCCGTGCAGCACCTGCACGCTGCCCTCCGCGGGGCTCTCGTGTTCGGCCAGTTCACGCCCGGCCACCAGGGCGATGACGGTGTGCCGAAGCCGATGTGAGGAGTCGCCGTGCAGGGTCTGCGCCGCCCGGCCGCTGCGGCTGCGGTGGGCGGTCCCGATCAGTTGGTCGACGAGCGAGGTCAGGTGGCTGGTGTCCATGCCTTCACTCTTGCACCCGGGGGCCGGGTTCGGAACCAACCGCGAGGGAACTGTGGATCGTGCCTTTCGGCGGCTGTGGATCAGTGTCCGTCGGCGACGGCTGCCCGCGCGACCGTCAGCAGACTCTCGGCGCTGTGCTGGGCGTGGTAGGCCTTCCCGCCGCCGCGCACCCCGAACAGGCGTTTGCTCCAGATCAGCCAGATGACCGCGGCCACGTTGACGGCGAGCAACAGCACCTTAAACACCGTCACACGCTCGACGAGTTCGTAGACCTCGAGCGGGATGAAGATGCTGGTGACGATCACCGCGAAGTACTCGCCCCATCGTTTGGCGAACCACAAACCGAAAGCCTCGACGAATTGGCTTGCGCCATAAGCGAGCAGGGCGCATCCGACAAGGACGATCGTCGTGCTCGAGAGCGTCGTCGCCTTCTCGATCCAGCTGACGACCTTGGAATCGTCTATGTTCCAGCCGATTTGGTCGGCGATCGGCCGCAACAAGGGCAGCTCGGCGTCGAACTTCTCCTGCAGGGTCTGCTGGCTGTGGCGTAGCTCGATGACGAAGACCCCCGCGAGCACCAGGAACAGGCCGCGGAGCAGCCGCTCGACGGCCAGCACCCGCATGATGATCAGGTCGCGCAGCAGCGCGCCGCGTGGAACCTCGGGTGCGTGGTCGGCGGGACCGCTGCGTCGGGGCTCACCCACGGCGAAGTCGCCGCATCGCAGACACCGCCACGCCTGGCCGGCGGCGCTGTCGACGTGCAGGCGATCGGCGAGTTCGGACTCGTCGGGGCGATAGGTCTCGTGACCGCGCAGGCCGCATGACAACACTTCCCAGTTCACTTCGGCAGACTAACGCCGAACCCGCCGCACGGGGCCGATGGTCATCCGGTCGGTCGAGCCGATCTCGACCGCCGGCGGCTTCGGCGCCGCTACCCTCACCGACATGAGCCGGCGTCTCGGGGATCGAAAGGTGATGGTGGCGGTCTGGGGGAGCGGGCAGCTACTGACCCCGACATTTCGAGCCGACTGCGCGTCCGCGGGAGTCCGACGTCTCCAGATCAACATCTCCGACGACGCGGTGCAGGGGGCGATGCGGATCTCCACCTTCGACCCGCCGATCGATGCGGTGATCAGCGTGTGGGCCCCTGATGCCGCCGCAGCGCTCGAGAGCATCGACGCACATGTGGACAGCTTCGCGGCGTGGGAGGTGCAGACCCGTGCGCCGCTCGACCCGACGCCGACCGCCGACGGCACGCGCGTCGACGCACTGGCCAATATCGCCCTCCTGCGACGGCCGCAGGATCTCGCCTATGACGAATGGTTGCGGATCTGGCTCGATGAGCACACACAGGTGGCCATCGACACCCAGGCGACTTTCGGCTACTACCAGAACATCGTCGAGCGTTGTCTGACAACGGATTCCGGTGACCGAGGAGATGTGCGGGTGACCGGCATCGTCGAAGAGCTGTTCCCGATGGCGGCCATCTCCGATCCCCACGCGTTCTATGGCAGCGATGGCGACGACGAAGAACTGCAGCGGCGGCTGACCGCCATGCTGGCCAGCGTCGCGCGCTTCGGCGCCGACCGGGAACTCGACGTCGTGCCGACCTCGCGATACGACTTCTCACTCACGCCCTGAGCGCTGTCGCGGTGGAGACGGGCACTGTCGCGGTGGGGACGGGCGCTGCCGGCGGCGATTTGGGTCTGGCCAGCGAATTCTCTACACTAGACCGGTTGCCTGTGCACCTCAGGTGCCAGGGACTCACCACACGTACGCGTGTGGACCATAACTGAACAGTCTCCGGTGCTGGTGAAAAGCCAAGGGCATCGGCGACGAGAACAGATAACAACTATCCACTTCGTGGAAGGCCCACCGCAGGTCAGGGGAGCGATCCTCTGGAGTCACATCGCTGACCGGCGCTGTATGGGAACCGCTACGAGAAAGGTTGACGGTCAACCATGACCATGACTGACCCGATCGCAGACTTCTTGACACGTCTGCGTAACGCCAATTCGGCGTTCCACGACGAGGTGACTCTTCCCTCGTCGAAGATCAAGGTGAACATCGCCGAGATCCTCAAGCGTGAGGGCTACATCACCGACTACCGCACCGAAGATGCGGAGGTCGGCAAGAACCTCGTCGTCGCCCTCAAGTACGGCCCCTCGCGGGAGCGCAGCATCGCCGGTCTGCGCCGCGTGTCCAAGCCGGGTCTGCGGGTGTATGCCAAGTCCACCAACCTGCCCAAGGTCCTGGGTGGCCTCGGCGTGGCCATCATCTCCACGTCGTCCGGTCTGCTCACCGATCGCCAGGCAGCCAACCAGGGCGTGGGCGGCGAAGTCCTCGCCTACGTCTGGTAAGGGGAGGTACACAAACATGTCGCGTATCGGTAAGAACCCGATCGAGATCCCCGCGGGCGTCACCGTCTCCATCGACGGCCAGACCATCACCGTCAAGGGACCCAAGGGCGAACTCAGCCACACCGTCACCGCGCCGATCACCGTCGCGCAGGAAGACGCCACCATCGTGGTCACCCGGCCCAACGACGAGCGCCGCAACCGTGCCCTGCACGGCCTGAACCGCTCGCTGGTCGCCAACCTCGTGGAGGGCGTGACCAAGGGCTACACCAACAAGATGGAAATCTTCGGTGTCGGCTACCGCGTCCAGGCCAAGGGCAAGGACCTCGAGTTCGCGCTCGGTTACAGCCATCCCGTGCCGATCGAGGCTCCCGAGGGCATCACCTTTGCCGTCGAGTCGCCCACCAAGTTCTCGGTGTCGGGTATCGACAAGCAGCAAGTCGGCCAGATCTCGGCGAACATCCGCCGCCTGCGTCGCCCGGACCCGTACAAGGGCAAGGGCATTCGCTACGAAGGCGAGCAGATCCGTCGCAAGGTCGGAAAGACGGGTAAGTAAGCCATGAGTGATACAGCAGCCAAGACAGTCCGCAAGCCCCTCGGCAAGGATGTGTCGACCCGCCGTCGCACCGCGACCAACCGTCGTCACTTCCGCCTGCGCAAGAAGGTCGCCGGCACGCCGGTGCGTCCGCGTCTCGCGGTCAAGCGCAGCAGCCGCCACATCCACGTGCAGCTGATCGACGACCTCGCCGGCCACACGCTGGCCGCGGCGTCGACCATCGAGGCCGACGTCCGCGCGGCCGGTGGCGACAAGTCCGCCCAGGCCCGCAAGGTCGGCGAGCTGATCGCCGAGCGCGCCAAGGCCGCCGGCATCGACGCCGTCGTGTTCGACCGTGGTGGCAAGGACTACCACGGCCGGATCGCCGCGCTCGCCGACGCCGCCCGTGAGGGAGGCCTGCAGTTCTGATGATGACCACACGTACCCAAACCAAGACCGGAGGGATCCTCTGATGCCCGGACGTCAGCGTGACGGCGGAAACGGACCCGCCGGAAACGACAACAACAACAACGCAAGCGGAGACCGCAACGATCGCCGGGGCGGCCGTGACCGTCGCGGCGGTGACCGCGGTGGCCGCGACAACGACCGCAACCAGCTCGAGCGGGTCGTCGCGATCAACCGTGTCTCCAAGGTGGTCAAGGGTGGCCGCCGGTTCTCCTTCACCGCTCTCGTGGTGGTCGGCGACGGCCAGGGCATGGTCGGTGTCGGCTACGGCAAGGCCAAGGAAGTCCCGGCCGCGATCCAGAAGGGCGTCGAAGAGGCTCGCAAGAACTTCTTCCGCGTGCCGCTGATCGGTGGCACCGTGACCCACCCGGTTCAGGGTGAGGCCGCCGCCGGTGTCGTGATGCTGCGTCCGGCCAGCCCCGGTACCGGTGTGATCGCCGGTGGCGCGGTGCGTGCCGTGCTCGAGTGCGCGGGCGTCCATGACGTTCTCGCCAAGAGCCTCGGCTCGGACAACGCGATCAACGTCGTCCACGCCACCGTGGCCGCCCTGAAGATGCTGCAGCGTCCGGAAGAGGTCGCGGCTCGTCGTGGTCTCCCCATCGAAGACGTGGCACCGGCCGGTATGCTCCGCGCCCGTGCCGGCCAGGGAGTGTGAGAGAGATGGCACAGCTGAAGATCACCCAGGTCAAGGGCACCATCGGTACCAAGAAGAACCAGCGTGACAGCCTGCGGACGCTCGGCCTCAAGGGCATCCGCAAGTCGGTCACCCGCGAGGACACCCCGATCAACCGCGGTCTGATCAACGTGGTTTCGCACCTCGTGACAGTCGAAGAGGTTAAGTCATGACCATCAAGCTCCACCATCTTCGCCCCGCTCCGGGCGCGAAGACCGACAAGACCCGTGTGGGTCGCGGCGAGGGCTCCAAGGGCAAGACCGCCGGCCGCGGCACCAAGGGCACCAAGGCACGCAAGAACGTGCCCGCCGCCTTCGAGGGTGGCCAGATGCCGATCCACATGCGGCTGCCGAAGCTCAAGGGCTTCACCAACCGCAACCGGATCGAGTATCAGGTCGTCAACGTCGGCGACATCGCCCGTCTGTTCCCGCAGGGCGGCACCATCGGCGTCGACGAGCTCGTCGCCGCCGGAGCCGTCCGCAAGAACAAGCTCGTGAAGGTCCTCGGCGACGGTGAACTCGGTGTGGCGGTCAACGTCACCGCCGACAAATTCACCGCATCGGCCAAGGAGAAGATCGCCGCTGCCGGTGGCAGCGCGACCGAGCAGTAAGAAAAAATGCAGGTAGCCGAGGTCCGTAGCGGATGCGACACCGCGTCGTCGCCGCTGCGGACCTCGGCGTCGGGGCACCCGGCCGACCACGACGTCTATTGTGGTCACCGGCGCCCGGGGGGATGACGTCCGAGCGTCGGCCGCCATCGGAAGGTGGCGGCCGCGACGGCCGTGCCCGGCCGACGACGTCACACCAGACGTCGGACGGGCCGCGGGCGAGCGGCTGTTAGAGTTTCACCGTTGTTGCCCCGCAACCACTGATCAATGTCGATTGCCGAGCACGTGAGCCGGACACCCGGTGCAAGATGACGCGTGGTCGTTCTAGGAGGAATTAGTGCTCTCCCCCCTCATCGCGGCCTTCAGGACGCCCGATCTGAGGAAGAAGATCCTCTTCGTCATCGGCATCATCGTGCTGTATCGCCTGGGGGCGACGGTTCCCTCACCGGGCGTGAACTACGTCGAGGTGCACAAGTGCATCGACACCATCAACAGTGGTGGCGGCAACCAGGTCTATTCGCTGATCAACTTGTTCTCCGGCGGCGCACTGCTGCAGCTGTCGGTGTTCGCGATCGGCATCATGCCCTACATCACGGCCAGCATCATCGTGCAGTTGCTGACGGTGGTCATCCCGCGCTTCGAGCAGCTCCGCAAGGAGGGCCAGTCGGGTCAGGCCAAGATGACGCAGTACACCCGCTACCTGACGGTCGCGCTGGCGTTGCTGCAGTCCACCGGCATCGTGGCACTCGCCGTGCGCGGCAACCTGCTGCCCTCGAGTTGCGGCGACAACATCCTCAACGACAAGTCGATCCTGGGCCTGACGATCATCGTCCTGGTGATGACCGCAGGCGCCTGCCTGGTGATGTGGTTCGGTGAGCTGATCACCGAACGCGGCATCGGCAACGGCATGTCGCTACTGATCTTCGCGGGCATCGCCGCCCGTATCCCCGCCGAGGGACGCACGATCCTCACCAGCCGAGGCGGCCTGGTCTTCGGGCTCGTCGTGGTCGCGGTGCTCATCATCGTCGCCGGTGTGGTCTTCATCGAGCAGGGCCAGCGGCGCATCCCGGTGCAGTACGCCAAGCGCATGGTGGGCCGCAAGATGTACGGCGGGTCGTCGACCTACCTGCCGCTCAAGGTCAACCAGGCCGGCGTCATCCCGGTCATCTTCGCCTCGTCACTGCTTTATCTGCCGCAGCTCATCGTGCAGCTCACGCAGAGCTCGTCGGAGGCGCCGTCGGGCTGGCAGCGTTGGGTCAGCACCTATCTCGCCGACCCGAGCAACTACGTCTACATCATCGTGTACTTCCTGATGATCATCTTCTTCACGTACTTCTACGTGGCGGTGACCTTCAATCCGGAGGAACGTGCCGATGACATGAAGAAGTACGGTGGCTTCATCCCGGGTATCCGCCCGGGGCAACCGACCGCGGACTACCTCGGGTATGTGCTCAGTCGCATCACCCTGCCGGGTTCGATCTACCTGGGTATCATCGCGGTACTGCCGAACCTGTTCCTGGAGATCGGGAACAGTGGTGGTGTTCAGAACCTGCCATTTGGGGGCACGGCCGTGTTGATCATGGTCGGCGTGGGACTGGACACGATGAAGCAGGTCAACAGTCAATTGATGCAACGCAAGTACGAAGGATTCCTGAAGTGAGACTTGTCATTCTCGGCCCCCCCGGAGCAGGCAAAGGTACCCAGGCGGAACTGTTGAGCGAATCGCTCGGCATCCCGCACATCTCCACCGGTGATCTGTTCCGCGCCAACATCTCACAGGGCACCGCCGTGGGCATCGAAGCCAAGCGGTATCTCGACGCCGGTGACCTCGTGCCCTCGGAGATCACCGTAGACATGGTGCGCGCCCGGGTCGGCGAGCCGGATGCGTCGAAGGGATTCATCCTCGACGGATTCCCGCGGTCGACCGAGCAGGCCGACGCCCTAGCCGAGATCCTCGACGGTCTCGATTCCTCGCTGGATGCGGTGCTGTCGTTCGTGGTCGACCCCGACGTCGTCGTCGAGCGCATGCTGGCCCGTGGCCGTGCCGATGACACCGAAGAGGTCATCCGCAATCGGATGTCGGTGTATCAGAAGGAGACCGCGCCGCTGCTGGACTACTACGGCGATCAGGTGAAGACGATCGACGCGGTCGGCGACATCCAGGACGTGCATCAGCGGGTGCTGAGCGCACTCGGTGCCGGCGTCTCCTGACGTCCACCGACACAAGTATTTTCCGGCGCCGGGCCACACCGCACGATCGGTGTGGCCCGGCGCCTTTTCTTCCAGCCGAGACGATCGGATGAGGTGTGGTGATGGGATTCCGTAAACGCAAGCGCGTGCCGTTCCGCAGCGCCGGGGAACTCGACGCGATGGAAGCCGCCGGTGCCGTCGTGGGTGCCGCGCTCGTTGCCGTGCGCGCGGCGGCAGCGCCCGGGGTGAGCACCCTCGAACTCGACGAGGTCGCCGAGACCGTGATCCGTCAGGCCGGGGCGGTGCCGTCGTTCAAGGGCTACCACGGATTCCCGGGATCGATCTGCTCGTCGGTCAACGACGTGGTGGTGCACGGAATCCCGTCGAGCACTGTCATTCTCGCCGAGGGCGATCTGGTCTCGATCGATTGCGGTGCCATTCTCGATGGCTGGCACGGGGATTCGGCCTGGACCTTCGGGGTCGGTGAACTGTCGCAGGCCGATGCCGAGCTCTCCGAGGCAACCCGGCTGTCGATGGAGGCCGGGATCGCCGCCATGATCGACGGCGCACGCCTCACCGACATCTCGCACGCCATCGAGACCGGCACCCACGACGCCGAGCGAAAGTTCGATCGTGCGTTCGGGATCGTCGACGGCTATGGCGGTCACGGTATCGGTCGTGAGATGCACATGGAACCGTTCCTGGCCAATGAGGGTGCGCCCGGCTCGGGCCCCCTGCTCGTCGTCGGGTCGACCCTCGCGATCGAGCCGATGCTCACCCTGGGCACGACCGAGACAAGCGTTCTCGACGACGACTGGACGGTCGTCACCGACGACGGCTCGCGTGCCGCACATTGGGAGCACACCGTGGCCGTCACCGCCGACGGGCCGCGAATCCTCACCAACCGACCGTCCTGATCTTTCGGCCCAGCTGACCGCGGCGACGCGCCGTATCCGATTCAGGCGGCGACACCTGCCGGACACGTATCGCTCACCGGCGCTCAACGCAGCCGTTCGCGTCCGGTCAGGTGCCGGCTGAATACTCGCCGGGTGCCATCGGTGAACGAACATGTGCTGCCCCGCGCGGGCCGGCGTCGGCCGTGGAAGTCCTATGCCCTGTTCCTTGCCATCGTGGGCCCCAATCTCGTTCTGCTGGCGGTGTTCACCTATCGGCCGCTGATCGAGAACATCCGGATGTCGTTCTACGACTGGAACATCTCCTCGCCCGGCTCGACGTTCATCGGCCTCGCGAACTATCGCGAATGGTTCACCCGTGAGGACACCGCGACCATCGTCGTGAACACGGTGGTGTTCACCGTCGTCGCGGTCGTCGGCAGCATGGCCCTCGGACTGGCGCTGGCGTTACTGCTCGATCGGCAGCTCAAGGGCCGAAACCTGGTGCGGTCGGTGGTTTTTGCCCCGTTCGTGCTGTCGGGCGCGGCGGTCGGCATCGCCTTCCAGTTCGTGTTCGACCCGAATTTCGGCCTGATCAACGACCTGATGCATCGGCTCGGACTGGGGTCGGCGCCGGACTTCTATCAGCAACCCCACTGGGCGCTGTTCATGATCACCGTCACCTACGTGTGGAAGAACCTCGGATACGCGTTCGTGATCTATCTCGCTGCGCTACAGGGTAAACGGGCAGATCTCGACGAGGCGGCAGCCGTCGACGGCGCCTCGGGCTGGACACATTTCCGCAAGGTGCTCCTGCCGCAGCTGCGTCCGACGACGTTCTTCCTTTCGATCACCGTGTTGCTCAACTCATTACAGGTCTTCGACATCATCAACGTGATGACCCGCGGTGGTCCCCTGGGTAACGGCACGACGACGATGGTCTACCAGGTCTACGAGGAGACCTTCCGCAACTTCCGCGCCGGGTACGGTGCGACCGTCGCCACCATCATGTTCCTGATCCTGCTCGTGGTCACCGTCGCCCAGGTACGGCTGATGGATCGAGGCGCACGATGACCTCGACCACGGACACACCGGTTGCGGACGCGCACCGACGCGGCGGGGCGATCGTCTCCGACGAGCGCGGACGGATTGCCGTACGTGCGCGCAGGCGTCGGCGGACGGTGCAGGTGCTGGGTTATCTCGCGATGCTCGTCGCGTTGGCCGTCGTGGTGGTGCCCCTGGCGTGGATCGTGTTGACCTCCTTCAAGGATCGATCCGAGATCTACGTACAGCCCGCGGTGTGGTGGCCCTCGACGTGGCATCCCGAGAACTACCGGGAGGCCACCACCTCGGTGCCGTTCTGGCAGTTCCTGCGCAACTCGCTGATCGTCACGCTGATCCTCGGTGTCATCAAGTTCGTGCTCGGCGGGCTCAGCGCCTACGGTCTGGTCTTCTTGCGCTTCCCGGGCAAGAACCTCGTGTTCCTGGTGATCATCGCGGCGCTGATGGTGCCAAATCAGATCACCGTCATCACCAACTACTCGCTGGTCGCCCAACTCGGTTTCCGCAACACCTTCGCCGGGATCATCGTGCCGCTGGCCGGGGTCGCGTTCGGAACCTTCTTGATGCGCAACCACTTTCTGTCGATCCCACCGGAGATCATCGAGGCCGCCCGCATGGACGGCGCCGGGCACATCCGGTTGCTCGTGCGTGTGGTGTTGCCGTTGTCGATTCCGACGATGGTGGCGTTCGCCCTCATCACCCTCGTCAACGAATGGAACGAATACCTGTGGCCGTTCTTGATGGCCGACGACTACAGCGTGGCGACACTGCCGGTGGGACTGACGCAGCTGCAGAACAACGACGGCGTCACCAACTGGGGACCGGTGATGGCCGCGACGGTCCTGGCGATGCTGCCGATGCTGATCGTCTTTCTCGCACTCCAACGCCACATGATCAAGGGCCTGACCTCCGGTGCGGTCAAGGGGTGATCGCGTACACCGTTGTGGCCCCACCTGTTTGACCATCCCGACCCACTCTCATCACTCATCACACATCCAGGAGAATGCGCATGACCGACTTGACCCGCCGTGGATTCCTCGGCGCCGGACTGACCGTGGCCGCTGCGGCCGCCCTCGCTGCATGTGCCGGCTCGGGTGGCGGCTCGAGCAATGACGGTGATCCCAACAACCTGACCTTCTGGTCGAACCATCCCGGCAAGTCGACCGACGTCGAGAAGGAACTCATCAAGCGGTTCGAGGCGGCCAACCCGGGCATCAAGGTGCAGTTGATCGATGCGGGAAAGAACTACGAGGAGGCGGCGCAGAAGTTCAACGCCGCACTGTCGGGCGGCGCACTGCCCGACATCATCATCCTCAGCGATGTGTGGTGGTTCAACTTCGCCCTGATCGGTGCGATCGCACCGCTCGACGACCTCTTCGGCAAGGCTGGCGTCGATCCGTCGGGCTACGTCGATTCCCTTGTCGGCGACTACAAGTGGAACAACAAGACGTGGGCGCTGCCGTACGCGCGGTCGACCCCGCTGTTCTACTACAACGCCGATGTGTGGAGCCAGGCCGGGCTGCCCGCCCGCGGTCCGGCGTCGTGGCAGGAGTTCGCCGAGTGGGGTCCGCGCATCCAGTCGGTGGTGGGCTCGGGCAAGTCGGCGCACGGGTGGGGCAACGCCGTGGACTACCTGGGCTGGACCTTCCAAGGCCCCACCTGGACTTTCGGTGGGGCCTACTCCGACGACTGGACGATGACCTTCACCGACCCGAAAACCGTTGCCGCTGCCCAGTATCTGAGCGACACGATCAACAAGGACCGGTACGCGAAGATCTCCAACGACATCGCCGGTGATTTCAGCGCGGGACTCCTCGCCTCGACGGTCGCCTCCACCGGTGACCTCTCGGGCATCACCTCGGATGCGAAATTCCGGTTCTCGACGGCGTTCCTTCCGGCCCCGGACGGCACGATCGGTTGTCCGACCGGGGGTGCGGGACTGGCCATCCCGGCCCGCAATTCCGACGAGCGCAAGGTCAACGCGCTGAAGTTCATCGACTTCATCACCAACACCGACAACACGGCCTACTTCTCGCAGAACGTCGGTTACATGCCGGTGCGCAAGGCGGCGGTCACCGCGCCGTCGATGACCGCATTCCTGGACAAGAACCCCAACTTCCGGACTGCGATCGAACAACTGCCGAAGACCAAGCCGCAGAACTACGCTCGGGTGTTCATTCCCGGCGGCGACAAGATCATCGGCACCGGTTTCGAGAAGATCGGTCTGCAGAACGCCGACGTCGCCGCGACGATGGCCGATACGCAGAAGCAGATCGAGCAGATCTACACCACCCAGATCCAGCCGAAGCTGCCCAAGTAATGGCTTCGGTCACCTACGCCAAGGCCACCAAGCGATTCGGCGACGGTTCGCCCGCCGTCGATGCCCTTGACCTCGAGATCGCCGACGGCGAGTTCATGGTGCTCGTCGGCCCGTCGGGTTGTGGCAAGTCGACGAGCCTGCGCATGGTCGCCGGCCTCGAGTCGGTGGAATCGGGCGCCATTCTCATCGACGACGCCGATGTCGTCGGTCTGCCGCCGAAGTCCCGTGACGTGGCGATGGTGTTCCAGAATTATGCGCTGTACCCGAACATGACGGTCGCCGACAACATGGGTTTCGCCTTGCGCAACGCCGGGATGAGCAAGGCCGACACCGCCGTCCGGGTCAACGAGGTGGCGGCGATGCTCGAGCTCGACGCGCTGCTCGACCGCAAACCCGCGAAACTGTCCGGCGGGCAACGTCAACGGGTCGCGATGGGTCGGGCGATCGTCCGGCACCCCAAGGTGTTCTGCATGGATGAACCACTGTCGAATCTCGACGCGAAGCTGCGTGTGAGCACACGTGCGCAAATCGCCGCGCTGCAGCGCAAGCTGGACACCACCACGCTCTACGTCACCCATGATCAGGTCGAGGCGATGACCATGGGCGATCGGGTGGCGGTCCTCGATCGCGGTGTGCTGCAACAGGTCGGGACGCCGCGGGAGATCTATCGGCATCCGGCCAATGTCTTCGTCGCCGGTTTCATGGGCACGCCACAGATGTGTCTGATCGACGTCGAGGTGCACGACGGGCACGTCGATCTCGGTGGTGCCGACCTGCCGGCGCCGCGGGCGGTGCCGGGGAAGGCGGTGGTCGGGATGCGCGCCGAATCCTGGGAGCTGGTCGCGGCCGGGACACCGCGGTCGGTGACTGCACGGGTCGAACTGGTCGAAGAACTCGGCGCCGAGCAATTTGTCTACAGCGCAGCCGGTCTGCCGGTGCGCGACGGGCGGGTGGTGGTGCGTGCCGATCACCGGCAGACGTTCACCGTCGGCGACGAGATCGGTCTGCTGCCCGTCGCCGACGAGGTGCACTGGTTCGACGGACAGACGGGGGAGCGGGTGTGAGAGCGGCGGTGTCGGAAGCAGGGTCGTGGGTTGCTCACCGGGCCGGTGAGCCCAGAACGCGGTCGGGCCGGCTGTAGAGCACCAGGGAATCACCGCGCACGAACCCCGCCAGCGTCATCCCCTGCCGTTCGGCGAGGTCCGCGGCAAGGGAGGACGGCGCGGACACCGCCGAGAGCATCGGGATGCCGGCCATCGCCGCCTTCTGCACGAGCTCGAAGCTGGCCCGCCCCGAGACCTGAAGCACGGTGCCCCGCAACGGAAGTCGATCCTGGGCCAGGGCCCAGCCCACGACCTTGTCGACGGCGTTGTGGCGGCCGATGTCCTCTCGGATCACCAGCATCTCGCCGGTGGTGCCGTCGAACAGGCCTGCGGCGTGGATGCCGCCGGTCCGGTCGAATGCCTTCTGCCCCTCACGGAGACGGTCGGGGAGTGCGAGAACCGTGCCGGCGTCGAGGGCCAGCGGGTCGTCATCGACGATGAATCGCGACGCCGTCGTCACCGCGTCGATGCTGTCCTTGCCGCAGACTCCGCAGGCACTGCTCATCGTGAAGCGTCGGGCGGGCACGGCGTCGGGCGCACCGATCCCGTCGGCCAGGGCGAGGTCGAGGATGTTGTAGCTGTTGGGTTCGCCGGGGGCCTGGGCGCCTGCACAGTAGCGGGCCGTGACCAGGTCCTCGGCGCGGGCGATCAGCCCTTCCGACACCAGGAAGCCGGTCGCGAGCTCGACGTCGTGGCCGGGCGTGCGCATGGTGACGACCAGTGCCCGCCCGCCGATTCGGATCTCCAGTGGTTCCTCGACGGCCAGCACGTCGGCGCGGGCCGTGGGTTCGCCGCGCCGGACGCGGATCACCCGGCGACGTGCGGTGATACGTCCCATGACCTCGAAGCTACCGGTGTCAGGTCGCCACGATGATGGTGACCGGGCCATCGTTGATCAGGCGTACGCTCATGTGCGCGCCGAAACGCCCGGTGGCCACCGTCGCCCCTGCGGCCCGCAGGGCGTCGACGACCGCATCGACGAGGGGCTCGGCGACCGCCCCCGGCGCCGCCGCGTTCCACGAAGGGCGTCGACCCTTGGCGGTGTTGGCGTACAGCGTGAACTGGCTGATCACCAGGATCGGTGCGTCGACGTCGGCAGCCGACACCTCCGCCGGCGCCCCGCCCGTGGCCTCGCCGTCGAGGATCCGCAGACGCCAGATCTTGTCGGCCAACTTGGTGGCGTCGGCCTCGGTGTCGTCGTGCGTGACGCCGATCAGGGCCACCAGACCGTGGCCACCGGGTGCGATGACGAGCTCCCCCACGACGTTCCCGTCGACGACGACCGAGGCCTCGGTGACCCGCTGGATGACAGCACGCATGGGCACAGCCTGCCATCACCGATAGTCCCCGGTCGACTCCGCACCACCAGCACCTGACGACGGCGACCGCTTGCCAGTACGCTGCCCGTGATGGGTAAGCGATCGCGAGGCAAGAAGAAGGATCCCAAGCGTAGGCATCTGCAGCCGGTGCGCTCGGCAAAGGGCGGCGGGCGCGGCGGTAGACCGATGCCAGGGGCGGACGAGCAGCCGCTCATCCAGAGCATCCGGCTCGCGCTGCGGACCGGTGAACCGATCGACATGCTGGTCACCCTCAGTACGCTGCTTGAGGCCACCGATCCCGAACCGCATCCGCTCGCCGACCGGGAAGATCGGGCCACGCGCGACACGCTGATCGAGTCCTTCGTGGAGATCTCCTTCGCCGAGACGACAGCCGCACTGACGGTATTCCGGGAACTACTTGCCGATGAACTCCAGGCTGACGAGCTCCTCGCGGCGCGCATCACGCGCACGCTGGCCGGTCGTCGCCAGCCCATGCCGGCGTGGCTCGGCACGTTCGGCGAGGCACGTGTGGTCTCCGAGGTCTATGTCGTCGGCGACGAACTGAGCGATGGCGAGTCCTACATCTTCACTATCGGGTGGCCGCCGGAACACGAGCTCTCATTCCTGGTGTACGTCGACCACAACATGGGTTCGATCGTGAAGGATGCCTTCGTCGTTCCGGCGCCGGTGGAGGACTTGCTCGCGCATTTCCGGGAGAGCGCATCCTCAGCGATGACCACGGTGGTGTGCGATCCGGTCGACGCGGGTACCGCTCGGGCGACCCTCGAGGAGGCGATGAAGATCGGTCGGATGACTTTCCCGCCGGCCGAATCCGACTCGTGGCCGATGTGCCGTCCGCTGGTCGAGTGGGCGCTGCGGCTGTTACCTGAGGCCGGTGCTGCGCCGTCACCGCGCGAGTGGACCGACGCCGAGTACTCCGAGCTCGCCGACGCGTTCTTCGCCTCGCCCCACGGTCGGCCCCTCGACGACGCTGAGCACCGCAGCGCTCTCGAACCGTTGATGTGGATGGCTGCACCGGATCCCATGCGGTGGAGTCCGGTGGTCGTCGAGATCATGTTGCTCGATCGCATCCCGCGCAAGATCATCGACGACGTCGAATCGCTTCAGCGGTACCCGGAGTTGATGCGCCGCTTCGTCCGCTACTGCCACGGTGAGCGCGGGATCAGCAGGGCCGCCACCACCGACACCCTCGCCGCGATCGACGAATGCGAAGCAGAGTTCCGGGAGGAGATCCGGCGTGACCGGCCATCGAACGCCGTACTGCTGGCGCAGCTCGCCCGGGCGTCCGCGCTCGGGCAGGATGCCTCGATCCTCGACGGGCTGTCCGATTATCCACCGGGTTTCGACTCCAGTGGGTCATCTCTCGAAGAGTTCATTCTGCGCGAGTTGGACAAACGGGTCGGCGGACGCCCGACGCTGCTGAGCCTCGACGCCGAGCCGCTGCCCGACGAACAGTTCGACGTCACGGGAATTGCCGAGGACATCCTGCCCGTGGTCGAGGTGATCCGGCAGCGCTGCGATGCGAGCGCGGAGGTCTTCTTCGACGTCGAACACCGCACGGCCATGCGGCGATTGCTGGGCCGGGCGGCGCGCCGCGATCCTGCGATCTTTCGTCGGAAAGCGTCGACCGATCGGGCGGCGGCAGCCATCGGCTGGATCATCGGGCGCGCCAACGACACCCTCGGCGGGGATCTCCTGACGACGACCGTTGCCGAGTTTCTCGACTGGTTCGGCGTGAAAGGCAGTGTGTCGCAACGGGCCGAGCCGTTCCTGCGGGCCAACGGCGTAAATCCGCACGACAGCGGCCACATGATGGCACTGGGTACCCCGACGCTGCTGACCTCACAGATGCGAGCGTCGATCATCAAGCGGCGCGACGACATGCTCGCCGGAATGTAGCAACTCCTCTATCGGCCGGTGAGATCCCGCCGACGCACCACCCACTCAGTCCACGATCAGGGCTTCGATCAGCCGCTCGATTGGCACGACGCCGAGGAACGCTCCGGACATGTCGCAGCACGCGAGGGGATCGAACCGGGTCGGCCGCGGTCGCGTCATCGCACGCCGCAACGCCTCTCGCTGATCGGTGGAGTTGAGGACCCGCAGCACGTCGCGCCGCTCGATCGTCGTCGGGTCGCGCTGTTGAGCCAGTTGTGTCGGGCGACCACCGGAGTCGAGCAGAATGACCAGCGGAAGAGTCGAACCGTCGGAGAGCGCGGTACGCAATGTGCCGTCGGGTGAGTCCAGAGGTGCGGTTTGGCAGGCATGCGCGAGACGAGCCACCGTGGACTGCGGTGCCGCCGTCACTGTCGGGTCGATGGTCGGGGCGAGGGTGCTCGGATCGAGGTCGAGAGAACCCATCTCGGGTGCAGGACGCCCGAGGAGGTACCCCTGACCCAGAGGGACGCCGAGCTCCACCAACCGATGCAACTCGTCGCGTTGCTCGATCCCCTCGGCGACGATCCACGAATCCATCCGGCTGGTGAAACCGCCGAACATCTCGACGAGCGCGGCCTTGGCCTCGTCGTTGTGAAGGCCGGTGATCAGTTCACGATCGAGCTTCACGAAGTCCGGCCGGATCGCCAGAATCCGGTACAGACTTGCATACCCGGCGCCGACGTCGTCGACACCGATGAAACCGCCGCGGTCGCGTACCTGGGCCACCGCTCGGCGGACGACATCGTAATCGGGGACCGCGGAGTGTTCGGTGAGTTCGATGACCACCCGCGTCAGGTCGGTGTGCTGCAACAATTCCTGGATGGGCGTCGAGACGAGCGCCTCGGGCGCCACGTTGATCGTCAGAAAACAGTTGGCCGGCAGTTGCACTCGCGCGGCGAGTGCCTTCTCGACGACCATCGCTTCCAGCTCGATGGCCCGATCGACGCGTACCGCCGCCGCGAACCACCGGTCCGGGCTGGCCTGCAGGGGTCCCGGAAAACGGCTGAGTGCCTCGTATCCGACGACACGCAGACGCGCGATGTCGACGATGGGCTGATAGACCAGTCGCGGTGCGCGGCCGGCGTCGAGCAACTCAGTGACGGCTGCATCCAGCTCGTCGACCGGCTCGCTCACCGAAGGGTGGTGCATCCCACCAATCGCTTTCCGCGTCCGCCGGTCTGCGCGCGTCGCCCGATCACTCGGATATGTCGGAGATCAACCGGCGGACCCGGTCGACGGTGGCGGCGGGCAGGTGGTCGAGTCCGTGCACGCCGGCGGCGTGGGCGGCCACCTGCCTGAGCACGTCGGGTTCGTCGCTGCCGACAAAACGCGTATCGCAGTCGGGAATGACAGCCCCACACCAGAAACTCTTCACCAGGGAACTCCTTTCCGGTGAGTATTCGGATCGTACCCCGTCTCGGATGGGAGGCCGGGACGCCGGAATAGGCATTCGCCGATTCCGGTTGGCCAGGACATGACTGGCTCGGAGAAGGCGGCACACATCCAGCGATTCGGACGGCACGGGGTGTGGGGATGGTTCGGACGGTTCTCGCCCGAGGAGTCCCGGCAGATCGAGGAACTCGGGTACGGCACGATCTGGCTCGGTGGTTCGCCCAAACATCTCGGTCCGATCCGCAAGGTCCTCGACGCGACCGAGAACATCACGGTGGCCACCGGCATCGTCAACATCTGGAACACCGACGCCGCCGCGATCGCCGACGAATTCCACGAACTCGAGCAGGACTTCCCGGGCCGCTTCTATCTCGGCATCGGTGCCGGCCACCCGGAGGCGACCGCCGAGTACAAGAAGCCGTACGAGGCGGTCGGGGAGTATCTCGACGTCCTCGACGAGAAGGAGGTGCCGACCGAGCGGCGTGTGCTGGCCGCCCTGGGGCCGAAGATGTTGCGCCTGTCCGCCGACCGCGCGCTGGGGGCGCACCCGTATCTGACGCCTCCCGCGCACACCGCGATCGCCCGCAAAACCCTGGGCGAGGGCGTGTTGCTGGCTCCCGAGCACAAGGTGGTTCTCGACACCGATCCCGAGGCGGCGCGAGCCGTCGGACGCCCGCCGGTCGACCAGCCTTACCTGCACCTGCGCAACTACACGTCGAACCTGAAGCGACTCGGGTGGACCGACGACGACATCGCCGACGGTGGCTCCGACGCCCTGATCGATGCGCTGGTCGCCCACGGCGATGCGGCCACGATCCGCAGGCAGGTCGACGAGCACCTCGCCGCCGGCGCCGACCACGTCGCCATCCAGGTGCTCGGCGACGGATCGCCGATCGAGCAGCTGACCGCGATCATCGCTGCCGGGGCCTGACTTCCCGGCCGGCCGGTGACAGCTGGTGGAGGAGCGTCAGCGGACGGGCTCCTTGAGGACCATCGAGATCAGCCAGCTCACCACCGAGATGACCAGTGCGCCGAGTACCGCAGACCAGAAGAAGTGGTCGACCTGTAGGCCCCAGGACGTGGTGTTGTGGGTGATCCACGAGGTGATCTCGAGCATGAACGCGTTGATCACGATGTGGATCAGCCCGAGGGTGAGGATGTAGAGCGGGATCGCGAAGATCTGCACGATCGGTTTGATGAACGCGTTGATCACGCCGAAGATCAGCGCGACCAGCACGACGATCCCCAATTTGACGCCGAAGCCCGCGTTGTCGGGGAACACGAAGTCCAGGCCGGGCACGATCAGTGTCGCCACCCACAGGGCCACGCCGCTGAGAGCGCTCTGGATCAAGAAGGCACGCATGGCAAATAGTGTGCCATCGTCGGCGCGAGATGCCGGATTCGTGCGGCCATGGTTCCGGGTTTCTCGACGGTTTGGAGTGTTCCCGCAGTTCGCGTAGCATAGGACGGCGGTGCGCAAAGCGTGCCGGCATTCGTGTGTCCACCGTAGGAGTCTCTCCGCAGGTGGTTGCACGGGCCGGGGCGTGAGGTATCGAGTTCCGGTCAGCACCGGAACGGGCATCTGGTGACGCTGTCCCGGGGTGCCCACACAGTAACGGATCGGAACGAATTCAACCGGGTTACGCGCCTGATGAGGGCGCGCGACAGGATCGCGGAGGACATGGCGAAGAAGGACGGGGCCATCGAGGTCGAGGGTCGGGTGATCGAACCCCTGCCGAATGCGATGTTTCGCATCGAGCTGGAAAACGGTCACAAGGTGCTCGCCCACATCAGCGGCAAGATGCGGCAGCACTACATCCGCATCCTGCCCGAGGACCGGGTCGTCGTGGAACTTTCGCCCTACGACCTCGGTCGTGGGCGCATCGTCTACCGCTACAAGTAAGACCTCCCGGGCCGGGGCGGCCCGGGGTAACCACACCCGCCATCGGTGCGGCCATCGGCCGTGCCCGGCGGGCGAGTAACAGGAGAGATTGACGTGAAGGTTCAGCCGAGCGTCAAGCCGATCTGTGAGAAGTGCAAGGTGATCCGCCGTAACGGTCGGGTCATGGTGATCTGCGAGAACCTGCGTCACAAGCAGCGTCAGGGCTGATCATCACTCGCCACCCTCCGGGTCGCTTGAGAGACA
This sequence comes from Gordonia sp. N1V, assembly GCF_029269935.1. Classification (NCBI taxonomy): domain Bacteria; kingdom Bacillati; phylum Actinomycetota; class Actinomycetes; order Mycobacteriales; family Gordoniaceae; genus Gordonia; species Gordonia sp. N1V. Next base: position 144,932 of record NZ_JARJDD010000007.1, read on the forward strand.
ACTGAATACACCAGAAGAGCTGAACAGGATTTGTGAAGCCCTCTTGGCACCAGCGTCGACACACGGGTCGGCGCCCACCTCCGGTTCAGAGGCCGGAGCCCGGCAAGAGTCCGGGACGGACCAGGAGCAGACCTCTGAGAAGTGAAGGAATCCCGCCACATGGCACGTGTTGCTGGTGTGGATCTCCCCCGCGAGAAGCGGCTGGAGATCGCACTGACCTACATCTATGGAGTTGGGCGTACCACCTCCAAGGAGATCCTGGCCGGAACCGGGCTCAGCCCGGACCTGCGCGCCAAGGATCTCACCGACGCAGACGTCGCGAAGCTGCGTGAATACATCGAAGCCTCGGTGAAGGTCGAGGGTGACCTGCGCCGCGAGGTCCAGGCCGACATCCGTCGCAAGATCGAGATCGGCTGCTACCAGGGTCTGCGTCACCGTCGTGGCCTGCCCGTCCGTGGACAGCGCACCAAGACCAATGCCCGTACTCGCAAGGGCCCGAAGAAGACCATCGCCGGGAAGAAGAAGTAATGCCTCCTAAGTCACGAAGCGCAGGCCCGAAGAAGGGCGCACGCCGTCGCGATAAGAAGAACGTCCCGCACGGCAACGCACACATCAAGTCGACGTTCAACAACACCATCGTGTCGATCACCGACCCCAACGGCAACGTCATCAGCTGGGCGTCGTCGGGCCACGTCGGGTTCAAGGGCTCGCGCAAGAGCACCCCGTTCGCGGCTCAGCTCGCGGCCGAGAACGCCGCGCGCAAGGCCCAGGAGCACGGCGTCAAGAAGGTCGACGTGTTCGTCAAGGGACCGGGTTCGGGTCGCGAGACCGCGATCCGGTCGCTGCAGGCCGCCGGCCTCGAGGTCGGCACCATCTCCGATGTCACCCCGCAGCCGCACAACGGTTGCCGTCCGCCCAAGCGGCGTCGGGTCTAGCGGGAAAGGAAAGAATAGACAATGGCTCGTTATACCGGCCCCGCCACAAAGAAGTCCCGTCGTCTTCGCGTCGACCTCATCGGAGGCGACCAGGCGTTCGAGCGTCGCCCCTATCCGCCCGGCCAGCACGGCCGTTCGCGGATCAAGGAGAGCGAATACCTCCTGCAGCTGCAGGAGAAGCAGAAGGCTCGCTTCACCTACGGCGTGCTCGAGAAGCAGTTCCGTCGCTACTACGAGGAAGCCAACCGTCGTACCGGTAAGACCGGTGACGAGTTGCTCAAGCTCCTCGAGACCCGCCTGGACAACGTCGTCTACCGTGCCGGCATCGCCCGCACGCGTCGTCAGGCCCGGCAGATGGTCAGCCACGGCCACTTCACCGTCAACGGTGTGAAGGTCGATGTGCCCAGCTACCGCGTCAGCCAGTACGACATCATCGACGTCCGGCCGAAGTCGCTGCAGACCACTCCGTTCCAGATCGCCAAGGAGCTCGTCGGCGATCGTCCGGTCCCGGGTTGGCTGCAGGTGGTTCCCTCGACCCTGCGCATCCTCGTGCACAACGTGCCCGAGCGCGCCCAGATCGAGGTTCCGCTGCAGGAACAGCTCATCGTCGAGTTCTACAGCAAGTAGTCCGTCGAATCAGTAATTGCCAAGCAGCACAAGCTGTTCGGTTCACTTCTAGGCCGTCATATAGCGGTCGGCCACAAGGAGAAATCTCAGAATGCTCATCTCACAGCGACCCACCCTGACCGAGGAGATCCTCGCCGACAACCGGTCGAAGTTCGTCATCGAACCGCTCGAGCCCGGCTTCGGCTACACCCTCGGCAACTCGCTGCGTCGTACCCTGCTCAGCTCGATCCCGGGTGCTGCGATCACCAGCATCCGCATCGACGGTGTGCTCCACGAGTTCACCACCGTCCCCGGGGTGAAGGAAGACGTCACCGACATCATCCTGAACCTCAAGGGCCTCGTGGTCAGCTCCGAAGAGGACGAGCCGGTCACGATGTACGTGCGCAAGCAGGGTCCGGGCACCGTCACCGGCGCCGACATCGTCCCCCCGGCCGGTGTCACCGTGCACAACCCCGATCTGCACATCGCCACCCTGAACGACAAGGGCAAGCTCGAGATCGAGCTCGTCGTCGAGCGGGGCCGCGGATACGTGCCGGCCGTGCAGAACAAGGCGTCGGGTGCCGAGATCGGCCGCATCCCGGTCGACTCGATCTACTCGCCGGTGCTCAAGGTCACCTACAAGGTCGAGGCCACCCGTGTCGAGCAGCGCACCGACTTCGATCGGCTCGTGCTCGATGTGGAGACCAAGAACTCGATCAGCGCGCGTGATGCGTTGGCGTCGGCGGGCAAGACCCTGGTGGAGCTGTTCGGGCTCGCCCGGGAGCTCAACGTCGAGGCCGAGGGCATCGAGATCGGGCCGAGCCCGGCCGAGGCCGATCACATCGCCTCGTTCAGCCTGCCGATCGAGGATCTCGACCTGACCGTCCGGTCCTACAACTGCCTCAAGCGCGAGGGTGTACACACCGTCGGTGAGCTCGTGGCACGGACCGAGTCGGATCTGCTCGACATCCGCAACTTCGGGCAGAAGTCGATCGACGAGGTGAAGGTGAAGCTGCACGCCCTGGGTCTGGCTCTCAAGGACAGCCCGGCGAGCTTCGATCCGTCGCAGGTGGCCGGTTACGACCCGGCGACCGGAACGTGGTCGGACGACGTGTCGTTCGACGGTGACTCCGGTGAGGATTTCGCAGAGACCGAGCAGCTGTAGCCGCTGCACGCCAACCCTGACTTCCCCCATTCAGCGATGGGGGAGTCCGTCTAGGAGAAGACAATGCCCAAGCCCACCAAGGGTGCCCGCCTCGGCGGGTCGGCGAGCCACCAGAAGGCGATCCTGGCGAACCTCGCCACCTCGCTCTTCGAGCACGGCCGCATCACCACCACCGAGGCCAAGGCCAAGCGCCTGCGGCCGTACGCGGAGAAGCTGATCACCCACGCCAAGGCCGGCAAGCTGGCCAACCGTCGTGAGGTGCTCAAGGTGATCCGCGACAAGGACATCGTGCATGTCCTGTTCGAAGAGATCGGTCCGAGCTTTGCCGATCGCAACGGCGGCTACACCCGCATCATCAAGACGCTGCCGCGCAAGGGTGACAACGCCCCGATGGCCGTGATCGAACTCGTCACCGGGTCGACCGCGTCCAGCGAGGCCGACCGCGCCACCCGCGTCGCCGCGTCCCGCAAGGCCGCCGAGGCCAAGCTCGACGAGACCGAGGCCGCGGTTGCCGAGCCTGCGGGCGACAACGTCGTCGAGGCCGTGGAGGCCGACGCCGACGACGCCGCGAAGGCCAACGCCGAGGCTGTGGCCGAGGCCGTCGACGACGAGTCGACCGCCGCGACCGCCGTCGAGGCAGACGAGCAGGGTGCCGACGTCGACAGCTCGACCGAGAAGAAGTCGGACGACTGAGCCGGACAGTGCCGCACGAACCCGCCGCCACCGATTCCGGGGACGGCGGGTTCGTTCGTCTGCGCTTCGACATCGGTTATGACGGAACCGATTTCGCCGGCTGGGCACGTCAGGTCGGGCAGCGCAGCGTGTGCGGGGTACTCGAGGACACCCTCACCACGGTGCTGCGTGTGCCGATCCGCCTGACCGTCGCCGGACGCACCGACGCGGGCGTGCACGCGACCGGTCAGGTCTGTCACGCCGACATCCCGGCCTCGGCGCTGGAAACGCGCAGTCTGGCCGGCGGTCCTGCGTTGCTCGTCGGTCGGCTGGCCAAGATGCTGCCCGACGATGTGCGCGTCAAGACCGTCACCCCGGTGAGCGAACACTTCGACGCCCGGTTCTCGGCGCTGCGTCGCCACTACCGGTATCGGCTCACCGATGCGGTCTTCGGTGCCGAACCCACCCGGGCGCGGACCACCGCGACGTGGCGTCGCCCACTCGACGTCGAGGCGATGAACGCAGCGTCCTCGACGCTGCTGGGGCTCAACGATTTCGCGGCCTTCTGCCGTCGCCGGGAAGGCGCCACCACGGTCCGCGATCTCCAACGCTTCGCGTGGCGCCGTGACGACGAGGGGGTGCTGATCGGCGAGGTGAGCGCCGATGCGTTCTGCTGGTCGATGGTGCGCTCGCTCGTCGGTGCGGTCGCCTGCGTCGGCGACGGCCGTCGCGATGTCGAATGGTGCCGTGGGTTGTTGGCGCAGCGCGCGCGCAGCAGCGAGGTCCCGGTCGCCCAGGCGCGTGGTCTCTGTCTGGTGGGTGTCGACTACCCGGCGGCCGACGAGTTGTCCGCGCGCAACGCCGTCACGCGTGATGTCCGCGACGCGGTGCCGCCGGTTTCCGGCGGATGCTGCGGGGATTGAGGCCGTTCAGTCCGGGGTGGACGTGTCGGTGAGATAGGCGACGATCATGTCGCCGATCATGCGTCGTTGATGAACGCGTTGGTCGGTGGCGGCGAGATCGCGGTCGAACAGGGTCTTCCACGAGAACCGGTTGGCCACCCGGAAGAAGCAGAAACTGCTGATCGCGAGATGGACGTCGAGGGCATCGACGTCGGTGCGGAACACCCCTTTCTCACGACCCGACTCGAGGATTCGCGACAGCACGTCGAGCGCCGGATTACCCAGCCGCCCAACGCCTGCCGCATGTTTGAGGTGCGCCGCCCGCAGGATGTTCTCACCCGCGACGATGCGGATGAAGTCGGGGTTGCGGTCGTGATGGTCGAAGGTGATCTCGGCGACGTGGCGCAACGCGGCAACCGGGTCGTCGGCGATGTGGGTGACCTTCTGCTCGAGGCGCCGGATACGTCCGTAGGACGCCTCGAGGACGGCTTGGTACAGACCGTCCTTGTCGCCGTAGTAGTAGTAGATCATCCGCTTGGTGGTGTGGGTCTTGGCGGCGATCTCGTCGACCCGCGCACCCGCAAACCCCTTGTCGGCGAACTCTTTCGTCGCGACCTTCACGATGTCGGCCTTGGTGCGTTCGCTGTCGCGGCGTCGGGGTGCGGGATCGGTCACACCATGAACTCTATCGTTCGTTCACTGTGCCGAGGGCGCTCGCCACGACGCCGACAGCGCTCTTCCCGGCGCCGACAGCGCCTCATCGAGCGCTGTCGGGACTGAGCTCAGCGCTGTCGGTGAACTGGCGGGCGCCCTCGGCGTTGTGACGGGCGTCCTCAGGCGGTCCGGCGTTCGGCGAGGTCCTCGGCGGCGATGAGTTCGGCGATGTGGGCGGCCATCCGGTCGGCGTCCGGCTCGATGCCGGTGAACAGCCGCAGCGCGTCGACGGCTTGCCCGACCGCCATCCCGTCGCCCGGCAGGGTGCGTGCGCCGACCGCACGGGCCGACGCGATCAACTCGGTGACGGCCGGACGGTAGACGACGTCGGCGACCCAGAGGTCGGCGCGCAGCAGCGCCGGGTCCACCGCGATGCCGGGGTGATGGGCCATCCCGATCGGGGTGGCGTGCACCAGTCCGTCCGCGCCGGCCAGCGCGGCGGCAACGGAATCGACTCCACCGGAGGTGATCTCGGCATCGAACATGGCGCGCAGGGTGGCGGCGAGTCCGGCGGCCCGGGTGGTGTCGGTGTCGACGAGGTGGAAGTGGGCCACTCCGGTGGTGAGTACGGCATAGGCGACGGCAGCACCTGCTCCGCCGGCGCCGATCTGCACCACCGACTTCCGGGGGGCGGCCGCTGCGCCGAGACCGGCGCCGAGGCCTCGGTCGAAGCTGCGCGCGAACCCCGACCAGTCGGTGTTGTGGCCGATCGCGCGACCGCCGTCGAAGACGACCGTGTTGACCGCACCGAGACGGGCGGCGTCGGGCGAGAGATCGTCGAGATGAGCCAGTATGCGTTGCTTGAACGGATGGGTGACGTTGAGCCCGACGAGCCCGGCGTCGGCGGCGCGGGCCAGCAGCGCCGCGAGGTCGACGGTGGCCGCGGCCGACGCCGGGACGTCGAGGGTCAGATAGGTGTAGTCCAGTCCGTGGTGGGCGGCCTCGCGCTCGTGCATGCCGGGCGTGAGCGACCGGGAGATCCCCTGCCCGATCAGGGCGGCGACCACGGCACCGCCGGATGCGCGGCGGGCTGCGGTGGCGAATTCGATGTCGAACATTGGTGTGTCCTTTGATGATCGGGCCGGGGAATCGTCCCGGAGCCGGGTGTGGGCGAGCGGTGTCAGGCCATCGACGGCGAGGCCGGTGCCGACGCGGTCATGGTGTCGGCTCCTTTGACGGGTTCCTCCCCGAGTCGCATCGTGTCGGTCTTGTGCGTCTCGACCGCGGTGGCGGCAGCGAGTGCGGCAACCACGGCGAAGGCGGCGACGACCACGGCGACCGGGACCCAGCCCATCCGGCCCTCGCCGAGGATCGCCGCGGCGATCAGGGGCAGGAAACCGCTGGCCATGAAGCCGATCTGGGTGCCGATGGCCACGCCCGAGTACCGGACCTTGGCCGGGAACATCTCGGAGTAGAACGACGGCCAGACGGCGTTGGCGGCGGCGTAGACGACGGTCTGGATGATCAGGGTGGCCACGAGGATCGCCCAGAAGGAGCCGGTGGTGATGATCAGCAGGTAAGGGAATGCCAGGATCGCGCAGCCCAGCGCTCCGCCGATGAAGATCGGCTTGCGTCCGATGCGGTCGGCGGCCAGGCCCCACAGCGGCTGGCTGAGCAGCATGACAAGGTTGGCGATGACGCTGACGAGTAACATCGAACTCTTCGAGACGGCGAAGTCGGTGGTGGCGTATTTGAGGGCGAAGGTCGAGAACAGGGTGCTCATGACCGAGATCGTCGAGCAGGCGATCACCCGGACCAGGGCCCGCCAGTGGAAGCGCAGCAGCACCAGCAGCGGGATGTCGGAGACGCCTTCGGTCGAGTCCTTGATCTTCTCGAAGACGGGGGTTTCGGGCATCGTGCGGCGGATCAGGTATGCGACGAACATGACCACGGCGCTGAACCAGAACGGGACACGCCAGCCCCAACTGAGCAGGGTGTCCTCGGGGAGCGCGGCGACGGGGATGAAGGCGAGGGTGCCGACGAGCAGCCCGGCCTGGGTGCCGTTGAGCGTCCAGCTGGCGTAGAACGCGCGCTTGCCCTGGTCGGCGTGTTCGACCGTGAGCGAACTGGCGCCCGATTGCTCGCCTGCCGCCGAAAGTCCTTGCAGCAGGCGAAGAGCGACGAGAGCAATCGGTGCGGCCATGCCGATCGAGTGGTAGTCGGGCAGGCATCCGATCGCGAAGGTGGCCAGGCCCATCAGGATGAGGGTGAACACCAGGACCCGCTGACGGCCGATGCGGTCACCGAAGTGGCCGAGGACCACCGCGCCGACCGGGCGGGCGATGTAGGCGACGCCGAATGTGGCGAAGCTGGCCAGGGTCCCTGCCGTGGGGCTGATGTCGGGGAAGAAGATCTTGTTGAACACCAGCGCCGAGGCGGTGCCGAAGATGAAGAAGTCGTAGTACTCCACCAGGCTGCCCATGAAGCTGGCCAACGCGGCCTTGCGCGGCTGGGCTGCCGGCAGATCGGAAGTGGGTGCGGTCATCGGTCCTCCAAGTTGTGCTCGCCAACACAGGGTGTCGGGCGTGTGACTGACGATACAAAGGACCTTCGTCCCGGTCAAGACAACTAACCAGATCGTTCATAAGGATCTCAATATGCGCAGGTGAGAGCCTTGACAAACTCCACTCATATCAGCGTTCCAGGGAAACTCAATGAACCATCTGGTACATTTTTCTCATCGTGTCCCGGATCACAGGAGGCCATCTCATGTCGCTGACCCGCACCGCGCAGACCGCTTCGGGTGCCCCTGGATCGGCGCTGCCGCTCGGCGCCCGAACGTCGATCGCGACGGTCTGTCTGTCGGGAACTCTCGGCGACAAACTCGACGCCATCGCCCACGCCGGCTTCGACGGGGTGGAGATCTTCGAACCCGATCTGATCGCCGCCCCCGGTCGGCCTGCCGAGCTGGCGCGCGCCACGGCCGATCTCGGACTGGCCATCGACCTCTATCAGCCGTTCCGCGATCTCGACTCCCACAATCCGGACCGATTCCGGCGCAACCTCATTCGCCTCGAGCGCAAATTCGACGTGATGGACGACCTGGGTTGCGACCTATTGCTGGTGTGCTCGTCGCCGCTGGCGTCCGCGGCGTGCGATGACGGACTACTCACCGAACAACTCGCGACCGCGGCGCAGCTCGCCGCGGCGCGTGGCAAGCGACTGGCCTACGAGGCGCTCGCCTGGGGGCATCACGTCAACGACTACCGCCACGCGGCCGCCATCGTTGCCGCCGTGGATGATCCGGCACTCGGTACCTGCCTGGACAGCTTTCACATCCTCTCGCGGGGTGATGACCCGTCCGGTATCGCCGACCTGCCCGGCGACTCGATCTTCTTCCTGCAGCTCGCCGATGCCCCGCGGATGGCGATGGACCTGCTGCAGTGGAGTCGCCATCATCGATGCCTGCCGGGGCAGGGCAACTTCGATCTCGCATCGTTCGCCGACCACGTTCTTGCGGCGGGCTATCGGGGCCCGTGGTCGTTGGAGGTGTTCAGCGATGTCTTCCGCCATGCGGATCCGGTACGTACCGCACGCGATGCGCACCGTTCGCTACGATATCTCGCGGAACTGGTCGGCGCCGGCCGTCCTGGATCATCCGAAACCATTGTGTTGCAGGGGAGTTCGGCGAACGATGAGCAACGGCGGCCCGTCACCGGCGGTGTCGTGTCGATCCGGGTCGCGGCCGGCCCGACCTCGGCTCCCCAACTCGGCGAGGTCCTCGGCGCCATCGGCTTCGATCTGAGCGGCGTCGACAGCTCCACCGGTCTGCAGCTCTACCGTGATGCCGAGTTGGCCGTCGTCGTCGATCCGACCGTCGGCACCGTCTGGACGTCGCCGGGAGCGCCGGCCGACATGCCGACCATCGCGCAAATCGGTTTGCGCAGTGCCGATCCGGAGGCGTGGGCGGCACGTGCCGCGGAGTTCGACGTACCGGTTGCATCGATCGCGGCACCCGGGCCGTCGTCGAAGCCCGAGGCGGCGGTGGAGGTCGTGCGACTCGACGTCACCGACACCCTCGCCGTCGACCTGCGTCCCGCCTTGTCGGCGGGGACCTGGCAGCGCCATTTCGATCTGGTGCCGCGCGAGCCCGCCGCGGTCACCTCGCTCTACACCGGGGTCGACCACATCGGCATCGGCATGAGCCCCGCGGACTGGGAGGCGGCAATGTTGTTGCTGCGCTCGGTATTCGGCATGTCCGTCGAGGAGGGGCTCGACGTGCCCGACGCGGTCGGAACGATGCGCTCGCAGGCACTGACATCGGCAACCGAGAGCGGTGAGCCGATCCGACTCGTCGCGTCCCTGGTGCCGTCGCGACTCGACGGTCACGGCCCGCTGCGCCGGCGTGGCGGACTGACCCATGCGGCATTCGCCTGCGACGACATCATCGCCACCGCCCGCGCATGCCGCTCCCGAGGGCTGATCACACTGCCGATCCCGGAGAACTACTACGACGACCTGCGGGCGCGCTTCGACCTCGATGCCGATCGGATCGATGCGCTACGCCGCTACGACATCCTCTACGACGCCGACGAGACCGGCGGAGAGTTCTTCCACTTCTTCACCCCGACCATCGCCGACGACCTGTTCTTCGAGGTGGTCTGCCGTCGCGGGGGATACCGCGGGTACGGAGAGGCCAACTCGCCGGTGCGGGTGGCCGCGGCGCTCGCCTTCGACGCCTGAACCGGTCTGTCGCGTGTGTGCTCGCCGCTCAGCTGCGGAGCTTGCGTCCCTGCGGGTCGCGGACGCTGCCGGCGAACATCATGATCGCGTCGACGAGGACCCAGATGCCGAAGCCGAGGATCACCAGCCAGCCGACGAGCAGCATGATTCCGCCGAATGCCGCTCCGCCGGTGGAATTGCTGTTGGCCCCGGCGGCAACGACGACGAAACCCACGATCACCAGGAGCCAGCCGACGATGTGGCCGCTCAACTGGATCACAGCCAACTTCATGTCGCCGATGTAGAAACGACCGGCGGCGAAGCCCCCGAGGAACAGCTGCAGCAGGCCTGCGGTCAGCTTGCTCTTGTCCGACAACGGTTCACCGGTCGCCGGGTCGACGTTGAAGTCGCCGTATCCGGGCACCCCACCGTAGGCGGGATACGGGGACTGGCCGGGGGCAACGCCGTACGGCTGGGCGCCGTAGCCCGGCTGCGATCCGAAGCCCGGCTGAGATCCATAACCTGGTTGGGACCCGTACCCGGGCTGGGAACCATAGCCCGGCTGGCCTGCGCCGTACGCCTGGCCCTGACCGCTGTTTCCCGGATACTGCTGATAGCTCATGGCGACCATGTTCTCACGGGGATCGGCGGCAGGGGAGTCGAGCGTAGGTCACCCGATCGACACCTCGTCCCCCGCCCGCAGGTCAGGTTGCGCTGCGCTCGTCCTCGATCGCATCGAGCACCGCCTCGACGGTGTCCTCGTCGCCGACGAACTCCTCCGGCCGGGCACCGCCGGTGGACATCAGATGCCGCCAGTTCTGCGGATCGAAGTCCACCGGCTGCGTGCGCTCGAGGAAGCTGGTGATCACCTGCACGAAACGCTCGGGATCGTCGTGGAAAGGGAAGTGACCGGCGCCGGGGAACGTCGCCAATTCCGAATGCGGGATCGCAGAATGCCCGATCAGCGCATGCTCGTACGGGATGACGGTGTCGAGTTCGCCCCAGACGAACAGCACCGGAAGGCGTTCGGTCAGGTAGCAGCGGTCGAGCATCGTCACCGCCTGACCACGCCAGTCGACCACCGCGCGCAGGGTGCGCAGGAACGCCGCCTGCGCGTGCGGATCGGCGAGATCGCCGAGTACGCGCAAGAGATCCTCGTGGTCGTTGAGCGCCCGGCGCGGTGAGATCTCCTGCGGTACACCGGGAAGGTGGGGCAGGCTGACCAGGGCCTTGGCCGCGCCCTGCAGCGCGGGCATCACCCCGGGTATCCGCAGCAGCGTCAGGACCTCGTTGACCACCGGAAGTGTCACCAGCCGCAATGCCGGATTGACCTCGCGCGTCACACCGCCGGCGGCCACCAACACCAACCGCTCGACGAATCGCGGGAACTGGTAGCAGAACTGCATCGCGACGCCGCCGCCGAGGGAATGGCCGACGACGGTCACCTTCGTGACACCGAGGACGACGAGCAGATCACGCATCCCGTTGGCGAATGCCGGAACCGAGTAGTCCGCGCGGGGTTTGTCCGAGCGGCCGTGGCCGAGGAGGTCGGGCGCGATGACGGTGTAGTGCTGGGCGAGCATCGGGATGACCTCGTCCCAGGTCGAGGAGTTGTCCCCGATGCCGTGGATCAGCAGGAGTGCCGGACCGCTTCCGGCGATGCGGTACGCGCGGCGATAGCCGTGGATCGTGTGGTATTCGATCCGGACCTCGGTGTCGGAGACGGGCCGCAGATTCGGCGTGGACGAACCCGCCGTCTTCGTCCGGCCGGAGGTCGGGGGAGGCTGGGTGGTGGACACGGTCGGCTCCTTGAGGTCACGTCGTCGTGAGAGTCGGCGGGCTGGGGTCGTGCGCGGTGGATTCGCGCCGCATGTTTACGACCGAGTAAACCCCACATGGGCGCGCTCTGCCCAGCATGTTGCATCGAGTTAACGTGGGCATCGACACCCCGGCGGGCCGGGGCCGGTGGTGCTCGCAGCACCTAGGGTGGACCATGATGAACCCCTTCGATGTCGACTCGTTCCTCGCCACCGGCGGCGTGATCGGCCTGTGCGTCCTCATGTTCGTCGAAACCGGCATCCTGATCGGGTTCCTCTTCCCGGGCGATTCGGTATTGTTCACCGCGGGAGTGCTTGCCGCGCAGCCGAATCCGTTCGCGAAGCTGTGGTGGTTATGTCTCGTGGTGCCGCTCGCGGCGGCGGCCGGTGATCAATGTGGCTATTTCCTCGGTCGGCGTCTGGGCCGGTCGGTGATCGAGGGCCGGATGATGCGCGCGGTGGGACCCGAGTACGTCGAGCGCACCCATCGCTATTTCCAGCGCTACGGCCCGCTGACGGTGTTCTTCGGCCGATTCATCGGAGTGGTTCGGACGCTCACTCCGTTGGTCGCCGGATTCAGCGGCATGCCGCATCGGGTGTTCACGCTGTTCTCGTTGCTCGGCAGCGTGGTGTGGGCGGCCGGACTGATCCTGCTCGGCTACTTCCTCGGGCAGGTGCCGTTGATCCGCGACCACCTCGAGGTGTTCATCATCGCCTCGATGCTCACCGTCGTGATCCCGATGGCCGTCGGGATCACCCGACGCTGGCTGGCGCACCGCCGCGAGCGAGCAGAGACGCTTGCCGCCGTCGACCCCGACTCCGACTGACCGTCGCCTTCCTGGCGCCCGGGGCGTGTCCGGCCCGGTTCAGCCGTAGAACGGTTCCTCGCGGCGAACCGTCGGCGCGAACTCGTCGGCGATGGTCGCGGCGAGCTCGACGAACGCCAAACGGGTGGGCTTGCCGACGAGCTCGAGATCGACGTCGGCGCCCTCGGCGAGATGATCGTCGAACGGAATCGTCTGTACCGCACGGCATCGCGTCAGAAAGTGCTGACCCAATTGATCGGTGTCGATGGTCGATGACCCCGGGCGCGACGAGCTGAGTACGACGACCGCGCGCGACACCAGGTGACCGTATCCGTGGGCCTCGAGCCAATCGAGTGTGGCCGAGGCGCTACGGGCGCCGTCCAGCGCCGGCGACGAGACCAGGATGATGGCGTTCGCCAGGTCGAGCACGCCGTTCATCGCCGAGTGGCTCAGGCCGGTTCCGCAGTCGGTGATGATGATGTTGTAGAAGCGTTGGAGGATGGTGACCACGCCGCGGTACTCGTCCTCGCTGAATGCTTCGGCCATGGCCGGGTCCCGTTCGGAGGCAAGTACTTCCAGACGCGACGGTGCCTGTGAGGTGTGGGCGCGCACATCGCTGTAGCGGTAGACGTTGTCGTCGGAGAGCAGATTGCGCACGGTCGACGCCGTCTGCTGCGGGACCCGCTGAGCCAGTGTTCCCAGGTCGGGGTTGGCGTCGACGGCGATCACCCGGTCGCCGCGCAGGGAGGCGAAGGTCGAGCCCAAACCGACTGTCGTGGTGGTCTTTCCGACACCACCCTTCAGGGAGAGCACCGCGATGCGGTAATCACCGCGAACCGGTCGACGCAACCGCTCGAGTAGTTGCTGGTACCGGATCTCGGTGGCGGAGTCGCCGGGATTGATGGTGCCGGCCGAGATCGTGTGCACCGCCCGCCGCCAGCCGCGGGCGGGGGCTCGGCGAGCCTTCCGCAGCAGGGCGACCTCGTCGAGAGCCGGTCCCTGTTGCGGCGTCGGCGACCCGAATCCCATCGGCTGGGCGTAGCCGTTGTCCGGCGGCGGTGCGTAGCCGGCCGGCGCGGGCGGCATGTGCGGGGGCGTCGGTGCGCCGGGGGCCGGACCTGAGGGCACGGGTCCGGGCGGGGTGGGTCCGGTTGGCATGGGGCCGGGCGTGTACCCCTGCGTCGACGGGTCGAACCCGTTGGGCGCGTAGGGGTATCCCGGTGCGGGTTGGTTGTGCTGGGGTGGCTGCGGTGCCTCGTACCGGGGTGTCTGGTATCCGTTTGCCGGGGGAAACGGTGCCTGGTGCGACTGCGGCGGCGGTGCCGGCGCCGGCGGAGTGGAAGCGTTCGGCGGTGCCGGGTGCTCCGGTGCTGCATCGGTGGGGGCCGGCCCGGCGGGTGCTCCGTCGGTCGGTGTGCCCGGCGCCGCGGATTCGGTCGGCGACGGGGGAATCGGTTGTCGGTCGGCGCCGAACCCGGCAACGGCCTCGCCCGGTGCTTCGGGTCCGTGTGCGGGTTCGGTCGGTGCATCGCCGGTTCGTGACGCGTCCTCGGGAGGTGCGAACTGCAACCATGGTGGGGTTGCGGGCATCATCGCCGATGGATGTCCGTTGTTCTCGTGCGTCATCGCTTCCCCCTGCAAGGTGATTCCGGTGACATGGGTCCGCCCGCTCGGCGGGACGGACGTCACCACGCTGGGGAGTGTACCCATGGGTGTCGGATCGTGAATGGTGAGCGTCACACCGAGCAACGATCCGGGTCGGGGGCGGTGACGACGGAGCGTCGTAAGAGGCCCGTGACAGCAAGAGGGCTCCGACGACTCCGGGGTTATCCCCAGACATCACGCGCAAACCGGACACCGCATGTGATCTGTGGCATCATCTCAACACCGTCAGCGGAGGTCATCGGCAACGGTCGAAAAAGTTCCGGTCGAGTGGGAACCCTGACCGCTCCCGCTGCGTCCAACCAGGACATCGCACATCAGCGGCGGCGCGGACGCCGCTGCGGTACAGGGAGTAATCGACGTGGGGGAGGGCCGATGACCGGCGAGGATCTCGGTGGTGGGGTCGAGGAGACATCCTCGGCGCGATCGCGGGATGGGGCGATCTCGGTGATCACGACGCCGGCGGGCCTGCCGCTGGCGGTGCGTATCGACGACACCCAGCTGCGCAAACATCCCCAGGCCGTGGCCGACGACGTTCTTCGACTGTGTCAACAGTCGGCGATGGCTTCGGCGATCCGGCTGCGCGCCCGGCTGCTCGATTCCGGGACGCCGTCGGAGGTGGTCGAGTCGCTCGGTCTGCCCAGGCCCGACGATCTGGCCGGCGCCGAGCTGCGCGACGACGACGAGGCCGACGCCCCCGCCTCCTGGCTCAGGTCGGTGTGAGTGCGATGAACTGGGCGATGGACGAACTCGAATCCCGCGCGACCACCCAACTGGGCCGTCTACACGACTTCTCCGACGAGCTGGCGCGGATCCGGGTCCGGGAGAGCTCCGCAGACGATCTGATCACCGTGGAGGTCGATGGATCCGGGACGATGACGGGGCTGTGGCTCGCCGATGGGGCAGGCGAGCTCGGTGGCGCCCGCCTCGGCTCCGGGATCGTGGCGACGGCCATGCTCGCCGCCCAACGAGCATTCGCCCGACGAGCTGCGATGACCGAGGACTTCACCGCGTCATTCGCGGAGTTGGTGCAGTCGCGGCCGGACGGGTCGCGGTGACCGACCGCGCGGTGACATCGACGAGCGTGACTGAAGTCGACGACGTGGCTGTAGATGACATGGCTGTAGATGACATGGCAGTAGATGACATGGCAAGGGGGAGAACATGAATCATGTGACGGTGACACCGGAGGTCCTCGAGGGCTTCGCGGCGACCAACGCCGCGATCGGTACTGCGGTGGCTGCGGCTGGGTCGGTCAACGCCGCCGCGAACACGGCGGTCATGATCCCCGTGTTCGGACTGATCGGGCAAGAATTCCTCGCGGCATTCATTGCTGCACAGGCCAATCATCTGTTCGCGGTGGGCAATCTGGCCGCCGTCCACGCGGCGACTGCGGCGAGCGCACTCGGCGGCCTCGCCGAATTCGAGGCCGTCGACGCCGCCTCCGCCGCAACCCTGCGGTCGGTGCTGTGAGTCAACCGTCCGTCTCCGGGCAGCCCACCTCCGGGCCGCCCGAGTTCCCGGCGCTCACCGAGATGTCGGTCAACGACATGATCGCGGCGACACCGCTCGGACCGATCCTCGACCGGCCGGTCGGCGACGTGCTGGCGGGGTTGGGACTTCCGCCGCTGCCCGAGTTCCCGCCGTTGCCACCGCTTCCAGGGCTGCCGCCACTACCGGTCATCGACGTCGGTCTGCTCGTCAAACCGATCACCGATCTGCTCAGCAGCTTCGGGACCGGCGACCTGTCGGCGGCCGACTTCGATCCGACGGTCATCTTCCAGGGGCTGTCCACGATGCTCGAGTCGTCGATGTCGATGGCGCAGGCCGCCCTGAAGATCGCCGACGAGGTGTGGGGCGGGCAGAGCGCGGTGTCGGCCGCTGCGAAAACCGGTGAGGCGAGCGTCAACAGTGGGCAACTCGCAGCCCAGGGCAGCGGCATGTCCTTCGACATCCAGGCCGCCGCGGGCATCGTCGCCGCCGGTGTGGCAACCCTGCAGGCCATCCTGGCCGCCACCATCGCCAAGATCACCGCGGCCGTCTCGTTCACCGGGCCGGCGGCCCTGCCACTCGCAGTGAGCCTGGCCGGCCTCGGACTGTCCGAGGCGACCGCCGCCGTCGCTGCCACGCGGGCCCAATTGCTGGCTCCCACAACCCACATGACCGTGAACGGAGCGCCGGTGCCGGTCACCAACGCGCCCACCGGCGCAGCCGGTGCTGCGCAGTCACCGTTTGCCCTCGCCGGCACGATCCTCGACGCGGTGTCCCCGGTGGTCTCCACGGCCACCGAGATCCCCTCGATGCTCACCGCACCACTGCAGCAGGTGCTGGCCGCCGACGATACGGCGGTCCGGCCGGCCGCATATGTCGCGCCGAAGGACGGCGCCGGTGGGCCTTCCGGGCCCGGCGGCGGCCCGGCCGGTCTGGGTGCGATGCCGATGGGCGCCGGTGGTGCCGGCCGCGGCGGTGGTGGTGGGGCCGGTGGTACGGCGATCACCGCGCCGCTGGGCGCGGCCCGTTCCGGGATGCCCGTCGTCGGTGCCACCGAACCGGCGAGCTACACCCCGGCCTCGCCGGCGCGTGCGGTTTCGGGGACCGCCACCCCGATGCCGGCATCGATGGCGCCCATGGCCGCCGCCGGGGCCGCGCGCGGGGCCGGGGCGTCCGACGACACCCACGAGGTTCCGGACTATCTGGTGACCGAGGACAACGGAAAGCAGATGGTCGGCGGCGTCGCCGACGTCGCTCCCGCCGTGCTCGGTGCCGACGCCGACCCGGAGACCCCGCCCGACATCGAATTACGACTCGGTCCGGCCGGGCCGCTCTCGCCCCGATGAGTCCAGTTCTCGGCACCGTCAGAAAGGCCATCCGATGACACCGTCACCCACCAGCGGCAATCTCGATGTGGATCCGCATGAGTTGTCCAGGGCCTGCGCTGATCTCGAACGTCTGGCGCTGTCCCTGGAAGAAGCGGTCGGACGACTTGCCCCGGAGGCCGCCGTCGACGCCCCCGGTCGAGACGAGGTGTCGGTGACCACCGCGGCGTCGGCCACCGCAGTGGCCGGGCGCTTCGCCGAAGACGCGACCTCCGGCATCCGACAACTGCGCAACATCGCGGCGATGCTGCGGTCCCACGCCGGTGGCCTCGCCGACGCCGACGATCAGGCCGCGTCCGGTCTGCGGACCTGACGGCCGCCCCCGGACACGGCGACCGCTCGACCATCCGAACCCCATCCGTAGACCATCATCCCGACCGACCGACCGACCGAGCAGCCGAGAGGAGTGGGCATGACCGGATTCACCGGAGTCCTCTGGGACACCCGTACCAGTCGCCGGCTCGCGAGCGACCTCGTCGAGGGACCCGGAGCGGCGCCATTCGCCGACGCCGCGATCGCGTGGGGTGCGCTCGCCGGTGAGTTCGCTGGGGCCGCAACCGAATACGGCGCCGTCCTCACGCGACTGCGGGCCGACTGGGAATCCGGCGCAGCCACCGAAGCCATCGAACGTCTCACCGGTCTCCTCGGATGGCTGACCGACATGGCAGCGCAGGCCGCCGAGGCTGCGGCGGTGACCGAGGCGCAGTCTCTCGCCGTGTCGGTGGCGCGCCTGGCGATGCCGAGCACCGCCGAGGTCGACCTCGCCGACACACTCGCCCACGGTGCGGCAGTGGTCGCCTCGGTTGCGCCGATCGCCACTGGGGCGGCCGCGCATGCCGAACGCGCGGTCCACGATCAACGGATGCGCGCGGCGCGGGTGATGGAGGCCTACGAAACCGCCGCCGAGCCGCTGGCACAGCCGTGGCGAGCTGCCCACGCCGCACCACAACTGGTGCCCGACACCCCGCCGGCGACCGCGCCCAGCCGACCTCCGCAGACTCCGGCTACCGCTGCCACCGCGGGTCACGGGTCCGCCTCGGCCGCGGGAGTCGTTGCGGCGACGATGCTCTCGGCGCCGACTCCCCGGGGCGCGTATACGCCGACGATGGTGGCCTCGGCGCCCACCGGGTCGCCCACGACGGCCACCACCGCCGGCGCGGGTCAGGCGGGATCGGGGATGCCCGGCGCGCCGTCCGCGGTACCGCCGCCCATGGCGCCGATGACCTCGACGGCATCGATGGGCGACCGCGTGGTCCGTGTCGACACCCAGGCACAGGTCGAGACCGGGCAGGCCGAGGCATCCCCACGCCCTCCGGAAACCTGGGCCGAGGTCGCCGCACAATCGAGCACGGCGCTCGACCCCCGATACGTCGAGCAGACCCTCACCCTCGACACGGGGAGGACGCCATGATCGTGACCTCCACCGATTCCCGTCGCCTCGAGATCGCGGTGGTGCGCCGACTCGGGCAACGATGCGGGGTCACCACCTGGCCCGTGGTCCTGGATCTCTGGACACCGGCGGCCGACGGTGCGCACGACGAGCCCCGAGGCATCGCCCGCGACCTTGCCGACCCGGACAACGCCACCCTGGACCGCGTCATCGCGCAGGCGGGACTGTTCGACAGCAGCGGCCCCACGCTGTGGGCCGATACGGTGCTCGGGGTGCTCGCCCACCCGGACCGCGAACTCGAGATCCGAGGTTTCGCCACCGAGTCGACGGTTCGCGCCTGCGTGGCGCGGCGCGGGCACGACCACGTCCTTGCGGTGCGCCGAGGTGATCACGTGGAGCTCGCCGTTCTCGACGTGCGCGACACCACTGCTCTGGCCGGCGTCGTTCGCGCGACGTGCGGCCCGCATGACGCGCTGGACTTCACCGAGACCAGCGTCCCCACCCGCGAACTGACCGAGAGGTTGGGTCACTGCGCCGACGCTCCCGGTGTTGTTGCGGCACTGCGTGCATGGGGCGCCACGGCCGCCGACGCCACCCGGGTGGCCGACGCGTTGCTGTCCTGCGACGTGCGGTGGGAGATCGTGGCCACCTCGCGTGCCGACGGCGTCCTCACCCAGACTTCTGGGGCCATCGGGATCATCGACTCGCGTGCGGGTCGAATTCTGATGGGCCTCAGCAGATCTCCCGACGACAGATTGTGGACCACCATCACCCCGGGGACGGGGCATCGGATCGGTGCGGCCGTGGATCGGCTGATCGACACCCTGCCCGGACAACGGTGGTTCCCATGAGTCGACGGGACTTCCCCATCGAGATCTTCGCCGGGGGACATCAGCGCCTGTCCGCACGGACAGCGCTTCGGGGGCATCGCGACGACGGTGCCGACATCTATGAGGAGGAGCACCATGAATCTCGATGGAGCAGTTGACGTCGACGTCGAGTCAGGCTTGGCCACAGCACAATCGGTCTCGCAGATCGTCGACGACATGCAGGCGGTGATCCGCCAGATCGCCACCGCGGCGTCGTCGGGCGTGTCCAGCTGGAACGGCCGGGCGTCCAACGCATTCGACAACACCCACGCCGACTGGAACTCGTCGGCGACGGCGCTCAACGCCGCGCTCGACGACATCCGAAACCAGCTGACCGCCGGTTTCAGCGGCTACGACGACCAGGATTCGCAGGCCGCGGGCGGCTTCGGCGCCGAGGGGCCGCTGCGTCTGTAAGCCCTGGCGCAGGCGCACCCCACCATCGACCCCTACCGCGTTCGACCACTACCGCGCTCGACCACCACCGCGCTCGACCACTGCCAGGCTCGGCACATCTGATCACGACCTCATCTGACCGAAAGGACTTCCCATGTCCGGGAGAATCAAGTACGACTTCGCCGCCCTCGGCGACCTCGAAGGGGGGCTGAACGCCCAGTTCGGCCGCCTCGAAGACCTGGCGTCGCAGCTGAAATCGCAAGTCGCCGCACTCGACGGTAATTGGCGCTCGCCCGGCGCGAAGCAGGCTTACGACGCCGCCCAGCAGAACTGGGACCGCGTGTTCATACAGGCCCGCGAGCAGTTGCTCGGCATCCAACGCGGCGTCACCAATGCGCGGACGGTGATGAACGAGACCGATACCTCGATCGCACGCGGCTTCGGCGGGCTCGTCTAGACCCGCCGCAACGGGCCCGGCCCACACCTTCGCTGCCGCGGGGCACCGGCACCGAAGGCGTGGGCATCGGCTCGTCATCCGTCGGCGAGGGCTCGGCGGCGGCGCTCGCGCCGGTGCCGATGGTGGTGTCGCGGTGGGCGTTGATGCCCTAGAGTTCGCGATGTTGTGCCGTCATGCCGGGTTCCCGGCGAATGGGAGGATCAGCTCGTGTCCGCCGAAGGTTCCAAGAAGGCGATCGTCGCCGCCCTGACCGCCAATGCCGGTATCGCGATCGCCAAGTTCGTCGGGTTCGCCGTCACCGGCTCGTCGTCGATGCTCGCCGAGGGCGTGCACTCGGTCGCCGATACGGCCAATCAGGGTCTACTGCTGCTCGGGCAACAACGTGCGGCCCGCCGGGCCGATCGGCTGCATCCCTTCGGGTATGGGCGCGACCGGTATTTCTACTCGTTCATCGTCGCACTCGTGATCTTCGCTCTCGGTTCGCTTTTCGCGCTCTACGAGGGCGTCGAGAAGATCATTCACGCCCACGACCACGGGCTCGAGTCGCCGCTCGTCGCGGTCGTCATCCTGCTCGTCGCGATCTGCCTGGAGAGCTACAGCTTCGCCACCGCATTCCGCGAGTCGCGGCCATTGAAGGGGTCGGCGAGCTGGTGGCGGTTCATCCGCAACTCTCGCAACCCCGAACTGCCCGTCGTCCTGCTCGAGGACAGCGGAGCCCTCATCGGTCTCGTCCTCGCCCTCGGCGGCGTGGGCTTGACGATGGCGACCGGCGACGCGATTTGGGACGGCATCGGGAC
This sequence comes from Gordonia sp. N1V, assembly GCF_029269935.1. Classification (NCBI taxonomy): domain Bacteria; kingdom Bacillati; phylum Actinomycetota; class Actinomycetes; order Mycobacteriales; family Gordoniaceae; genus Gordonia; species Gordonia sp. N1V. The sequence goes on from NZ_JARJDD010000007.1 coordinate 165,655, forward strand.
GGTCTGCATCGGAGTGTTGCTGGGGGCCATCGCGATCGTACTCATCGTGGAGATGAAGAGCCTGTTGATCGGTGAGGGCGCGACCGAGACCGAGGAGGCCGCGATCATGACAGCGCTCGCCACCGACGGCGTCGACCGCGTCATCCACATCAAGACCCAGTATCTCGGCCCGGAGGAGATGCTGGTGGCCGCGAAAATCGCGATGCCACCGGACGCCGGCCTGCAGACCGTGGCCAATACCATCGACGCCGCCGAGACCAGGGTGCGTGCGGCGGTACCGCAGGCCCGCATCATCTACCTCGAACCCGACATCGACCGCAGCGATCCGCCGGCCCGATCCGCACCGAAATCCCGGTAAGTCGTGATCGCGTCGATTAGCGTCTAGCCCACCGCAACCAGTCGGCACCGTGGTGGTCGTTCTCGCCGATCGGCTCGAACCGCACACGGCTGCACCAACAAGAGAGGTCGAGGCGAATGGCCAACCCGCTGACCCGGGTCAAGTCCGTCGAGCAATCGATGGCCGACACCGACGAGCCCGGACACCAACTGCGCAAGAACCTGACCTCATGGGACCTGATGGTCTTCGGGGTGTCGGTGGTCATCGGCGCAGGTATCTTCACCATCACCGCGACCACCGCGGGCAACAAGGCCGGCCCGGCCATCTCACTGTCATTCATCATGGCCGCGATCGCCTGCGCACTGGCCGCCCTGTGTTACGCCGAATTCGCCTCGACCGTGCCGGTCGCCGGATCGGCGTACACCTTCGGCTATGCGACCTTCGGCGAGTTCCTCGCGTGGATTCTCGGCTGGGATCTGATCCTGGAGTTCGCGGTGGGCGCCTCGGTGGTGTCCAAGGGCTGGTCGTCCTACCTGGGCAGCGTGTTCGGATTTTCCGGCGGCACAGCCGATGTCGGGTCGGTGACGATCGACTGGGGAGCGATGATCATCGTCGCCGTGGTGACCGCACTGCTGGTGCTCGGCACCAAACTCTCCTCGCGGGTCAGCGCCGTCATCACGGCCATCAAGGTGGCCGTGGTGCTGCTGGTGATCGTCGTCGGGTTCTTCTACGTCAAGTCCGCCAACTTCAGCCCCTTCATCCCGCCGTCGGAAAGCGGTGCCGGCGCCGAGAAGTCGGTCGACTCGTCGCTGTTCTCGTTGATCACCGGCGGCGGCGAGAGCTCCTACGGCTGGTACGGGGTGCTGGCGGCGGCATCGATCGTCTTCTTCGCGTTCATCGGATTCGACGTGGTCGCCACCACCGCCGAGGAAACCCGCAACCCGCGCCGCGACGTTCCCCGCGGAATCCTCGGATCGCTGGCGATCGTCACCGTCCTCTACGTCCTGGTGACCATCGTGGTGACCGGAATGGTCAGCTACACCCAGCTCGCCACCAGCGCCGGTGACGGCAAACCCAAGAACCTGGCCACGGCGTTCGCGCTCAACGGGGTGACGTGGGCGGAGAAGACCATTGCCATCGGCGCTCTCGCCGGTCTGACGACCGTCGTGATGGTCCTGATGCTCGGCCAGTCGCGGGTGTTGTTCGCGATGTGCCGCGACGGGCTGCTGCCCCGCGGTCTGGCCAAGACGCATCCGCGTTTCGGTACCCCGGCCCGGCTCACCCTGCTGATCGGACTGGTGGTGTTCATCGTCGCCGGCTTCTTCCCGATCGACAAACTGGAGGAGATGGTCAACGTCGGGACGCTGTTCGCGTTCATCGTCGTGGCAGCGGGTGTGATGATCCTGCGCCGCACCCGGCCGGATCTCGATCGCGGCTTCACCGTTCCCGGCGGACCGATCATCCCGGTCCTGGCCATCCTGGCCTGCATCTGGTTGATGCTCAATCTGTCGGCGCTGACCTGGATTCGGTTCGTCATCTGGATGGTGATCGGGGTGGCCGTCTACTTCCTGTACGGCATGCGCCACTCGATGGTCGGCAAACGTGAACGCGGCGAGGTCGAGGGCGTCGACACCGTCGCCGCCGGTGCCGCGGCGTCCGGAGGTCCCGACCTGTCCAAGGAGTGATCCGCCCGGGGGGAGGGGCGCCCGGTGGCGTGGCACGCGGCCCTCGACGCCCACGCCCCGCGGCCCGCTGACGGTGTCGGATAGCCTGGTCCTCAGATCTCTTCGTCGTGTCCCGGTGGGCGCACCCTGCGCCCGCCGGTGTCACGCGACGAGCCACACCGACTCCGAAGGGGACCAGATGACCATGGTGCAGAACGACGCACCGCAGGCAGACTCCATCAACGGCATCGACTTCAAGGTTGCCGATCTCTCGCTGGCCGACTTCGGCCGCAAGGAGATCGAACTCGCCGAACACGAGATGCCCGGCCTGATGTCGCTGCGGCGCGAATACGCCGAGGTCGCCCCGCTCAAGGGCGCACGGATCTCGGGGTCGCTGCACATGACCATCCAGACCGCGGTGCTCATCGAGACACTCGTGTCGCTCGGTGCGCAGGTCCGGTGGGCCTCGTGCAACATCTTCTCCACCCAGGACCACGCCGCCGCCGCAATCGTCGTCGGTCCGCACGGCACCCCCGACGAGCCCAAGGGCGTCCCGGTGTTCGCGTGGAAGGGCGAAACGCTCGAAGAGTACTGGTGGGCTGCCGCGCAGATGCTCACCTGGCCCGACGAGCCCGCCAACATGATCCTCGACGACGGCGGCGATGCCACCATGCTGGTGCTGCGAGGTGCCGAATTCGAGAAGGCCGGGGTCGTTCCGCCCGCCGACGAGAACGATTCCGCCGAGTACAAGGTCTTCCTGGACCTGCTGCGGTCGAGTTTCGAGGCCGACAAGACCAAGTGGTCGAAGGTCGCCGAGTCGGTCAAGGGCGTCACCGAGGAGACGACCACCGGTGTGCTGCGGCTCTACCAGTTCGCCGCCGCCGGCGACCTGGCGTTCCCGGCGATCAACGTCAACGACTCGGTCACCAAGTCCAAGTTCGACAACAAGTACGGCACCCGCCACTCGCTCATCGACGGCATCAACCGCGGTACCGACGTCCTCATCGGTGGCAAGAAGGTCCTGATATGCGGGTACGGCGACGTCGGCAAGGGCTGCGCGGAATCGTTGGCCGGGCAGGGCGCACGCGTCCAGGTCACCGAGATCGACCCGATCAACGCCCTACAGGCGCTGATGGACGGCTTCGACGTGGTCACCGTCGAGGACGCGATCTCCGGGGCCGACATCGTCATCACCTCAACCGGTAACAAGGACATCATCCTGCTCGAGCACATGAAGCAGATGAAGAACCAGGCGATCCTGGGCAACATCGGGCACTTCGACAACGAGATCGACATGGCGGGTCTCGAGCGTTCCGGCGCCAAGCGGATCAACGTCAAGCCGCAGGTCGATCAGTGGATCTTCGACGACGGCCACTCGATCATCGTGCTGAGCGAGGGCCGGCTGCTCAATCTCGGCAATGCGACCGGTCATCCGTCGTTCGTGATGAGCAACAGCTTCTCCAACCAGGTCATCGCGCAGATCGAACTGTGGACCAAGAACGACGAGTACGACAACGAGGTCTACCGGCTGCCCAAGCACCTCGACGAGAAGGTCGCCAAGATCCACGTCGAGGCACTCGGTGGCACGCTGACCAAGCTCACCAAGGAGCAGGCCGAGTACATCAACGTCGACGTCGAGGGCCCCTACAAGCCCGAGCACTACCGCTACTGAGGCGCACGCATCTCGACGAACGCTGCCCCGCTCGACACATCGAGCGGGGCAGCGTTTTTCGCTATTCGTCAGTACCGGGTTCTCGGTGTCCTCAGGCGGTGATGGCAGGCTCGGCGCCCGGGCAGTAGTACCAGGACGAGTTCTCGCGTTCGAAACTCACCGAGGCCTGCTGGCTGCTGCTGCGTTGCGATCCCACCTCGATGTGGGTCTGGATCGTCGACTGTGCCGTGTCGCCATTGACGGAGTTCACCCGCAGTTGTTCGAGCACCAGATTGCCCTGCTGGGTCGGCGCCTGCACCGACGATCGCGCCGCGCTGCAGACCGCGGCCTGCATCCCGGCGACGTTGCGGGCGTTGGCCGCGGCGATGTAGCGCTGCATCGCGTCGGCGATGGCATACGCGGTCGTCGGGTCGACCGCGGACGTGCCGTCGGTGTCCGGGGCGGACTGGGACGGGGTGTCGGGTGCGGTGTTCGCGCCCCCGCCGTCAGGCGTGGACGGAGCGGTCGACGGCGCGCCGGTGGCGACCGTGGTGTCGGTGCTGCCGCCGGTGTTGACGACGATCAACGTCACCGCGAGTGCCACGATCACGACGACCGTGAGCACGCCGGCGCCGATGGCGACGAGCGCGCCGGTGTTACGCGGGCCCCCCGGTGGACGTTGCCCGCCACCGGGCATCGCGCCACCGGGACCGATCGGACCGCCGGGCCCGAAGCCGCCTCCCGGCACGCCGCCCGCCGGGAATCCCGGGCTCGCCGGCGGACCGAACGGCCCGGGCACCGGCTGAGACGGCGGCTGCTGGTACGACGGCGGAACCGGTGATGAAAAGGGTTGGGCGGCAACGGGTTGCGATACCGGTGTCGGTGGCGGGAAGGTGGCCGCACCGGGCGCCGGACCCTGCGGCGAGGGCGCCTGCGGTGGCGGAGCCTGTCCGCCGGCACTCCAGGTCGTCATCGTGCGGGTCGGCATCTGCGCGGGCGTCGGAGCCGGTCCCGCACCGGGAGTCGCCGGGCCGGCGGACTCCTCGGGTGTGGGTGCCGACTGTGCGGGCTCCCGCGGTGCATCGCCACCATGGGGCGGCGGATAGGTCATAAGTCTTCCTCGCGACGTGGGTCCAGCCAGGCTATCGGACCGCGCGCGGCGGCGTCAGCGCGCGTCATTCGGGTCGTCGACCCTCAGCCGAGCAGGTCGATCAGTGCCTCCGGGGCCGCGTCGGCCACCTCCGTCCACGGCGAGGCCCACCCGGACCGGGCCAGCTCGCGATACGTCGCGTCGACACGGCGTTGCAGATCCGCATCGCGCTCGTAGTGATCGCGGGGGCGTGTCGGGTCGCCGGCCGATCGCGCCTGCGCGCGACTCATCGCGACGTCGGCCGCCACGGCGAGGAACAGGGTGTGATCGGGTCGGGGGAGATCCAGTCGCCCGAACTCCAGGTCGTGCACCCATCGGACGACCTCGCCATCGGCGGGTTGCGCGAGACGCGCGGCACTGTAGGCGGCGTTCGACGCGACATAACGGTCGGCGACGACGACGTCGTTGCTGTCGAGCGCGGCCCGGATCTCCGGGGCCGCCGCCGATCGGTCGAGCGCGAACAGCAGGGCCATCGCATACACGCTCTCGCGCAGATCCCCGTGCTCGCCGTGGAGCGCCTCGGCCGCGATGTCGGCGAACAGTGACTGGTGATAGCGCGGGAAGGTAACCGTGGCCACGGCGACACCTCGCTCGCGCCATCGCTGAACCAGGCTGGTGACCAGCGTGTTCTTACCGGCGCCGTCGAGTCCCTCGACGGCGATGAGTCGACCCACCTTGTGCTCCTGTGTGATTGCCCGGGCGCCTGTGCGGCTGTGTTCGCGTGACCACTCTGCCCGGACGGCAGCGGCCACCGGCGTCCGGGCGTCACGAACGCGCGGCGCGTCGATCACGGCCGGATGGTCACAACAGTGTCACCATTGTCAGCATGAAGCCACGGATCCTCGTCGTCGATGATGATGCCGCGCTCGCCGAGATGCTCACGATCGTGTTGCGCGGCGAGGGGTTCGAGCCGTTCGTGGTGGGTGATGGGACCCAGGCGCTGACAGCTGTCCGCGAGATCCGCCCCGATCTGGTGTTGCTCGATCTGATGTTGCCGGGAATGAACGGTATCGACGTCTGCCGGGTGCTGCGAGCCGACTCCGGGGTGCCGATCGTGATGCTGACCGCCAAGTCCGACACCGTCGATGTGGTGCTCGGCCTGGAGTCGGGTGCCGACGACTACATGGTCAAACCGTTCAAGCCCAAGGAGCTCGTCGCCCGGGTGCGCGCACGGCTGCGCCGCACCGACGAGGAGCCGGCGGAACTGCTGTCGATCGGGCCGGTGGAGATCGACGTTCCCGCGCACAAGGTGACCCGCGACGGCGTCCCGATCTCGCTGACGCCGCTCGAATTCGACCTGCTCGTCGCGTTGGCCCGCAAGCCCCGACAGGTGTTTACCCGCGACGTCCTGCTCGAGCAGGTGTGGGGTTATCGGCATCCGGCCGACACTAGACTCGTCAACGTGCATGTTCAGCGGTTACGGGCGAAGGTCGAGACCGACCCGGAGAACCCGGAGGTCGTTCTGACGGTGAGGGGGGTCGGCTACAAGGCCGGCCCGCCGTGATCGGTCGCAACAGACGACGCGTCAACAGCACCTTCGGACGGCTCACCCGCACGGCGAGCGCGATCGCCTCGGTCTTCGGCCGGATCTGGCGACGCTCACTGCAGTTGCGGGTCGTGGTCTCGACGTTGGTGCTGTCTTTTGTCGTGCTCCTCATCCTCGGGTTCGTCCTGATGAGTCAGATCACCGACCGGCTGCTCGACGTCAAACTCACTGCGGCGACCGAGGAGGTCGAGCGCGCGCGGGTGTCGGTGGAACGCGATCTCGCCAGCGGTGACGGCAACATGTCGGTGCAGAATCGGCTGCGCCAGTCCCGGTCGTTGCTCACCGACCGGGACATCGACAGCGGACAGTCGTCGGGCAACGTCGGCACCTTCGACACGGTGCTGCTGGTGCCCGGTACCGGGGCCGACGGCAGTGCGACCGGCGTCGGACCGGTGTCGGAGATCCCACGGAACCTGCGCGACATGGTGCAGGGCGGTCAGATCGCCTACCAGTATTCGTCGGTGGCCAACTCGACCGGCGGCCAGGAACCCGCACTCATCATCGGCTCACCCACCAACGCCTCGGTGCCCGGGCTGGAGCTGTACCTGGTCTTCCCGTTGACCACCGAGAACAGCACCGTCGACCTTGTGCGGGGCACATTGCTGACCGGCGGTGTGGTGTTGCTCGGTCTCCTGGCGGCAATCGCCTGGCTGGTGTCGAGACAGGTGGTCATCCCGGTGCGCTCGGCGTCGAGGATCGCCGTCCGATTCGCCGACGGTCGACTCAAGGAGCGCGTGCCGGTCCGCGGTGAGGACGACATGGCACGGCTGGCCATGTCGTTCAACGACATGGCCGAGAGCCTGTCCAAGCAGATCACCCATCTCGAGGAGTTCGGTGGGCTGCAACGGCAGTTCACCTCCGACGTCAGTCACGAGTTGCGGACGCCGCTGACCACCGTCCGCATGGCCAGCGACGTGCTCTACGAGGGCCGCGACGAACTCGACCCGGTGCGCCGCCGATCCGTGGAATTGTTGGACAAGGAACTCGACCGGTTCGAGACGCTGCTCAACGAGCTGCTGGAGATCTCCCGACACGATGCGGGTATGGCCGAGCTGGCCGCCGAACGGATGGACATGGCGATCCCCATCGACGCCGCGCTCTCGACGGTGTCGCGCCTGGCCGAGGAGACCGGCACCGAACTGATCCTCGATCTCCCGGCCGAGCCGGTCCTCGCCGAGATCGACCCTCGCCGGGTCGAGCGAATCCTGCGCAACCTGCTGGCCAATGCGATCGACCACGGTGAACGCAAACCCGTGACGTTGTCGATGCGGTCCGACGGCGATGCCGTGGCGATCACCGTCCGCGATCAGGGCATCGGCCTTCGGCCGGGGGAGGAGAAGTTGGTGTTCAACCGCTTCTGGCGCTCCGATCCGTCGAGGTTCCGCCGGTCCGGCGGCACCGGGCTGGGCCTGGCGATCAGCATCGAGGACGCCCGGCTGCATCAGGGCCGTCTGGAGGCGTGGGGCGAACCCGGTCAAGGTGCCTGCTTCCGGCTGACCCTGCCCCTGGTCCGCGGACACAAGGTGCTCGGCTCGCCGTTACCACTGAAACCGGTCGGCGCGAGCAAGGTCAAGAGCGTCGCCAAACCCGCCCGCGTCGAGGGAGCTGTCGGTGGCGAGTGAACATCGGCCGGCCGGGATGAGCGCGGTCGGGGCGAGATGGCGCCTGCTGGTCCCGGTGCTGTGTGTCGTCGCGGCCCTGGTCGCGGCCTGCGGCGGTATCCCTGACGATTCGTTGCCGCAACCGATCAGCTCCTTCGCGCGCGAGGGACCGACCAACGCGGTGCCGGCGCCCCAGCCGGACATGGATCCCGAGGCGCTGGTCCGCGCGTACCTGAAGGCCACCGCGGCACCCACCGACGCGCACGCCGCGGCCCGCAAGTTCCTCGCCCCGGTGACCGCGGCGCAATGGGACGAGCGTGGTGATTCGATCATCCTCGACGACATCAACACCTACGTCGATCAGCGCAGTCCGACCGCCGTGCGGATGCGCCTCGTCGGCGACAACGTGGGCGTCCTCAAACCCGACGGTCAACTGCTGCCGGCGACCGGACAGGTGGAGACCACCCTGACGCTGGCGCGGGTCGGCAATCAATGGCGCATCGACGGCACCCTGCCCGATCGAACGATGATCGACCGCAACCAGTTCGAGGTCAGCTACCGGTCGGTCTCGGTGTACTACACCGACCGGACGCGATCGCACCTGGTGCCGGACCCACGGTGGCTCTACGGCGGTACCGATTCGGACCCGACGACGCTGGTGAACACGTTGATCGACGGACCGGCCGACGATCTGGCCACCGCGGTCGATTCCGCATTTCCGAGTGGGGCCGCGTTGCGGGGTCCGGTCACTCCGGTGGCCGGCGGCGGGGTGCGCGTCGAACTGACCGGTATCGGTAGTCCGTCGACCCGGGATCGCACGCTGCTCGCCGCGCAGGTCATCTGGACGCTCAGTGGAGCCGACATCGGCGGTCCGTACGTCATCAACGCCGACGGTGCGCCGCTGGTCGGCGACCGGGCCGCGGGCTGGCAGACGACCGACGTGCGGGCCTTCGACCCGAATGTGCCGCCGACATCGGCCGTGGGGCTCAACGTCATTCGCAATGGAGCGATGGCCAAGGTCATCGACAACGGCACCGTGCCGGTATCGGGTTCGCTCGGCGCCGGGACCTCGGTACGGTCGGCGTCGATCTCTCCGGACGGATCGCGGGTGGCCGCCGTCCTCGCCGCCGGCGGCCCCGACCCCCGGCTGAACCTGGCTGTCGGCGACTACGGTGGGTCGCCGACGACGATCACCTCCGGCATGTCGATCACCCGCCCGTCCTTCGGCCCCGAGAACGAGCTGGTCTGGGCCGTCGTCGACGGCCGGCCCATCGAGTGGATCGGCAACGACCCCGGCGGTGCCCGCGTCGCCGAGATCGACGCCGGAGCGGTCGCCGCGCTGGTGCGCGGTCCGATCACCGAGTTGCAGGTCGCCCCCGACGGGGTGCGGGTCGCGATGATCGTGTCCGGGCAGGTGGTGTTCGCGGTGCTCGCGACCAACGCCGACGGGCAACTCACCCTCGCACAGCCGATGATCGCCGCCTACAACATCGGCAACCGCGCGGTGTCGCTGGACTGGGCGTCGCCGACCACCGTGATGGTCGCCCGTGACGCCACCGACTCGCCGGTTGTGCAGGTGTCGATCAGCGGCACCCCGGCCGTCGGCCTGCTCAGTGGCAACGTCTCGCCCCCGGTCACCGCAGTCGTCGCCAACCCGACGACCGTCTACATCGCCGACCAGCGTGGTGTGTTGCGTCTCGGCAGCACCAACGGTCAGGCCGACGAGTACTGGACCGAGGTCGAACCGGCGATGACACCGGGGACCATCCCGGTCATTCCCTGACGACAACTCGGTTGTGGCGCCGGGCAATTCAGGCCCCGGCGAGGACGACGACCGCACCGATCCCGATGCCGTGAGCGCGGCACACCCGCACCGATTCGGCAGCCGTCGCGCCGGTGGTGAGCACGTCGTCGACGAGGATCGCCGCACCCGGAGGACAGCGTGCGCCGGCGCGGATACGGACGCTGCCACGCAGGTTCGCGCGCCGCTCGCGCGCGTCGAGACCCGACGAGTCGCGGGTGGTCATCGCCGTGGTCAACAGCGGCCGCACCCGGGCCCGTGGACCCAGTCGTCCGGCCGCGACGCCGGCGAGTGCCGTCACCGGGTCACCGCCACGACGCCGGGCCGCAAGCGGGCGGGTCGGCGCCGGGACCAGATGCAGCCGCGCGGCGTCGGGCAGCTCGCCCCAGCGGGCCAGCGTGATCACCGTGTCGGCCAGCGCCCGTCCGAGAGGTGTGACGAGGTCACGTCTTCCGTACTCCTTCATCGCGATGATCGAGGCGCGCAGGGGTCCCCGATAACGTCCCACCGACCACACCGGGATGTCGATCGCCACCCGGGGATCCAGTTCGAGGGGCGCGTCGGCGATCCTCGCCGCACAGTCGGGACACCAGTCGCACCCGGGGCGGCCGCATCCACCGCACGTGCGGGGCAGGACGAGGTCGGCGCCCTCGACGCCGACCCGGCCCATCCCCACGGCGAGGACCGACATGAAAGAGCCAAAGGAGCGTGGCGGGGACGAAGTCACCCGACGAGCGTGGCATCAGACGCCGGCGATATCCGGCTGCGCAGGCGTGAGGGCGTCACCGCCGTGGACCGGTCCGGGTCTGTGTATCGCCGGTCGTTGCGCTCGGATGGTGGGCCGTTGGTCCCGACTTCGGTGACCACGACGTGACGCACTGATCAGAAACGTGGCCGCGCTGCGAACATCCGACTACGGTCAGAGGTACAAGTGGTTGATTGGTCATCGCGGAGGAGCACACACCGCTCCGCGCCGGGAGGTGAGGCCAGTGCACATGGGTGCCGACCGTCGGTCGGTACTGACTCGGTTCCTGCTCTGCGATTCTTGAGTCGACATTGAAGGATCCATCCGAAATCATTGAGCGCCAACTTCTTTGACAGTCCTCTTGGGCGCATGTGATTGGTGGACCCCGTGCTCGGCACCTCGAGGTCGAATAGCACTTTCCAGGAGGTAGTTCCATGTCATCTGTCATCCACCGCAAGGGCCAGCGCGAATCCAAGGTCGCCGCGGTCGACGACATCGACAACCAGTCCGCGTTCGTCATCCCACCGGGAACGGTGGAGTCCGACGAACCCGCCGAGCCCAACGCCAAGGTGGCGTTCAGCGGCCGCAACGTCGAAATACCCGAGCATTACCGGATCTTCGTCGGCGACAAGCTCGCCCGACTCGAACGCTACGATCCGACCATTTTCCGCTTCGACGTCGAGCTGAACCACGAACGCAACCGCCGCCAGTCCAAGGTCTGTCAGCAGGTGGAACTCACCGCGATGGGCAAGGGCCCGGTGGTACGCGCACAGGCTTGTGGCGAGAATTTCTACTCGGCACTCGAGTCGGCACTGGACAAGATCGAGTCGCGACTGCGTCGGGTCAAGGACCGCCGCAAGGTGCACTACGGCAACCGCCGACCGCTGTCGGTGGCCGAGGCCACCGAGGTCGGGGCACCCCGCCTGCGTGACAACCAGCTGTCGGTCGATGCGGGCCCCTCGCCCGAGGATGCCGAACAGTCGGCCGACCAGCAGTGGGATGACGGTGTCGCCGAACGCACGCCAGGTCAGGTGGTTCGTGTCAAGGAGCACCCCGCGGTGCCGATGACCGTCGACGACGCGCTCTACGAGATGGAACTCGTCGGGCACGACTTCTTCCTGTTCCACGACAAGGAGACCGACAAGCCGTCGGTGGTCTACCGACGACACGCCTTCGACTACGGGCTGATCCGACTCGCCTGATCGGAGAACCGGTCGAGCACGTCGGCGGGGCGGTGCGGACATATCGTCCGGACCGCCCTGCCGTGCGTCGGTAGGCGCATCGATCCCCGGACCCCCGACGCGGCCGATCAGATCTTCTTCAGGCGGCCTCGGTACGATGGACGGCGGCCTGTGCGCTGCACGGGCCGTGGTTGGACGTCGACATGAGTAAGGGACTCGATCAACGGTGCTGAACAAGCTGCTGCGCATCGGCGAAGGCCGGATGGTCAAGCGACTCGATGCCATCGCATCGCACGTCGAGACATTGTCCGACGAGGTCGAGGCGCTCGGCGACGACGATCTGCGGGCCAAGACCGACGAGTTCAAGGAGCGCTTCGCCGAGGGCGAGACGCTCGAGGAACTGCTGCCCGAGGCGTTCGCGGTGGCCCGCGAGGCCGCCTGGCGCGTTCTCGACCAGAAACACTTCCACGTCCAGATCATGGGCGGCGCGGCGCTGCATTACGGCAACATCGCCGAGATGAAGACCGGTGAGGGCAAGACCCTCACCTGTGTGCTGCCGGCCTACCTCAATGCGATCTCCGGTGACGGCGTCCACGTCGTCACCGTCAACGACTATCTCGCCAAGCGCGACGCCGAGTGGATGGGCCGGGTGCACCGGTTCCTCGGCCTCGAGACCGCGGTCATCCTGACCGGGATGTCGCCGGATCAGCGCCGCGAGGCCTACGCCGCCGACATCACCTACGGCACCAACAACGAATTCGGCTTCGACTATCTGCGCGACAACATGGCGCACTCCCTCGAGGAGTTGGTGCAGCGCGGCCACAACTTCGCGATCGTCGACGAGGTCGACTCGATCCTCATCGACGAGGCGCGCACCCCGCTGATCATCTCCGGGCCGACCGAGGGATCGAGTAAGTGGTACGTCGAATTCGCCCGCATCGCACCGCTTCTCGAGCGTGACGAGCACTACGAGGTCGACATCAAGAAGAAGACCATCGGCGTGCACGAGGCCGGCGTGGAGTTCGTCGAGGACCAGTTGGGCATCGACAACCTCTACGAGGCGGCCAACTCACCGCTGGTGAGTTATCTCAACAACGCCATCAAGGTCAAGGAACTGTTCCACCGCGACAAGGACTACATCGTCCGCAATGGTGAGGTCCTCATCGTCGACGAGTTCACCGGTCGCGTGCTCGACGGTCGCCGGTTCAACGAGGGTCTGCACCAGGCGATCGAGGCCAAGGAAGGCGTCGAGATCAAGGCCGAGAACCAGACGCTGGCCACGATCACGCTGCAGAACTACTTCCGCATGTACGACAAGCTCGCCGGCATGACGGGTACCGCCGAGACCGAGGCCGCCGAGTTCGACCAGATCTACAAGCTGGGCGTACTGCCGATCCCGACCAACAAGCCGATGATCCGCAAGGACCAGGGCGATCTGATCTACAAGACCGAGGAGGCCAAGTTCTCTGCGGTGGTCGACGACATCACCGAACGCCACGAGATCGGCCAGCCGGTGTTGATCGGTACCACCAGCGTCGAGCGCTCGGAGTACCTCTCGCGCCAGCTCACCAAACGCGACATCCCGCACACAGTGCTGAACGCGAAGTTCCACGAGCAGGAAGCCCAGATCGTCGCCGAGGCCGGTCGTATCGGTGCGGTCACCGTCGCCACGAACATGGCCGGTCGCGGTACCGACGTCGTGCTCGGCGGCAACCCCGACATCATCGCCGACACGCGGCTGCGCAAGGCGGGCCTCGACCCGGTGTCGACTCCCGACGAGTACGAGGCCGCGTGGGAAGAGGCGATCGAGACCGCGCGGGCGGCCGCGGCCGAGGAGGCCGAGCAGGTCCGTGCGGCCGGCGGTCTGTACGTGCTCGGTACCGAACGCCATGAGTCGCGTCGCATCGACAACCAGTTGCGCGGCCGTTCCGGTCGTCAGGGCGATCCGGGGGAGTCCCGGTTCTACCTCTCGCTCGGCGACGAGCTGATGCGCCGATTCAACGGCGCGGCCCTCGAGTCGATCATGAACCGGGTGAACCTGCCCGACGACGTGCCCATCGAGGCGAAGATGGTCACCAAGGCCATCCGCAGCGCGCAGACCCAGGTCGAGCAGCAGAACTTCGAGGTCCGCAAGAACGTCCTCAAGTACGACGAGGTGATGAACGAGCAGCGCAAGGTCATCTACGCCGAGCGCCGCACCATCCTCCAGGGCTCCGACCACCGGGAGCAGATCCTGGAGATGGTTGCCGAGGTCGTCGGCGCGTATGTCGACGGAGCGACTGCCGAGGGCTATGCCGAGGACTGGGATCTCGACGAACTGTGGTCGGCGTGCCGTGCGCTCTACCCGATCGAGCTCGATCCCAAGGAGGTCGTCGGCGAGAACGAGTACGGCGAGCGTGACGACATCTCCGCCGAGGAGCTCAAGGAGATCCTCATCGCCGACGCGCAGGCCGCCTACGAGAAGCGGGAGGCGCAGATCACCGAGGTCGCCGGCGAGGGCGCGATGCGTCAGCTCGAGCGGACGATCCTGCTGTCGGTGCTCGACCGCAAGTGGCGCGACCACCTCTACGAGATGGACTACCTGCGTGAGGGCATCCACCTGCGGTCGATGGCCCAGCGTGACCCGGTCGTGGAGTATCAGCGCGAGGGTTTCGACATGTTCAGCGGCATGCTCGAGGGCCTGAAGGAAGAGACCCTGCAGTTCCTGTTCAACGTGCAGGTCCAGACCGAGGCCCCGCCCGTTCCCGCGCCCGCCGCGGCCTCACTGCGACAGCCGGCACCCGCGCTGGCCGGTGCCGCGACCGGTGCGTCGAGCCAGGCGCCGCCTGCACTGCGGGCGGTCGGTGACGGCGCGCCCGACGACGGTGGCCCCGATGTCTCGGCGATGACGTTCTCCGGACCAGACGAGGGTGGTGGCGAGGTCAGCCACAGTGAGGCCGAGGAGCTAGAGGATCCGGCGGTCATGTCGGCGTCCCGGCGTGAACGCCGCGCCGCGGCCCGCGCACAGACCAAGACCTCCCGACCACCGAAGGCCAAGAAGAAGCGTCGGTAGCGCAGTCGCCGAAAAAAACTTCGGACAAAGTGGAACCGGGGCGCCCTGCGGTGCGTCCGATTTCCATGACCACAACCCTCACCGCCACCGTTCCCGCCGACGCTCCCGCTCGCGCAGGGGCGCATGCTCCCGTTCACGCGGTGGCCGATGCCCCCGTCGATCATCTGCGCGTCGTTGCCGCACCCGCCTACGAGCCGGTCGGGGAGCCGAGCCGGGCGACCGACGGGCCGCTGGTGACCGCGCCGCTCGGCACGCCGCCGGTGCGACGACCCGAGCCGGTGGCGGTACCGGCGGGAACGGTCGAGGCACGACGCGTTGCCGCGCGGACCATCACCGCACTGCTCGAGGTCCTCGATCGGCGGCGTCCGGCGGTACATCTGGAGACCGCGGTCTCCCCGCAGCTCTACGAACACATCGTCACCCTGCTGCGCCCCGACATCGCCCGGCCCGAGAACCGCGCCGTGGGCGTGAGCGCCCGCATCCGACGAATCCACATCCAGATGTGTGATCCGTCGACGGCGGAGATCTTCGGCAGTTTCGAGCGGGGTCGCCGGGTTCGCGCTTTCGCCGGACGCATCGAACGCGTCCCGGTCCGGGTGCGCCAGGCCGACCGGGTCCGATCCAGCCTTCCGGTTCGGGTCGAATACCGGTGGCGGCTGGCGACGTTGGAGATGAGCTGAGCCGGCGCTCAGCGCACGCCCGCACCGGACGGCGACACCAGGATCTTCACCGCGGTTTCGTTGTGGTGCAACAACGTGTCGAAGCCCTCGTCGAGAAGCTGGTCGAGTCCGATGCGCCCGGTGATGAAGGGTGCGAGATCGACCTTGCCCTCCTCGACGAGCCGGATGGTCGCCGGATGACTGTTGACATAGGCGATGGTGCCGCGCATGTCGATCTCCTTGAGCACCAGCTTCTGCATGTCGAGCGTTCCGGGGTGACCCCAGATCGACACCACCACAAGGACTCCCGTCGGCTTGAGTGCATCGAAGAGGGTGTCGAGGGCAGGTTGCACCGAGGTGCATTCGAATCCGACGTCGGCGCCGCGACCGTTGGTGAGGTCGCGGACGACCTGCACCACGTCCTGCGTCGACGGGTCGACGATGTGGTCACCGACGCCGGTGTCACGTGCCTTCTCCCGGCGCAGCCGACTCGGTTCGCTGACGATCGTGGTGATGCCTTCGGCCTTGCACACCGCTGCGGTGAGCAGACCGATCGGGCCGGCTCCGGTGATCAACGCGACGTCCCCGGCGCCGGCGCCACTGCGTTGCACCGCATGGAAACCCACCGACAGGGGTTCGATCAACGCCGCCTGGTCGAGGGGAATGTCCTTGGACACCTTGTGGACCCAGCGTCGCTCGACGACGATCTTCTCGCCGAGCCCACCGCCGCGACCACCGAGCCCGATGAAATTCATGTCGGCCGAGAGGTGATAGTTGTGGCTGTTCGGGCCGGTGTCGACGCCGTCGGCGATGATGTAGGGCTCCACGACGACGTGATCGCCCGGCGCGAGATCCTCGACACCGTCGCCGACCGCCGAGACCACGCCCGACATCTCGTGTCCCAGCGTGATCGGCGCGCTCTCGCCGCTGATCGGCTGCGGATGCCCCGACGGCGGGATGAAGATGGGCCCGTCGGCGTACTCGTGCAGGTCGGTGCCGCAGATCCCACACCACGCCACGTCGATGGCGACCGTTCCGGGCTCGACGGTGGGCTCGTCGATGTCCTCGATCCGGATGTCCCCGCGGTCGTAATAGCGTGCTGCGCGCATCATCAACTCCGTTCTTCTCCGGTGCCGGCGCACCGTCGTGGTCGTCGGTTCCTCGCCGGGCACTCTGGCATCGAGTGAAGAACCGAGCGCCCGGGTCGGGCAACAGTTGCCGAGGGGTTGCACCCGAGGCCTTACGATCGTCGATGTGGCCAATCGGTTGTCCCCGCGCGAGGCGATGTACTACTTCCTGGATCCGGCGGGCGCGACCAGCCATCTGGGGGCGCTGCTGATCTTCGACGATGCCGGCCCGCCCGCCGGGGCCGCACCCGACGGGGCCCAGCACGTCCTCGACTATCCCTCGCTGGTGTCGTTGGTGGAGAACCGGTTACAGCTCGCGCCGCGCTACCGGCAGATCGTCCTGCCGGTGACGATGGGTCTCGCGCGGCCGGTGTGGGTCGACGATCACGACTTCGACATCAACTTCCACATCCGCCGCTCCGGGCTGCCCCGCCCGGGCACCCTGGCCGAGCTCGGCGATCTGATCGCGCGCGTGATGTCGCGCCCGCTGGATCGGTCCCGGCCGCTGTGGGAGATGTATCTGATCGAGGGGCTCGAGGGCAACGGATATGCGGTGCTCACCAAGAGCCATCGGTGTCTGGTCGACGACTTCGCCGGACCCGAGATCAGTCAGGTGATCACCGACGAGACCGCCGACGTCGTCCAGTACGAGCCCGACCTGTGGATGCCCGGACACCCACCTGGTGCGACGTCGCTGGCGATCGGTGCACTCGCCGAGGCGGTGTCGCGGCCGGGGGAGTTCATCGATTCGGTCGTCACCGGCAACGGCGTCGTCGGGGGTGTCCGCACGGTCGTCGACTCCACGGTGCGTCGCATCGGCGATCTGATCGGGGACGTGACCGACTCGGCGCCGCAGAGTCCGCTGAATTCGCCGGGCAGTTCCTCGCAGATGTTCGCGGTGTCCTCGGTGCCCCGTCGTGACTGCGCCAAGATCGCCGAACACCACCGCTGCACCGTCAACGATGTGGTGCTGGCGATCGTCAGCGGCGTGATGCGCCGATGGCTGTTGTCCTTCGACGTCGCCGCACCCATCACCGACACGGTCCGCGTCGAGATCCCGCTGTCGACCCGGGATCCGGGGGTGGCACCGGACGCCGAGCGGGATGCCACGTGGATCGATGTGGGTACCCCGGGCTTCGTGACGGATCTGCCCGTGGGAGAGGACAATCCGAAGGTGCGACTCTCGCAGGTCGCCGCGCTCGCCGATCGGTACGCCCAATCGTCGCGCCGGGTGACACTCGGTCCGCGTCCGCTGCTTCCCGAACTCGGTATGGTGCCGTTCCCGGAATTCAGCTCGTGGGCCTTCCGGTCGTTGGGCACTCGGGGCTACAACATCCCCCTGTCCATCACCAGCTCGCCGGTGTCGGATCGATATGTCTTGGGGCGCAAGGTGAGTGCTCTGCATGCGGTGCCGGGCCTGATCGCCGGACATGCGCTGTCGATCGGGGTGGTGGAGTATCTCGACCGATTGAACTTCGCGTTCACCGCCGACCGTGGCGTGATCGGTGATCTGCCCGCGCTCGCGGGTTATGTCGCCGAGTCGTTCGAGGAATTACTGGGGGCGCAGTGAGTGGGGCGCGATCGACTGGCCACGCCGCCCGCCGCTACGGGCCAGTAGGGTGAGCGCGTGCAGAAGCGAAGGACTCATCGATGAGGGTGTACTTTCCGGCGACGTTGACGATGCTGATGGAACTCGACGAGTCGGGTGAGTTCCGGCCGGTCGGCGGGACGGGATTCGCGTTGACCCCGGCCTTGCGCGAATCGTTCCTGTCCGGCGACGACGAGGAACTCGCCGAGGTCGCGATGCGTGAGGCCGCGCGGGCGTCGTTGCGGCTGCTCGCCGGCGAGACCCCCGCACCCGGCGACGCCCACGCCGATGCCGAACTCGCCGCCGATGCGGCGGGTACCAAGCCCGGTGTGATCCCGAAGCTGCCACCACGTCGGGCGGTCGTGGCCGCCGACGTCGAGAACCCCACCCTGCATCCCGAACTCGACGACGCCGTGGTCCGTGTCGCCGGACCGATCCCGCGCTCGGCGGTCGCCTCGGTGCACGTCGATGGGGCCGACGCCGAGGCCGCGGTGCGCAACGCCGTGGTCGTGATCGACGCCGCCGACCTCGGTGACGAGGACGCCGAACTCGCCGTCGGCGACGTCGAGGATCACGACCTGGGGTGGTATGCCACCCAGGAGCTGCCGTTCCTCCTCGAACTGCTCTGAGACGCCACACCGCCCCGGCGACAACCGCTGACGGCCGGTCGCCGACACACTAACCTACGCTCCCGTAGGTTACGGTGGTCCGGTGAGCGGATCGACGAGTTCGAGGATGGGCGCCATGAAGATCAGGGCTGGGGGAATCAGGATTCGGGACATCCGGGAGCGATTCGAGGAACCGGTGTCGGGGATCGCCGCCCGGACCAAGGGCGGGCAATGGATTCGCGCTGCGGTTGCCCGGGTGACCACCCCGCTGCTGCCCGACGACTATCTGCATCTGGCCAATCCGCTGTGGTCGGCGCGCGAACTGCGCGGCAAGATCGTCTCGGTGACCGCCGAGACCGAGGACTCGGCGACCATTCGTATCCGCCCGGGGTGGGGATTCTCCTTCGACTACGTGCCCGGTCAGTACATCGGCATCGGCGTGCTCGTCGACGGTCGGTGGACCTGGCGCTCCTACTCGCTGACCTCCGTCCCCGACACGACGCGCGACGAGGGGACCATCGCCATCACCGTCAAGGCGATGCCGGAGGGCTTCCTGTCCTCGCATCTGGTCAACGGCCTGACGCCGGGCACCGTCGTGCGGTTGGCCGCACCGCAAGGTGAATTCGTGCTCCCGCAACCACTTCCGGACAAGATCTTGTTCGTCACGGCCGGCAGTGGCATCACGCCGATCATCTCGATGCTGCGCACCATGGCTCACCGCCACCAGCGCACCGACATCCGGCTCATCCATTCCACCCCGACGCCCGCGGATCTGCTCTTCGGCGACGAACTGGCCCGCTTGCACGCCGACGGCGTCATCGATCTGCACATCCAATACACCCGGACCGACGGCAAGGTGACCCCGGACTCGCTGACCGCACTGTGCCCGGATTGGACGCAGCGGCAGACGTGGGCGTGCGGACCGGGCGCCTTCCTCGACATGGTCTCCGGTGTGTTCGCCGACGGTCATGCCGATCTACTGCACATCGAGCGGTTCGCCCTCGAGCGTGGCGTGGTGGGCGCGGTGGGCGGGACGGTGACGTTCGGCCGTTCCGGGCGCACGCAGGACGTCGACGGCGCCACCACTCTGCTCGAGGCGGGGGAGTCGGCGGGTGTCCTGATGCCGTTCGGGTGCCGCATGGGTATCTGTCAGAGCTGTGTGGTGATGCTCGACCGCGGATGCGTTCGCGACCTGCGGTCGGGCGTCGAACATGTCGAGGGTGAACGCATCCAGACCTGCGTCAGCGCGGCGGCGGGGGACTGCACCCTCGACGTCTGACAGCGCGCTGCGACGCCCCGCCGCCGTGCCCGGACCCGATCGATCGGGTGCAAACATCGCCCCGTCGCCGCAGACCCGTTAGGCTCGAACACGGCTGCTGTCGACCACGGAGGAGATCCGCGTGCGAGCCGAAGTGTCCCGACTGTCCGAAACGACCGAGGTTCCGGTCTGCTCCGACGGGGTGGTCACCCTGCGGGCACACCGGGGCGACGACATCGATCGCGTGGTCGGTTATGCCACCGACCCGCTGACCATGCGCTGGGCGCGCATGCCCTCGCCCTACGGCCGTTCCGACGCCGAGCGATTCATCGACGGGGCCCTGCGAGGTTGGGACGACGGCGACTCCATGACCTGGGCGATCGAGCACGAGGGCCGATTCGTCGGCAGCGTCGAACTGCAGGGCGCCGGGCGGATCGTCGAGGTCGGATTCGTCCTGCACCCCGATGCCCGGGGAGCGGGTCTCGCGCGTCGCGCGGTGGTGCTCGCGATGACGTATGCGGCCGCCGAACGCGACGTGGAGGTCGTGCGGTTCCACGCCGCCGAGGGCAATCTGGCGAGCCTTCGGGTCGCCCACGCCGCCGGGTTCACCCTGCTCGCGCGCCTGCCGGACTGGCTCGAGATGAACAGCCGCGTTGTCGACGCGTGGTGTGCGAAGTGGCATGCCGGCGACGACTTCGCACCGAAATCGCGGTGGCATGCCACCACCTTCGACACCGAACGATTCCGGTTGCGCCCGCTGGCCGAGAAGGATGACGAGCGGATCCGCGAGACCCTCGACGACCCGATCTCGCGCAAATACCTCTTCGAGCGCCCCGATCCGCTGTCGGTCGAACATGCGGCACTCGAACGCACCCGTAAGTGGTGGACCGCTGCTTGCGGGAACACCTGCACCTGGGCGGTCGCCGATCAGGAGACCGACGAATACATGGGCGACATCTCGATCTTCGCGATCGACGACGTCACCGGCGCCGAGATCGGCTTCTACACGCATCCGGCGTCGCGCGGCAAAGGTGTTCTGGGAGAAGCATTCCCGGCGGCGGTGCGCCACATCTTCGATGTCCTCGACATCCGGCGGCTGACGATGTTCGCCGCCGCCTCCAACGAGGGCAGTAGGGCGCTCGCCCGCAACGCCGGTTTCACCGAGTTCGGCACCCAGCCCCTGGCCGCGAGTTCCGACGGCCACATCGAGGATCTCGTCGGGTACGAGCTCCTGCGGGAGAACTGCACACTCTGAGCGGTCCCGACCGAGGTCGCACCGATGTCTGTTTCACCAAGGCTGGACAGCTCGCGCCCAGTAACCTACGCTATCGTAAGTTACGGAAACGTAGCCGTAGGCCGGAGCGGATTGTCCCGGCCGCGGCGTGAGGTGAGAGGAACCCATGGCGATCACCGACATCCCCGAATACGCCCACCTGTCCGAGTCCGACGTCGAGGCCCTCGGCGCCGAACTCGATGCCATCCGGGCCGACATCGAGGCGGCACGCGGAGAGCGTGACGCCCGCTACATCCGCAACACGATCCGCTTCCAACGCGGACTCGAGCTCGCCGGTCGGACGATGATCGCCGGCTCGCGCAATCGCGGGCTGTGGTGGGCGGGTGCAGCCACCCTCGGCGTCGCCAAGATCGTGGAGAACATGGAGCTCGGGCACAACGTGATGCACGGGCAGTGGGATTGGATGAACGATCCCGAGGTGCACTCGACCACGTGGGAGTGGGACAACACCGACCCCTCGGCGCATTGGAAGCACACCCACAACTACATCCATCACAAGTACACCAACGTGCTCGGCATGGATGACGACGTGGGCTATGGGCTGCTGCGCGTGACGCGCGATCAGCGGTGGCGGCCGTTCTACCTGGGCAACCTGGTGTACAACACGCTGCTCGCGCTGTTGTTCGAATACGGCGTTGCCGCACAGCATCTCGAGCTCGGCAAGAAGCGCCGCACCCCCGAGGCCAAGGAACAGTTCCGCCGGGATCTGGCCGACGTGGGCCGCAAGGTGGGCAGGCAGCTCGCCAAGGACTATGCCGTGCAGCCGACCCTGGTCGCCGCCGCAGCGGTGGTGTTGGGTGGCGACAAGCGGGATGCCGCAACGGCTTTCCGCAAGGCGGCGACCGCCGACGCGATGGCCAACGTCATCCGCAACCTGTGGACCAACGCCGTCATCTTCTGCGGGCACTTCCCGGACGGCGCCGAGAAGTTCACCAAGCAGGACGTCGACTCCGAGACGCAGGCCGAGTGGTATCTGCGACAGATGTTGGGCAGCGCCAACTTCCGGTGCGGACCGGTGCTGGCATTCATGAGCGGCAACCTCTCCTATCAGATCGAGCACCACATCTTCCCCGATCTGCCGAGCAATCGGCTCGCCGAGATCGCGGTGCGGGTGCGCGCGCTGTGCGAGAAGTACGACCTGCCCTACACCACCGGCTCGTTCCCGCTGCAGTACGCGAAGTCGTGGCGCACCATCGCCAAGCTGTCGCTGCCGAACAAATACCTCTCGGCCACCGCCGACGACGCACCCGAGACCGCGTCCGAACGTCGTTTCAAGCAAGGTCTGCCCGAGGGCACCAGATTGCATGCGACCGTCGACCCGTTGACCGGGCGGCGCCGCGGACTGCGCTCGGCGATCAAGTCCCTGCGCGAGCGTCGGCGGACCCGAGTGGGACGATCGTCCCAGGTGGTGGAGCGTCGCGCGGCATGAGGCGGGCTCCCCGTCTCGGCGCCGCAAGCGCATAATGGACACCGATGGCAATCACCGACATCAATGAGTACGCACACCTGACCGACGCCGACGTCGAGGCGCTCGGGGCCGAACTCGACGCGCTGCGTCGCGAGATCGAGGCCGACCGCGGGGTGCGCGACGTCACCTACCTGCGGCGCACGATCCTCGCACACCGGGTCCTCGAGGTCGCCGGCCGTCTCGCGCTGCTCGGCAGCCATCGGCGGTCGTTGTGGCTGCTGGGCACCGGCGCGCTCGCAGTGGCCAAGATCATCGAGAACATGGAGCTCGGGCACAACGTGATGCACGGGCAGTGGGATTGGATGAACGATCCCGAGGTCCACTCGACGACGTGGGAATGGGACATGGTGTGCGCGTCGCCGCACTGGAAGCACTCCCACAACTACATCCATCACAAGTACACCAACGTCGTCGGCATGGATCACGACGTCGGCTACAAGATCCTGCGGGTCACCCGCGACGAGCCCTGGGAACCGCGACGCGCGCTGCAGCCGCTGTTCAACGTCATCCTGGCGGCCACCTTCGAATGGGGCATCGGCCTGCACGACCTCGCGCTCAAAGAGGTCATTCAGGGCGAGAAGCCCAAAGAGGTCGCGATCCCGCAGATGAAGGAATTCGGTCGCAAGATCGGCAAGCAGGTCGCCAAGGACTATGTGTTGTTCCCGGCGCTGACCGGCCCGAATTTCCGGCACACCCTGACCGCGAATCTGACGGCGAATCTGATCCGCAACCTGTGGGCGTACGTGGTCATCTTCTGCGGTCATTTCCCGGACGGCGCGGAGAAGTTCACCGTCGACACCCTCGAGGACGAGACCCAGGGTCAGTGGTATCTGCGACAGATGTTGGGCAGCGCCAACTTTCACGCAGGCCCGGCCATGGCGTTCATGTCGGGGAACCTCTGCTACCAGATCGAGCACCATCTTTATCCCGATCTGCCGAGCAATCGGCTCGCCGACATCTCGGTGCGCGTGCGTGAACTGTGTGAGAAATACGATCTGCCCTACACGACCGGCTCGCTGTGGGTGCAATACGGCAAGACGCTGCGCACCATCAACAAACTCGCGTTGCCGGACCGGTTCCTGCGCGACACCGCCGACGATGCACCCGAGACGGCGTCGGAACGGCGCTTCGCGGGCATCGACAAGGCGCTCGGTCTGCGCTCGGCCATCGCCGAGGCCCGGCGCAGGCGGCGGTTGCGCCGTCGCGCGCGCTGAGTCGGACTTAGGGCATATCTCCCAATTCCCTTTGCGCGTCTTTGCGGCTCGATGGTCCCCTGGCGGCGTTGTCGTCGGTCACGATAGCTCCGCTATCGCTCCCCTTCGAGGCTCGTGCCTCGCACCTCAGGACGGCGCCTCCTCCGCCTTGCCAGGAAACCATCGACCTCGCAAATCCATCGCAGAGGAATCGGGAGACACGCCCTAGACCGCCTGGACTTCGCCGCGCAGCCGTTGCTGCGCGGCGACTCCTTGCACCGAGTGCTCGCGCTCACCGATCGCGAACGCCGCCCACAGCACGATGCCGAGTACTGCGGTGGCCGCACCCGCAGCGCACACCAGGTTCCAGCCGCCGATCTGATACGCCCACCCGCCGAACGCCGAACCCGCGACGCCACCGGCGAAGTAGGCCACCATGTAGGCGGTCGTCAGCCGAGAGCGTGCCTCGCCGTCGAGCGAGTACACCGCGGCCTGGTTGGCGATCTGCACGCCCTGCACGCCGAAATCGAAGACGAGCAGCGCCAGGATCAGCACCAACACCTGATGCGCACCCGCCCACAGCAGCCCCCAGCTGAGAAGCTGGACGACCCACACGCCGTACTGGGTGTGGCGCAGATAGCCGCGGTCGGCGAGTCTGCCGACCCGCGGGGCGGCCAGTGCGCCGGCCACCCCGGCCAGACCGAACAGCCCGATCTCGGCGTCGGAGAAGTGATACGACGAGCCGTGCGCTCCGGCGAGCAGGAACGCGATCGCCGTCCACATCGCGGAGAAGGCGGCCATGTTCAGCCCGCCGAGCACCATGCGGTGACGCAGGACGTTCTCCGTGCGGATCAGCGTCGCGATCGAGGCCAGCACACGCGGATACGAGGTGCTGTTCGAGCGCTCGACCGCGGTGTGCGGCGCCCGCCACCACACGGCCGCGGCCATCATCACCTGCATGACCGCGGCGACGACGAGCACGGTGCGCCAGCCGCCCGCCTGCGCGATGAGACCCGACAGGACGCGCGAGAACAGGATGCCGACGAGCAATCCGCTCATCACCGTGCCGACGACGGCGCCGCGTTCACTCGGCCCGGCCACCGCCGCGGCCCACGGCACGACCACCTGCGCCGCCGACGCCGACACCCCGACCGCGAACACCATGATCATCAGGACCGCGTAGGTGGGTGCCGCCGCGGCGATCGCCAAACCGATGCACGACACGACCAGCAGCCCGCCGACGAGCCGTCGGCGGTCCAGGAAGTCGCCCAGTGGTACGACCAGAGCCAGACCGATCAGATAGCCGACCTGGGTCACCGAGATGATCAGGCCCGCGGCCGTCGTCGAGACGTGGAGGTCGCCGCCGACCTCGTGCAGCAGGGGCTGCAGGTAGTAGAGACAGCCCGCCGAGGACCCCGCGGTCACCGCGAACAACAGCACGATCACCCGGCTGAGTCGGGTGGTCGGGGAGGAGGTCGTCGAAGCCATGTGTCCATGGTGCGGCGCGGTCGCCGTGAAGAAAAGCGATAGATTCTGATGGCCACATCTACATGGAAGATGATGGCCAGGTCGGCGGGGGAGTGAGAGGGCGATCACGATGGAACTGCGGCAACTCGACTACTTCCTCGCGTGCTGTGAGCATGGCACCTTCACCGCTGCGGCACGGTCGATGCAGGTCGTGCAGTCGGCGGTGTCGACGTCGGTGGCCAAACTCGAGCGCGAGGTCGGCGCGCAACTCTTCGATCGCACCCCGACCACGCTGGTGCTCACCGAGGCCGGGCGCGCCGTCGTCGAACCCGCTCGAGCCGCGGTCCGGGCGCGCGCCGAGATCGTCGACGCCCTCGCGGCGCTGCGCGGGGACATCCGCGGTGATGTCGCGGTGGGTGCCTTGGTCAACATCGTCACCATCGATCTCGCGGAGGCGTTCGGGGCGGTGCATCGGCGGCATCCGGGTGTCGCGATCGCGATGCGGCAGAATCCGCAGGGCAGTCAGGGCAACATCCGCGGGCTGCGCGACGGAACGCTGGATCTGGCACTGCTCGGCGGTCCGGATCAGGAGATCCCCGGCATCACCGTGTACCGGCTGGCCCGAGAGCCTCTGGTGCTCGTGGCCCACCCCGACCACCGGCTGGTTCGGGCCGGCGGCTTCGCGGCCGCGGATCTCGCCGCCGAACGCACCATCGACTACCCGCCCGGCTGGGGCACCCGCGCGGTGACCGACAAGTGGCTCCCGCATCGCCGATCGGTGATCGAGGTGGCCGATCAAGATTTCGGTATCCGGTTGGCGCTCAACGATTTCGGGGTGACATTGGTGCCCTGGAGCGTCGCCCACGACCACGCCGGAGCGGTGGGGGTGCCCTGCACCGACCGTGATCTCGACTGGGTTGTCTCGATCGCGCACTCCTCGGTGCGCTCGCCGTCGACGGCCGCCCGGGCGGTCCTCGACATCGTCCGGGAGGTGACGACGCGGACCGCCTGACTCTACATTTGTACCAATGTCCGGACAAATGAAGTGGAGACGATGGTGAGACTGGGATTGGTCGGTTACGGCGCGGGTGGACGGATCTTCCATGCGCCCTATATCCAGGCGGTGCCGGAGATCGAGCTGGCCGGGGTGGTCACCGGCAACCACGACCGCCGTCGCGAGGTGGCAACGGACCTCCCGGGAGTTGCGGTCTTCGACTCACTCGGCGATCTGCTCGATGCCGGCGTGGACGCGGTGACCATCACCACGCCGCCGCAGACGCGCCGTGACCTGGTGCTCGAGGCGGTGTCGCGGGGCGTGCACGTGGTGGCCGACAAGCCCTTCGCGCCGGATGCCGACGGCGGTCGGGAACTGGAGCGGGCGGCGGCGAGAGCCGGTGTGCTGCTGAGTGTGTTTCACAATCGCCGCTTCGACGCCGATTTCGCGACCGTCACCGGTGTGCTGCCCGAACTCGGTGACCTCTGGCGGGTCGAGTCGCGCTACGACCTCGACGAGGCCGCCGGACTCGACGCAGGCCCCACGGGTGGACTGTTGCGCGACATCGGCGCACACCTCGTCGATCAGATGCTCACCCTGCTGGGACCGGTCGAGTCGGTGTACGCCCACCTCGACCGGGTGGATCTGCCGGCCGGTCGGACCGACTGTGGATTCAGCGTGGCGATGACCCACCGCAGCGGCGCCTTCTCCACGGTGACCTCGAGCAAGCTCAACCACGTCGTGTCGCGACAGTGGCGGCTCTACGGTTCGCGTGGCGCATACCTCAGCGACGGCACCGACGCGCAGACCGAGCAGATCCTCGCGGGCAAGCGGCCGGCCGACGATCCGGCGGGGTGGGGATTCGAACGTCCCGACCGGCTCGGGACGCCGCACACCGCCGACGGCGCCCGGACGGTCCCGTCGGCGCAGGGGCGTGCCGACGAGTACTATCGGCGATTCGCCGCAGCGGTGGATCACGGCGCGCCCCAGCCTGTCCCGGCGTCGGAGGGAATTGCGGTGCTCGAGGTGCTCGACGCCGCACGACGCAGCGCCGACGAAGGGGTCCTCGTACACCTCTGACGACCCTGCATCTCTGACGACCGAACCCCGTGGGCGAGACCGAATGGTCTCGCCCACGGGGTTCGTCGGTGTTCGGTTGTCGTGCCGTGCCTGCGGTCAGGCTGCTGCGGTCACCGCGGCCGGGCTGCGGCTGTCGTGATGGGCTTCGAGGTGCTCCTCGAGGCCTTCGAGGGTGATGCCCTTGGTCTCCGGCACCGATCGGTACACGAAGGCCAGCGAGGCGAGATTGACCAAGACGAACAGTCCGAAGGTTCCGGTCGAGCCGAGTGCCGAGTTGAGCACCGGGAACAGGAACGAGATCAGCGCGTTGGTGCACCAGAGGACGAAGACCGCGATGCCCATCGCGAAGCCGCGGACGCTGAGCGGGAAGATCTCCGAGAGCAGCAGCCACACGCAGGTGCCGATGAACATCTGCACGAAGGCGACGAAGGCCACCATGCACGCGAGGATGATGTAGCTGCGTGAGGTCGTCTGCGGCAGCAGGAATGCCAGGGCGAGGGCGGCCTGGGTGATCGCGACGCCCGAGAAGCCGATCAGCAGCATGGTGCGGCGGCCGATGTAGCCCAGCAGGATGATGCCGATGATGGTGGTGACCACCGAGGTGACGCCGACCGCGATGGTCGCGATGAGTGCGGCGCTGACGCCCAGTCCGCTCTGCTCGAGGATCGTCGGTGCGTAGTAGTTCACGGTGTTGATGCCGGTTGCCTGCTGGATGATGGCCAGCCCGCAACCGATCAGCACGATCCGTCGAATCCACGGCACGTCGCGCACCACCGACAGCGGGGTGCGGCCACCGCGCATGTGCGTGATGTGATCGACGATGGTCGCGTACTCGGCGTCGGCCTCGTCGGGTGTACGGCTGCGGCCCAGGACGTTTCGTGACTCATCGAGGCGGCCCTTGAGGGCGTACCAGCGCGGCGAGTCGGGCAGGGCGAGCATGCCCAGCAACAGTGCGACCGCGGGCACCGCGGCGACGGCGAGCATGACGCGCCACACGTGCGGGTCGGTGACGATGTGGTCGAGCAGCGCGTTCATGGCGAAGGCCAACATCTGACCGGTGACGATCATCAGCTCGTTGATGGTGACCATCCGGCCACGACGCTCGGCGGGCGCCATCTCGGCCAGATAGAGGGGGCAGGTGACCGCCGCGGCGCCGACGCCGAGGCCGAGGATGATGCGGGCGATGACCATGATCGCCACATTCGGGGCGAGGGCGCAGCCGACGGCGCCGACCAGGAAGACCAGGCCGCACAGCAGCAGCGTGCGCTTGCGCCCGAGCCGGTCGGCCACGCGGCCGCCGAACAGTGCGCCGAAGGCGGCGCCGGGGAAGAGTAGGGCGCTGACGACGGTGGCTTCGCCGAAGGCCGAGAGGTGGAGATCGTCTTTCATGTAGAGCAGCGCACCGGAGATCACTCCGGTGTCGTAGCCGAAGAGCAGTCCGCCGAGAGTGGCGATGACGGTGAGCTTGGTGAGAAACCGCCTGTTGGAAGCGGCTGATGTCGTCGTAGACATGGAAACCTCGATTTCCTGGGGAACTAACGCGCGTTACTAACGCGTGTGAGTAGTACTATGTCCTGACAAAGCGATTGTGTCAAGTGTCACTCGGAAACGGGGTTAGTCATGACGACCACTGCAGGGTCCCGGCGTCGGCGACCGACCATGGCCGACGTGGCCGAACGCGCCGGCGTGTCGCGCACTTTGGTCTCGTTCATCCTGGCCGGCAAGCCTGGTGCGGGGGAGGAGACGCAGCAGCGCGTGCTCGCCGTCGCCGAGGAGTTGGGTTACCGTCCCGACTCGGTCGCCCGGATGCTCGCCCGGGGTCGGAGCCGCACTCTCGGCGTGCTGGTCGACATGTCGCAGTTGTTCCAGTCCGAGCTCGTCACCCACATGTATCCGGCGGCCGAGGCGCTGAACCACGACGTGTTGTTGACGGCGAACCTGCCGGAGCGCTCGGAGGTGTCCTCGCTCGAGCGGCTGATCGATCACCGCTGCGGTGCCCTGATCGTGCTGGGGCCGCACACCGACGGCGCCGAGTTGCTCCCGGTGGCCGCACGCGCGCCGATGGTGGTGGTGGGCCGGTCCCTGGCCGAGGACGTTCTGGGCTCGGGTGGGGTCGCCACAGTACGCACCGACGACCATCTCGGTATGGCGCAGGCCGTGGATTATCTTGTGGGACTGGGGCACCGGGACATCCTGCACGTCGACGGCGGTGACGGGCCGGGGGCCGGCGACCGAACTCTCGGCTACCGCACGGCGATGCAACGGCACGGGCGCTCTGGGCACATCGCGATCGTGGCCGGTGCGCACAGCGAGGACGCGGGTGCGCGCGCAGCACGAGAACTCCTGGAGCGCAGCAGGCTACCGACAGCCATCCTCGCCGGCAACGACCGCTGTGCCCTCGGGCTGCTCGACGTGTTCACCCGAGCCGGTGTCGACGTCCCCGGCGACATCTCGCTCGTCGGCTACGACGACAGCCTGCTGTCCGACAACCCCCGGATCGATCTGACCACGATCCACCAGGACGCAATGGGAATGGCCACCACCGCAGTCGATCTCGCCGTCGCAATGCTCACCGACCAGTCCGACGGCGGCGACGACGTCGTGCTCGAGCCCTCGCTGAAAGTGCGCGGCACGACGGCTCCACCCCGCGAGCAGCGGTAGTGCCGGGTGGTCGCCGAGCCCCCCGGATGGTCGCCCCCAACCGGACCGGTGGTCGAGGTGCGAGGCGCGTGCGCCGAGCCTCGAGACCGCTTGCCGTGGTGCTGGTTCCGGACCACCACACAGAGAATCCCGCTCGCAGCGGGGGTCTCGAGGCCTCGTCGCTGGCGCTCCTCGGCACCTCGACCATCGGGGAAAGGTGACGCGTTGTTCCGATCGGGAAAGACGACGGGACGTTTCCCCCTCGATCGAGAGAGCGGACGGGGCGGTCCCCTCGATCGGGGTGGTGTCCCCTTCCGATGGTCGAGGTGTGAGGCGCATGCGCCGAGCCTCGAGACCTCTTGCTACGGTGCTGGTTCCGGACCACTACACAGAAAATCCCGCTCGCGGCGGGGGCGTGCCGCGAGCGGGATTCTCGGTGTGTGGATGCGTCGACTCAGGTAGCCGCCGTACGTCGACTCATCGCACAGGCCTGATCCTCCGGGGAGGTGATCTCAGGCGTTCTGGGGGAAGCCGAGGTTGAGTCCGCCGGCGGCGCCGGGAGCGGAGCGAGCGGGCCGAAGTTCTCGACCGTTGGGGTCGAGCCAGCGGCTGGTGATGGCTTTGGCGCGGGTGAAGAAGTGGATGCCTTCGGTGCCGTGGGCGTGGGTGTCTCCGAAGAGGGAGGCTTTCCAGCCGCCGAAGCTGTAGTAGGCCATGGGGACGGGGATGGGGACGTTGATGCCGACCATGCCGACTTCGACTTCGTTCTGGAAGCGTCGGGCGGCGCCGCCGTCGTTGGTGAAGATGGCGGTGCCGTTGCCGTAGGGGTTGGAGTTGATCAGCTCGAGGGCTTGGTCGTAGGAGTCGACGCGCACGACCGACAGGACGGGTCCGAAGATTTCGTCGGTGTAGATGCTCATGTCGGGGGTGACGTTGTCGAACAGGGTGGGCCCCAACCAGAATCCATCGGCCCCACCGTCCGCGTCGACACCACGGCCATCGAGAACGACGGTCGCGCCGGCTTGTTCGCCGGCGTCGACGTAGGAGGCGACCTTGTCGCGGTGGGCGGCGGTGACCAGCGGTCCCATGTCGGAGTTCTTGGTGCCGTCACCGGTGGTGATGGTTCGGGCGCGTTCGGTGATCTTGGCGACCAGTTCGTCGGCGATGTCGCCGACGGCGACGGCGACCGAGATGGCCATGCAGCGTTCGCCTGCGGAGCCGAAGCCGGCGTTGACCATGGCGTCGGCGGCGAGATCGAGGTCGGCATCCGGGAGAATGATGGCGTGGTTCTTCGCGCCGCCGAGGGCTTGGACGCGTTTACCCGCGGCGGTGCCGGTGGCGTAGACGTATTGGGCGATCGGGGTGGAGCCGACGAAGCTGATGGATTTGATCGACGGGTTGGTGAGGAGTTCGTCGACGGCGGTCTTGTCGCCTTGTAGGACGTTGAACACGCCGTCGGGCAGTCCGGCTTCTTTCCAGAGTTCGGCCAGCCAGATCGAGGCGGTGGGGTCTTTTTCGGAGGGTTTGAGGACCACGGTGTTGCCGGCGGCGATGGCGATGGGGAAGAACCACATGGGGACCATTGCGGGGAAGTTGAAGGGGGAGATGATGCCGATGGGTCCGAGGGGTTGGCGGATGTTGAAGACGTCGACCTTGGTGGAGGCGTTTTCGGTGAATCCGCCCTTGAGCAGGTGCGGGATGCCGCAGGCGAATTCGACGACTTCCTGGCCGCGGGAGATCTCGCCGAGGGCGTCGGAGAGGACTTTGCCGTGTTCGGCGGTGATGATCTGAGCCAGCTCGCCCTTGTGCTCGTTGAGCAGTTCCCGGAAGCGGAACAGGATCGAGGTGCGCTTGGCCAGCGAGGTGTCACGCCAGGCGGGGAACGCCGCCGCGGCGGCGTCGATCACCGCGCGGGCGTCGGCGACATTGGCCAACGCGACCTGCCC
Source organism: Gordonia sp. N1V (assembly GCF_029269935.1). Lineage (NCBI taxonomy): Bacteria > Bacillati > Actinomycetota > Actinomycetes > Mycobacteriales > Gordoniaceae > Gordonia > Gordonia sp. N1V. Next base: position 197,705 of record NZ_JARJDD010000007.1, read on the forward strand.
GGTGACCTGACCGGTCGCCGGATTCGTCACCGGCGCAGTGGCATTCGAGGTACCCGGGTAGGGCTTGTTGTTGGCCCAGTGGGAGACGGTGGTGGACATGGAGGTACTCCTGTTCTGCGTCGCGTGCTGTCACGCGACGCCGAAATCAGTGGGGGACTTGGTGTGTGGGCAGTGAGCGGGGTATGTCGGTGAACGGGGTCAGGGACGGAATTTGGCGACGTAGTCGTTCATCGTGGCGAGCTGGTAGCGGGACACCTCGTCGGCGTTCTCGTTCTCGGCGAACACACTCGACACCATGACCGAGTCGTCGCGGTCGTAGAAGCCGATCTCGCCGAGTGTGCCGAAGAACTCGTCCCAATTGACGTCGCCGTCGCCGATCTTGAGGTGCTGGTGCACGCGTACGGCGTTACCGGGCGGGTTGGTGATGTAGCGAAGCCCTTGTGAGGCATGATGATCCATGGTGTCGGCCACGTGCACCAGGCGAAGCATGTCACCGGCGGTCGTCATGATCTCCCGCATGTTGCCGCCCATGTGGAAGCTGTGGCAGGCGACGTAGACCAAACCGAAGTTCTTCGAGTTGATCCCGCGGATCATGCGGATCGCGGCCAACCCGTCCTCCACGAAATCATCTGGGTGCGGATCGATCCGGACGTCGATGCCCTCACGTTCGATGATCGGCACGAGTTCCTCCATCGACCGGTAGAAGGCCCGCTCGGACTCCTCCGGCTTCTCCGGACGACCGGAGAACTCGGTGTTCATCACGTTCACGCCCAGATCGACGGTGATCTGGATGGCGCGTTTCCAGTAGCGCACGGCCGCCTCGCGGGCGTCCTCGTCGGGCCCGGACCACCGCAATACCGGTAGCACCGAAGCGATTCCGACGCCGGCGTCCTTGCACGCCCGGCGAAACCTCGCGACGAGATCGTCGTCGGCCTTGGGATGATTGAAGAACGGGATCATGTCGACGTGCGGGGTCAGCTGCAGGTACTCGTACCCGAGATCGGCAACCACGCCCGGCAATTCGAGCAGCGAATGGGAATGATGGAACGGCGTGGGATCGAGGGCGACCTTCATGGATCAGGCCCCCGCAATCGATGCGCGGTCGACCATGTCGACGGTGACGATCTCGCCGGTCTCGAGAGCCTTGACACCCGCCGCGCACACCGCGGCCGCGGCATAACCGTCCCACGCACCGGGGCCGTCGACGTTGATGCCGGCCTTGACGGCGTTGACCCACCGCTGGATCTCGGCATCGTAGGCGGCGCCGAAGCGCTCCACGAACGACGGCGTGATATCGCCGCCCCAGATCCCCGCAACCTTCCTTCCTCCGGCACTGGACTGCACGGGGTTGCGCTGCTTGCGCACCACGCCGCCCTGGTCGAGACCGATGAAGGCAGAACCGAATTCACCGACGACCTCGGTGCGCACCTCGTAGGCGACACCGGTGGTGACGAAGCACTCGACGTCGATGTGGCGACCCGACGCGGTACGGAAGATCGCGATCTGCGGGTCCTTGAGGCCCTCGGGCGCCTGCGAATTGGAACCCGGCGCGATGATCTGCACCGAGGCGATCTCCTCGTCGAACAGGAACCGGGTGACGTCGACCTCGTGGACGATCGAATCCTTGACGATCATCGCCGAGTCGAAACCCGGTGGGACCATCGGGTTGCGGTGCACGCAATGCGCCACCAGCAGCTGCCCGAAGGTGCCGTCGTCGATGAGCGACTTCAGCTGCTCGTATTCGTGATCGAAGCGCCGCATGAACCCGACCTGGATCAGCTTGCGCCCCAACTCCGCTTCCCGCTTGACGACCTCCAGGGAGGTGGCCACATCGGTGGTCAGCGGCTTCTCGCACATCACCGGCTTGCGGGCCTCGAGGCACGCCAGCAACTGCTTCTCGTGGGTGGGACCGGGGGTGGCGAGGATGACGGCGTCGACATCGGGATCGGCGATCGCGTCGAGCGGATCGTTGATCACCCGGCAGCCCGGAATCGTCGCCGCGAGTTCCTCGGCCTTCTCCGGGAAGTAGTCGTTGAGGACGGTGACGGTGGCGCCCTTGATGCGTTCGGTGATGCGGGCGACGTGGTCGGCACCCATCATCCCGACGCCCAGGACGGCGATACGCAAGTCGGTCATGGTGTACTCCGTGAAATAGTTCGGGGTGAAATAAGTTGGAGGGAGAGAGAATCAGCTGAAACGGACGGCCGGCACACCGCACGATCCCAGATACTTCTGGGTGCGCTGGGCGATGGGCAGCGGGGCATCGGGACTGCAGGGGTACATGTCCTGCTCGACGATGCCGAAGATGTCGATGTCGAGAGCGGCGACGGCCTCGAGCAGCGGCGGCATCTCCGGGATGCCACGCGGCGGTTCGGTCATCGCGCCCAGGCGGACCGCCTCGCCGAACGGCAGGTCATCGGCGGCGACCTTGGCCCGAACCTGCTCGTCGACCTGCTTGAGGTGCAGGTACCCGATGCGGTCGGGGTGGGCGTTGATGATGGCGATGTTGTCGCCTCCGCAGTAGCTGACGTGACCGGTGTCCAGGCACAGGTTCACGAACTGCTGGTCGGTGTTCTCCAGGAACCGGTAGATGTTCTCCTCGGTGTCGACGTGGGAGTCGGCATGCGGGTGGTATTGCGCTCGCACACCGTACTTCTCGAACATCGCCTTGCCCAGTTCGTTCATGCCCTGGGTCTTCTTGCGCCACTGCTCATCGGTGAGCGTGCGATCCTCGAGCACCTCGCCGGTGGCCGGGTCGCGCCACATCTCCGGGATGACGACGACGTGCTTGCCGCCGACGGCTGCGGTCAACTTGGCGACATCCTCGATCTGAGTCCACACCGCATCCCACGAATCGTCCTGGTGCAGATGCTCGAAGACCGTGCCGGCCGAGAGCTTCAGCCCGCGACTGCCGAGCTCGTCGCGCAACTGCTGCGGATCGGTGGGCAGATAACCGAACGGGCCCAACTCGATCCACTCATAACCCGACGCGGCGACCTCGTCGAGGAAGCGGGTGTAGGGGGTCTGCTGCGGATCGTCGGGGAACCAGACGCCCCACGAGTCGGGGGCGGAACCGACGAGGATCTTCGACATCACTGAACTCCATTGTTCGACGGGGCGGGATTGTTCGACGGCGCAGGGGAGTCGGCCGGCGTGGTGGGGGCGAGATAGGGGCGCTGGACGGCTTTCCACTGCTCGTAGACGCCGTAGGCCTGCTGGGTGGATTCCAGGGTCGAGGTCTCCGATACCGGGACGTCCCACCAGGATTCACTGTCGGGGGCACCGATCAGCGGATCGGTCTCGACGTGGATGACGGTGGTGCGGTCGGCGACCTTCGCGGTCTTGATGGCGTCGGCGAATTCGGCGGCGGTGCCGGCACGGATGACGTCGGCGCCCAGGGATGCGGCGTTGGCCGCCAGGTCGATCGGAAGCGTGGACCCGTTGAGGCGTCCGCTCTCACCGCGATAGCGGTAGTCGGTGCCGAATCGCTGCGACCCCAACGACTCCGAGAGCGAGCCGATGGAGGCGAAGCCATGATTCTGCACGAGCACCACGATGACCTTCAGGTTCTCTTGGACGGCGGTCACCAATTCGGTGGCCATCATCAGATACGAACCATCGCCGACCATGACGAACACGTCGCGGTCCGGGCAGGCCATCTTGACGCCGAGACCACCGGCGACCTCGTATCCCATGCAGGAATACCCGTATTCGACGTGATAGCCCTTGGCATCGCGGGTCCGCCACAACTTGTGCAGATCGCCGGGCATCGATCCGGCGGCACACACCACCACGTCGCGCGGATCGGAGGTCTCGTTGACCAGACCGATGACCGAGCCCTGGGTCAGCGCCTCCTCGCCGGTGGCGACGTTGACGCCGACGGCGGTGGGGGAGTACGCGTCGTCGACGATGCGATCCCACTCGGCGGCGAGCTCGGCGACCCGGTCACGGTAGGACTGCTCGACGCGGTGATCGGCCAGCAGCTCGTCGAGCGTCTCGATGGCCTCCCGGGCGTCGGCGACGACGCTGTAGCCGGCATGCTTGACCGAATCCAGGGATGCGACATTGATGTTGACGAAACGCACGCCCTCGCCGGTGAACGCGGTACGCGAGGCGGTCGTGAAATCGCTGTAGCGCGTGCCGATCCCGATGACGACGTCGGCGTCGGCGGCGAGCGCGTTGGCGGCGGTGGTGCCGGTGGAGCCGATGGCACCCACCGACTGTGGGTGGTCATAGGGCAGCGAGCCCTTGCCGGCCTGGCTCTGGCCGACCGGAATGCCGGTGCGCGAACAGAAGTCGGCGAGCGCCTCGGTGGCGCCGGAGTAGATGACCCCGCCACCGGCGACGATCAGCGGTCGGCGTGCCGAGCGGATGATCTCGGCTGCCTCGGCGATCACGCGACGTTCGGGCAGCGGACGCGCCACATGCCAGGTGCGTTCGGCGAACAGCGATTCGGGGAAGTCGAACGCCTCGGCCTGCACGTCCTGCGGGATGGCGACGGTCGCGGCGCCGGTCTCCACCGGGTCGGTCAGCACTCGCATTGCGCCGAGTAACGCGCCGGCCAGCTGCTCCGGCCGCCACACGCGGTCGAAGTACCGCGAGACCGGCTTGAACGCATCGTTGACGGTGACATCACCCGACGAGGGCAGCTCCAGCTCCTGCAGCACCGGGGAGGTGGCGCGCGTGGCAAAGGTGTCGGCCGGCAGGAGTAGCACCGGAATCCGGTTGATGGTGGCCAGTGCGGCGCCGGTGAGCATGTTGGTGGCACCGGGTCCGACCGAGGCGGTCACGGCCCACGACTGCAGACGATCCTTCATCCGGGCATAGCCGACGGCCGAATGCACCATCGCCTGCTCGTTACGTCCGAGCACGTACTTCAGCGACAGCTCGCGCCCGGCATCGACGTCGTCGATCTCGTTCTGCAGCAACGCCTGTCCGAGTCCGGCGACGTTGCCGTGACCGAAGATGCCGAAACAGCCGGCGAAGAACTTCGACCGCTCGCCGTCACGCTCGACGTACTGGTTGGCCAAGAAGCGCACGGTCGCCTGCGCGACGGTCAGCCGGACGGTCGGTTCACCGTGCGGGGTGCGGACGCCGGTCACGCCGCCGGCGCGCCCCTGGTTGATCGGTGCCACGATGACTTCTTTCTCAGTGGTGGGTGGTGGTCAGTGGGAGTTGTTGTCGTGCAGCGGGAGACGCGGATCGATCTCCTGATGTTCCCAGCTGCCGCGCAGCCAGGTGTGGGCGGGATCGTCACAGATCTTCCAGGCCCGTTCGGGGCCCGGTCCGGCCATCACGTTGAGGTAGTACATGTGATAGCCGGGAGCGGCGATCGACGGTCCGTGATAGCCGTGCGGTACGAGGACGACGTCACCCGAGCGGACCTCCTCGAGCACCTCGATGGGGCGCTCGGGCGTTCCGTACACCCGGTGATAGCCGAAACCGGTTATCTGACTGAACTCGAAGTAGTAGATCTCCTCGAGCTGCGATTCGACCTCGGAGTTCTCGTCATGCTTGTGCGCGGGGTAGCTCGACCAGTTGCCGCTCGGGGTGATGACCTCGCAGGCGATGATCGAGTCGGCCTCGAACACGTCGGCGGTGCCGAAGTTGTGGACCTGCCGGCTACAGTTGCCCGCACCGCGAAGCTCCACCGGCACACCGGCCCTCGGACCGTACCGGAACGGCAGCGTCGTCGACGCCCGTGCGCCGCACAGTGCGAATCGGCCACCGTCGGCACTGGTCACGGTGAACTCCGAGTCCCGGCCGACGTAGGCGAAGTCACTCGGCCCGTCGAAGACGCTCTGGCGACCCTCGAGCTCGAACTGTCTTCCGTCGCAGGCCACCACGGCCGAGCCGGACAGCGGGATCACGATGATCTCGTCGGGCCCGGAGCTGCGCGTGATCGAGTCACCCGGACCCAATTGCGCCACCCAGAGCGAGGATTCGCTCCAACCGGCGGACTCCGGCGTCACGTCGACACTCAGCGGCGCGGCGGCGCTGCCGGCCGGGATGTAGTACTTGCTGTTCATGGTGTTGCCTCAGCTCACCAGGTTCACGGCGGTGTCGACCGCGGTGGCGACGTCGTCGTCGGACGGATACAGCAGGGTGCGGCCGACGATGAGTCCGCGAACGGATGGAATCGCCAGTGCCCGTTCCCAACTCGCGAAGGTCTCTTCGGGCGCGGTCTGCGGGTCGCCACCGAGGAGCAGCGTCGGCATCGTGGTGGCGTCCATGACGCGCTCCATCTCGTCGACGACCGGCAACTTCAGCCAGGTGTAGGCCGACGTCGAGCCGATGCCCTGGATGATGTGCATCGACTTGATCACTGCATCGGCGCTCAGGTCGTTGCGGACCTTGCCCTCGATCCGTTGGGACATGAACGGCTCGAGCATCGCGATCACCTCGCCCGCGGCGAGTTCGTCGACCGCGGCGGCGCACGAGGTCAACATGTTCAGGGTGCCGGGATCGTGGAGATCGATGCGGCAGAGCATCTTTGCGCCGTTGAGGCCGGCCTCGACGGTCCAGGAGGCGGTGGCCGCGGTCATCCGGTCGTCGAGTTCGAACGAGGAGCCGGCCAGTCCGCCACGGTTCATCGACGAGAACACCACCTTGTCCTCGAGCGCCCCGAGAAGCAGCAGATCCTCGAGAATGTCGGAGGTGGCGAGGACGCCGTCGACGCCGGGGTTGGCCAGCGCGACGCGCAGGCGGTCCAACAGATCGGTACGGCTGTTCATGGCGGTCGGGTTCTTGCCCACCGACAGCGCGCCGCGGGCCGGGTGATCGGCGGCGACGATCATCAGCCGCTCGTCACCGTTGACGGTGTCGCGCCGACGCCGGCGAGCCCAGGCCTGTCCGATGATCTCGGGGCGCTGTGCGCGGACGGCGGTCACCTCGGCGTAGGAGGTGCAGGTGGGCAACTCGGTGAGCAGGTCGGTCGGGGTGATCGTGGTGGCGAGTTCAGACATGGAGGCTCTCCTGGGCGTTGTCGGTGCCGGTGGATGCTGCGGTGGCAGCGAACGCGGCGACCTCGTCGGCGGTGGGCATGGCAGTGGAACATTCGAGGCGACCGGCGACGATCGCGCCGGCGGCGTTGGCGTGCAGCAGGATCTTCTCCAGTGGCCACTCCGAGAGCAGTCCGTGGCACAGCGAGCCACCGAAACTGTCACCGGCGCCGAGTCCGTTGACGACGTCGACCGGGAGCGGGGCGACCTCGACGGTCTCGTGACGCGTCTTGCCGAGCACTCCGCGCGGTCCCTGCTTGACGATCGCGAGTTCGACACCGAGGTCGAGCAGTGCGTCGGCAGCCTTGTGCGGATCGGTCTCACCGACGGCGACCTCGCACTCCTCGCGGTTGCCCACCGCGACGGTCACCTCGGTCAGTGCGCGCTGCACCTGCTCGGTGGCCGCGGCCGGTGACTCCCAGAACATCGGGCGGTAATCGAGATCGAGCACCGTCAGCGGTCGACGGGCCCGAGCCTCCCATGCCGCGAAATGTGCGCTGCGCGAGGGCTCTTCGGACAGTCCGGTCACCGTCGACCAGTACAGTCGAGCATCGGCGACGGCGACGGTGTCGATATCGGCGACGGCGACCTGCAGGTCGGGGGCGGTGGGCTTGCGATAGAAGTACAGGGGGAAGTCGTCGGGCGGGTAGATCTCGCAGAACGTCACCGGTGTCGCGTACACGTCGTCGACGCCGACGAAGCGGTTGTCGACGCCGAGTCGGGCCAGCTCGGCACGGACGAAGCGGCCGAACGGGTCGTCGCCCACGCCGGAGATCAGAGCCGCGGAGTGTCCGAGCCGGGCGGCCGCGACGGTCACGTTGGCTGCGCTGCCGCCGAGGAACTTACCGAAGCTGGTGACCTCCTCGAGGCCGACGCCGATCTGCTGCGGATAGATGTCGACGCCGCTGCGGCCGATCGCCAGCACGTCGAAGACGGGTGTTGGTCGGGCTGTGGTCACGGACTGCTCCCTGCTCGTAAGTCGTTCGCGGTGTTCGCTCCTCCACTGTGCGGCACACCACAGAGCAATGTCAAGACTTTGTCCTGACATTCGGACCTGGCATAGTGGGTGGCGCGGATCACAGCCGCCACGAGTGCGGTGCCGAATGCAGCAACCAGGAAGGGATTCCCATGACGACGAGTGCAGTGTCCGGGTCCTCCGCCGAATTGCCGGTGGGGATCATCGGTTTCGGCTGGATGGGCCGAGCCCACGCGCAGGCGTACGCCCGAGTGGCGCACCACTATCCGCAGCTGCGCCCGGCACCCCGGTTGGTGGCCATCGCCGACGACGTGCCCGGGCGGGCCGACGCGGCGGGGCAACAGTTCGACGCACGTGGCGTCACCGACTGGCGCGACCTCGTGGCCGATCCCGCGATCGCCGGGGTGAGTGTGACCGCACCGAACTTTCTGCACTGCGAAATCGGTTGTGCGGTGGTCGAGTCCGGCAAGCACCTATGGATCGAGAAGCCAGTCGGGCTGTCGTCGGCCGACGCCCGTGCCGTCGCCGACGCGGCGCACCGGGCCGGGGTGAGCACCGCGGTCGGGTTCAACTATCGCAACGCTCCCGCGGTCGCGTTGGCACGGGAGATCGTGGCAGCCGGGGAGATCGGCGAGGTCACCCACGCGCGTTTCCGGTTCTTCAGCGATTACGCCGCCCATCCTGACGGCGCGCTGAGCTGGCGCTTTCAGCGTGAACGCGGCGGCAACGGGGTCCTCGGTGATCTCGCCTCGCACGGCGTCGACCTCGTCTGGTATCTCCTCGGCGGTATCGACTCACTCATCGCCGACACCGCGATCTTCATCGACACCCGGCCCGAGCCGACCGGCGCGACGTCGGGCCACCAGCTGGCCACCGGGGGTGTGCGCGGGCCGGTGGAGAACGAGGATTACCTGTCGGCGCAGTTGCGGATGACCTCGGGCGCGCGGTGCGTCCTGGAGGCGAGTCGGGTGTCGGTGGGCGAGCAGAATTCGTACGGATTCGAGATCCACGGCACCACCGGAATCGTGCGGTGGGACTATCGCCGCATGGGTGAACTCGAGATCGGGCGCAGCGGCGCGTCCCGGGTGATCCAGGATCTGTCGGTGTCGACGCTGTTCGTGGGCCCCGGCCACGGACAGTACGGCGCCTTCCAGCCGGGCTCGGCCAACGCCATGGGTTACGACGATCTCAAGGTGATCGAGGCCGCCCGATTCGCCGCGGCCATCGCCGGCCCCGACGCACTCGCCCAGGTGGGGCCGGGTGCCACCATCGACGACGCGGTGCGTGCCGCCGAGGCGCTCGACGCCATGACGGCCTCGGTGCGCGAGGGGCGATGGGTCTCGCCCGCACCGGTGGAGGCGGTCTCGAGCGCCTCGTGACCTCACCACCGCAGCCGAGTGGGGATTTTCCGCGCGCGTTGGCACTGCTCGGTGCGGGCGCGATGTTCATGGAGATCCTCGATGCCACCATCGTCGTCACGGCCCTGCCGTCCATTGCCGCGGGCTTCGGCGTGGGGGCGCTCGATGCGGCCGGGGTGGTCACCGCCTACCTGATCACGTTGGCGGTGCTCATCCCGTTGAGCAGTTGGATCGCCGAGCGCTTCGGTGTGCGCCGGGTGTTCGTGCTCGCACTGGTGGTGTTCACCCTCGCGTCGGTGGGATGTGCTCTGGCGCCGTCACTTCCGGTGCTGATCGGGATGCGGGTGGTCCAGGCGGCCGGTGGGGCGATGATGGTGCCGATCGGGCGGCTCGCGGTTCTGCGGGCGGTGTCGGTGGGGCATGTGGCGCGGGCGATCGCCTACCTGACCTGGCCTGCGCTCGTTGCGCCGGTGGTGGCACCGCTGCTGGGCGGGCTGATCGTCGAGCACGCCTCCTGGCAGGTCATCTTCGTCCTCAACATTCCGATCGGCATCATCGGAGTCGTTGCCGCACTGCGTATTCTGCGACCCGACGTTGGGCGGCCGATTCGTCGGCTCGATGTGGTCGGGGCGTTGGGCACGATGGTGGCGGTCGGTGCGGCGATGACCGTGGCGGAGGTGCTCTCCGCGACGCCGGTGCGCTGGGTGATCGTCGTGGCAGGGCTGGTGGTGGCCATTGTCGTCGGCGTCGGCACCGTCGTACATCTGCGTTCGGCGCGCGATCCGTTGCTGAATCTCGCTGTGCTGCGCATACATTCCTTCGCCTCGGTGATCGGATACGGCACGGCGTACCGGCTTGCGATCAGCGCGGTGCCCTTCGTGGTGCCGCTGATGCTGCAGGTGCATTTCGGCTGGTCGCCGGTGACGGCCGGCGCGATGGTGACCGCGCTTTTCGCCGGCAACGTCGTCATCAAACCCCTGACCACACCGTTGATGCGCCGCTGGGGAATCCGCCGCGTTCTCCTGGTGGTGTCGGCGGCGTCGGTGGTGACGTTCGTGGCGTTGGCCGCGGTCGGTGCAGCGACGCCGGCGTGGCTGCTGGCGCTCGTGCTGGTGGTGTCCGGGATGCTGCGGTCGATCGGTTTCTCCGCGTACAACACGCTCGCCTTCGCCGACGTGGGGGAAGTGCGACTCGGTGACGCGAATGCCCTGCACGCTGCCGTGCAGGAACTGGGCAATGCCTTCGGTGTTGCGCTGGCGTCGATGGCGATCGCACTGCTCGGCACGACGGCAGCGGTGCTCCCGGCCGGGGCGTATTCCGCGGTCTTCGTGATTCTGGCCGTCGTGATGGTGGTCTGCGCGGTCGGCGCGAGCGCTCTGCCCTCGCGGGTGGGTGCGCACGCACTCGGCACTCGCTGATTTCTCAGTATGTCCGGACAAAGTATTGACTTTTGGATGTGATCCGACTTACATCGACAGTGAATCAACGACGCCGGTGCGGCTTGTCGGCCGATTCGTTCGCCCCCAACCAGAGGATCACCCCATGACCAGCAGCGTGGAGTCGCCGTCGTCGAGTACGACGCCGGACCGGTCGGTCGATGCAGCAGTCGGGTGTGCGCTGGTCGGCGTCGTGTTCGACGCCTCCAACCCGTTCGAGGCCGACCTCGTCGACGCGCTCTATGCCGCGGCCGACCGGCGTGCGGTCACGCCCGGACAGTCGTCGTATCGCCTCGCGCTGAGCGGGCACGGGCGTGCACGGACCCGCCGACGCGCCGTCACCGATCTGGTCGGCATGGGCTGCGACGGCATCATCGTCATCGGCGCCACCCATGACGACGATCTCGACCTCCCGGCGGCCTCGGTGGTCATCGGCGAGCGTGTCCCCGGGTTGGGCCGCGTGACCGTCGGCACCGACGAATGGCAGGGCGCCCATCTGGCGGTGCAGCACCTGATCGATCTGGGGCACAACGCGATCGTCCACATCGGCGGCGGCGACCACCCCTGCGCCGCGGAGCGGCAGCGCGGCTACATCGGTGCAATGACCGCGGCCGGACTGCAGCAGCATTGCCAGATCCTGCGCGGCGACTACACCGAAGAGGCCGGGGCCCGGGTGGCCCACGAGATCCTGGAACGACTGCCACGGCCGACCGCGGTCTTCCTCGCCAACGATCGGATGGCGTTCGGTTTCGTCGACGTCATGCGCGCGCAGGGGGTGGAGATCCCGGCCGAGATGTCGGTGGTGGGCTACGACGACGGACATCTCGCCGGTGTCGAGGGCGTGGAGTTGACGACGGTCCGTCAGGACGTGCCTGGTCTCGCCGACGCCGCGATCGAGGCCCTCGGCCGCATCCTGGCCGGTGTCGAGGTGGCTTCTGCTGCTTGCGGATTCCATGGCGAGGTGGCCCTGGAACCGCAACTGGTGGTCCGGTCGACGACGGCCGCGGTCAAGGAGATCGCGGTGGCACCCACCCCGGAGCGCCCCGACGTTCCGGCCCGGCGCCGGTGGGGACTGATGCTCGACGACCTCGGCGATGAGGTGCAGCGGGCGCTGGGTACCCCGGGGCTGCTGACCGGGTCCATCGAGGTCGTCGCCAGCGCATCGACGTTGACGGCGTGGCGCATTGCCGATCGGCTCGGAATCATGGCCAGCTACGGACTGTATGAGGATCTGCTCGAGGATCCCGACATCGACGCCGTACTCGTGGCACTGCCAGGCGATCTCGGCGACGACTGGGCCCGCAAGGCCCGTGAGGTCGGCAAACACGTCTACCGGATCGGCTGATTCCCAACACTTCTCGCATCGTTGTCGGAAAGGACACCTGTGCCCGTGCATCTTCCCGCTGCCCGTACCCCCGACCCCCGGTCGGCACCCGCCATGCGCTGGGGCATCCTCGGCCCCGGGTGGATCGCCTCGAGGTTCGTTGCGGCGTTGCAGAAACACACCTCCCAAGAGGTCGTTGCCGTCGGTTCGCGATCGGCCGACCGCGCCGAGGAGTTCGCGCGGAGCTTCGGGATCGCCGCTCATCACGGGTCGTACGAGTCGCTGCTCGCCGACCCGTCGGTCGACATCGTCTACGTGTGCACCCCGCACACCGAGCACCGGCCCGGCGCACTCGCCGCGTTGGACGCCGGAAAGCACGTCTTGGTGGAGAAACCGCTGGGCATCAACGCCGAGCAGGCGCGTGAGATCGCCGAGAAGTCCACGCGAACAGGGTTGTTCGCCGGTGAGGCGATGTGGTCGCGATTCCTGCCCAAGTTCGATGTCCTGCGGCAGGTACTCGACTCCGGGATGCTCGGTGAGATCCGCACGGTGATGGCCGACCACGGCGAGTACTTCACCACCGATCACCGCATCTACGATCCGGCCCTGGCCGGCGGTCCGATGCTCGATCTCGGCTCCTACCCGGTGGTCTTCGCGCACTGGGTCCTCGGCGCCCCCACCGACATCGCCGCCCTCGGTACCCCGGCGAATGCCGAACTCAACGGCCAGATCTCGGCGGTGCTCGGCAACGTCGACGGTGCGCAGGCGGTGCTCAACACCACCATCCTCTCCGACACCCCGACATCGGCGGCGATCTGCGGAGTCGATGGACAGGTGCGGATTCCCGGGCCCTTCTATCAGCCGGGACCGTTCGAGGTGCGTCTGCGCGACGGCGGTGTACTGCGACACGACGAGGAACACGGCGGCCATGAGGACGGGCTGCACTACTCGGCGGCCGACGCCGCCCGTGAGATTGTCTCGGGCAACCGCGAATCCACCCTCCACCCGCTCGACGACGTGATCTCGACCCTGACCACCATGGACGCCATCCGCGCACGTCTCGACATCGTTTTCCCCGGGGAGCAGCACGCATGACCATTCGTATCGGCATCATCGGCGTCGGCGTGATGGGCGCCGATCACGCCCATACCCTCGATCGCTATGTCAACGGCGCGGAGGTCACCGCGATCGCCGACGTGAACGCTGCGTCGGCGAATACGGTTGCTGCGCAGTTGCGTTCCGCCCGCGTGGTGGACGACGCGCAGGCTCTGATCGCCGCCGACGACGTCGACGCCGTCATCATCGCCTCGCACGATTCGACCCACGCTGCGCTGACCCTCGCGGCGATCGATGCGGGCAAGCCGGTGCTGTGTGAGAAGCCGCTCGCGCCGACGGTCGCCGAGTCACGCTCGGTGTGCGCGGCCGAGAAGCGCAGTGGCCGTTCCCTGATCAGCGTCGGATTCATGCGCAGATTCGACCCCTCGTATGTGGACCTGCGACGCAGCGTCACCTCGGGCGAACTCGGCGAGGTGCTCGTCGCGCATTGTGTGAGCCGTACGGTCGAGGCCCATCCCGACGGTGATTCGGCGTCGACGGTGACCAACTCGGCCATCCACGAACTCGATGTGATGCCATGGCTGATCGGTTCGCCGATCGCCGAGGTGAGTTGGCACGCCGGACGCTCCTCGCGGCACGCCGGTCGTCGCATCGATCCGCAGATCCTGGTGATGCGCACCGAATCCGACATACTCATCACCGTGGAGGTATTCCTCAACGCGCAGTACGGATACGACACCCGGTGCGAGGTGGTCGGGGAGGAGGGCGTTGCCGCGCTGACCTTGCCCTCCACCGTGGTCACCGACCGCGAGCGCGCCCGATCGCTCGCCTACCCCGCTGACTGGCGTCCGCGCTACGCCGATGCCTACCGTGAGCAACTCTGCGAATGGGTCCGCGCCCTGGAAACCGGTCGAACCCCGCGCCTGGCAACCGCCGAGGACGGCTTACGCGCCGCGATCGTCGCCGAAGCCGTCATCGAATCGATGACCCACAATGGGCAAGTGGTTCCGGTGGCCTACGGTCGCGAGACCATCGGGGCATAGCCCGGGCAACTCAGATACCTTTCCCCTCGATGGTCGAGGCCCTTCCCGGCGGTCGAGGTGTCCCTTTCACCGGTGATCGAGATGTCTTTTTCTGGTGGTCGAGGAGCCATTCTCTGGTGGTCGAGGTGTCTTTTTCTGGTCGTCGAGGAGCCATTTTCTGGTGGTCGAGGTGCGACGAGCGCCAGCGAGGAGCCTCGAGACCCGGTGAGTCACAGCTGGTTCCATCCCACAGCAGTACCATGTCACCGTGGGTAGGTGACGATCACCTGCCCCGTCCGTCGGTTCCGCCACTGCACCCGCCGATCGGTGTAGAGCGTTGGTACCCATTCGGCGAGGTGTTTGCGTTGGTGATCGGCCCGGCAGAGTGGGATGAGGTCGCCGAGTACTGTCCAGCCTCCGGCTTCGGGGTTGGTGTGGTTGAAGGGTTGCCAGTGGTCGAGGTCGCACAGGTGTGACGGCATCCCGCAGTAGGGGTATCGGCACCACGCATCATTGGCCAACACCTCAGCGCGCAACTTTGCGCTGGGTGCATAGGTCAATGCCCCAGGGGGTGGCACGGTGTGGCCACCGTGTCCGGTCGGATCGGCCGGTGGGGCTTGCGCGCGGTCGGAGATCTGCGGGATGAGTGGTCCGGCGGCCCGGGCGGATTCGGGGTAGTGGATGGTTTTCGCTATCTCGGACAGGGTGGTGGCGTAGTCGGGGTCGATGGGCCCGTATCCCTGCAACCGGGGCACCAGCACACCGTCGGGGTCCGTCAACACCGTCAGTACGGGTGCCCCGGGTACGACCAAGGCCCGTCCGAAGGCCACGGGCACCTCATCCGGCGTCGGCTCATTCATAGGGTCGGGGATCTCGGGTTCGACGACGGGCTCGACGAACTCGACTTCGGGAGCGTCGGCGTCGGCGGGTTCGGGGAGCAGGTCGTCCCATGCTGCCGCATCCTCGGCGTCAGCGGGTGTTTCCGCCGACCCGTTGCTGTCTGTGCTGCCGCCTCGTTTTGGGCAGTCGTCCTGTCCGCATTCGCAGTCGAGGTGGGCTCCCGGGACGCCGGTGATCTCCCCGAGTGCGATCACCCGCAGCGACCCCACACGGCGGGGGTCCTTGCGGCAGGTCCGTTCGTCAACGAGGGCGTTGATCTGCGTTGCGAGAAACACCCCGTAATGGGCGGGGACGACCGCATCCAGAGAGGAGTGCCCCGCAACATCGGCGGTGATGGTCACGTGTCCCACCAGATCGGTGATGGTGTCGCGGTCCTCGATCACGCTGTCGGGGTTCATCGAAATCAGCGCAGCGTCAAGCTGTTGCGATAGCACAGGGTCGGTCGTGGCCCGGGACCCGTAATCCAGGACGATCTCCTCGAACGACATCCCAGACTCGTCACCGTCGGTGCTTTCGCTGTCGGTGTCGCTGTCGGTCTCGGTGTCCGCGCCACGTTGGGCGGCGCGCGCCATGATCGAAGCCCGGTTGGTGGAGAGTTCCCCGTTCAGATAGGCGGCACGGATCAGCGGTAGCTTCTCCAGGAGGTCCGCCAGCGCTATCCAACTCCCGGCTTTGCTGCGGGAGACCTTGAACTGCAACGACACCTCGGCCCGGCCGAGTCTCTCGGCATGCTCGACGACGGAACCCCACACACCGGTCTCGGGCCGATCGGCCAGATGCTCGTGAAATACCCGCTCCGCCAGCGCGGCAGCAGCCAGCACCGTCCGGGCTTCGTATTTGCGGGACTCGCGGAGCAGGTCCGGGCCGGTTTCGGTGAGCTCATCCCGTGACATCGACGTGATCGCGGCAGCATCGGCATCTGGATCGGTGAACGTCAACACACTCGACATCCGAACAACCTCCCCTCCCGCGATCGGACTTGATGAGAACAAGTGTACGAAGGGGTACCGACAAAACCGGCGCGGCAGCGTCGGTCCGACAAAATCTGTGGACAACTATTTTCGGACGCGTCGAGCGGGCGTCGATGTGGTTGCGACACTAGTCATCTCGCCGGGTCTCGAGGCTCGCCGCACGCGGCTCGCACCTCGACCACCGGGGGGACGGGTCGAACATCGGTCAGGAAGCGATGGTCGCTCGTTCCGATGGTCGAGGTGCCGAGGAGCGCCAGCGACGAGGCCTCGAGACCTCTCTCGCCGACGGGTGTCCGCTCCACCCGCCGAGCCGGAACCAGCGTCGCTGCAAGCGGTCTCGAGGCTCGCCGCACGCGGCTCGCACCTCGACCACCGGGGGGACGGCCAAGCATCCGCGATCGAAGCGCTCGCCCATCGGGGGGAAGGGAGTGAGCGTCGGGTGATGGAAGCTCTCCACCATCGGGGGAAGCCCGTCTGCCGAGTGTTATCCGTGAACGGAGACCTTCTCCTGTTCTAGCGCGCGGTCGGCGTCGAGCAGCACGCCGGCGGCGATCTCGAGGCCTTCGATGCGGCCGAGTGAGACGTCCTCGTGCTCGATGTTGACCATCATGTCGGGATCGACGTCACGTAGAGCGCGAAGGAATTCGGTCCAGTAGGCGGTGTCGTGGCCGCGACCGAGTGCCACGAAATCCCATGCCGAGTCCTTGGGCCACTCGTTGGCCCATTCGTCGCCACCGAGGTTGGTGCGCTCCTCGGTGGGTGCGAGTCGGCGGAACCGGTTGTCCAGAACGCCGTACAGTGCGGCGTTCTCGGTGTTCACCCGTACGTCCTTGGCCGCCGCGTGGAAGACGAGTGGGCCGAGTTCGCGGACGACGGCCACCGGGTCCATCTGCTGCCAGAACAGATGCGACGCATCGAGTTCCACGCCGACGTGGGTGGCGCCGGTGAGTTCGACGAGCTTGCGGACATCGGCGGTGTTGAAGACGAGGTTCTGCGGGTGCAGTTCGAGTGCGACCTTCACGCCGTGATCGGCGGCGAGTCGGTCGGTCTCGCGCCAGAACCGTGCGGCCACACCCCACTGGTAGTCCAGGACGTCCAGTGCTGCCGAATTCCAGGCGTTGACGATCCAGTTCGTCACCGTGGCAACGGGTTCCCCGCCGGGCAGGCCCGACATCGTCACCACACGCGTCTGGCCGAGCCGTTCGGCCAGACGGATGGAGCGGCGGACATCCTCGGCGTGACGCTCGCCGATCTCGGGCTTGGGGTGCAGCGGGTTGCCGTTGCAGTTGAGGCCGGCGATCGAGACCCCGGTGCCGTCGAAGAGTGCCAGGTAGTCGTCGCGTGCGGCGTCGGAGACCAGGATTTCGTCGAACGTCGGAACGTGCACCGCGGGAAGGAATCCGCCGGTGTTGATCTCGATACCAGTGAGGCCGAGATCGCCGATCACCTTCAGTGCTTCGGGCAGTGGGCGATCGTGCAGGATGGCGTTGTAGACACCGAGCTTCATGGTGGTGTGTCTCCTTGTAGTCGTGGAAAGTGGGTGACGGTCAGGCGTTCTCGAGCGGCTTGACGTCGACGGTAGCTCCCGCGTTGGCCGCGGATTCGGCGATCGAGGCAACCACCCGCATCGAATGCAGGCCGGTCTCGAAGTCCGGGAGGGGACCGAGGACGTCGATGCCGGCCACCTGGTCGAGGAAGGCGCGAGCCTGGTAGGCGAACAGTTCGGCCTTGCCGTGGCCGACGCCGCCGGCGTCCATCGGCAGGCCACCGCGGATGTAGGGATGATCGGGGCCGATGGTGATGCGACGTGGACCGTTGAGGTCGGCGCGCACGTCGTCGGCGGCGAGGTGGAACTCCGCGATGCGCGCGAGCTCCCACGACGCCGACCCGCCGGTGCCGAACAGCTCGAACCCCAGTCCATCGGGCAGACTGTGCGCCACCCTCGACGCCGAGAACGTACCGATCGCACCGCAGGCGAAGGTCGCGGTGAACGTTGCGATGTCCTCGTTGCCGACGGGCTCCATCTCGTCGGAGACCGCGCCCTTCGTGTGACCGTAGGTGGTGCCGATCGGAACCGGACGTTCGGTGATCACCGTGTGGAAGCGTGCGCCGGAGATCGACACGATGGGTCCGCAGATGAACTCACCGAGATCGATGAGATGACTGCCGACATCGGCGAGAGCGCCGGTGCCGGGCTCGCCCTGATAGCGCCAGGTGATCGGCGAGGTCGGGTCGAGCGCGTAGTCGCACCAGTAGTGCCCGTTGAAGTGCACCAGGTCGCCGACGGTCCCGGCGGCCAGTTCGCGACGGATCTGCTCGACGGCCGGCGCGCGACGGTAGGTGTAGCCGACCGCGGCCTGCGTCGAGGCGTCGCGGGCCGCCGACAGCATGGCCTCCGCATCGGAAAGTGAACCGGCAAGCGGCTTTTCGCACAGCACGTGCTTGCCGGCGGCCAGTAGTCCCTCGACCATTTCGCGGTGCAGATGGTTGGCGACGACCACGCTGACCACGTCGATGTCGTCGGCTGCGGCGATGGACTGCCAGTCGTACTCGGCCCGCTCGTATCCGTATCGCTTGGCGTTGTCATCGGCGATCGCGGGATTCGCGTCGGCGATCGCCACCAGACGCACGTCGGGCCGGTCGGTGCCGAACAGGGTGGACGCGGTCCGATAGCCGGCAGCGTGCGCGCGGCCGGCCATACCGCCGCCGATGACGGCGACGCCGAGGGAGTTCGAGGACATGGGATCTCCGGGGTTGGTGACGAATAGTGGATGAGAGGTCTGCTGTACCGGTCTACTAAACCGGTCTAGTTCGTCTACTATGAACGCCGTCACGCCACGGTGTCAAGCCTTGACGGGCACGGGTGGAGAGTCCAGGTAGAGAAGGGGGAGTGTTCGATGCGATCGTCGTCGAATCGACCGACCATGCAGGACGTCGCCGACAAGGTGGGGGTGTCCAAAGCGACTGTGTCGCTGGTCTTTCGCAAGGCTCCCGGGGTCGGCGACGACACGCGCCGTGCAGTGATGGCGGCGGCCGAGGACCTCGGCTACCGGATGAACCGGACAGCAGCGCTGATGACGGCCCGCCGTTCTCATCTGATCGGTGTGGTCGCCCAGATCAGCAACAGCTTTCACGCCGAGATCGCCGAGGCGCTGGTCGCGGCGGCCGACCGCGCGGGATACGAGATCGTCCTGGGCGCGGTGACCCCGACGCACGGCGAAACACGCGTCGTCGAGACGCTGCGCGACTTTCGTTGCGAGGGAATGCTGCTCATCGGCCCGGAGCTCGACACCGCATCGATCGAGGAGTTCGCGGCAGAGGTGCCCACGGTGGTCCTCGGCCGGCGCATCGCCTCCGGGTCAGTCGATGTCGTTCGCACCAACGACGGCAAGGGTATTGCGGCGGTGGTCGATCACCTCGTCGACCTCGGTCATACGAAGATCGTGCATGTGGCCGGCGGGCCGGGGTCCATCGCCGCAGACCGTCGCGCCGGGTTCCTGCGTGCACTGCGGCATCACGGTATCTCCGCCGCCGACGCTGTGGTGGAAGCGGAGTCGTTCACCGAGGACGCGGGGATGGCCGCGTCGCGAGCCCTGCTGTCCCGCGAGTTGCCGACCGCGGTGGTGTGTGCCAACGATCGACTTGCGATCGGTGTGCTCGACGAACTGCGCCGAGCGGGAGCCGAGGTGCCACAGCAGGTCTCGGTGACCGGCTATGACGACAGCGTCATGGCCCGCTTGAGCAACGTTGATCTCACCACCGTGAGCCAGCAACCGCACGCGCAGGCCGATCGCGCCATCGACGCGGTGGTGTCACGCCTCGACGGTCACCGCACCGAGCGGTCGGTCGTGACGTTGGTACCCGAACTCGTCGTGCGCGGCACCACGTCTGCGCCGCGCGAACGCTGAGGCCGGTATCACCAGAACTCTCACCGACGAACGAACTCCCGCACCGGTGACCCGGTGCGGGAGCTCGTCCCGTGTTCACAACCGCATGTTCACGTCGCGATCAGATGAGTTCCTTGATCTTGCGACTCGGGTAGATGCGGCCGGTGGTGACGTCTTCCTCGACCTCTTCCAGTGTGCGACCCCGGGTTTCGGGCGCCTGTGTCCAGACGAAGAGCAGAGCGAGGATGCCGACGCCGCCGAAGAGGAAGAAGGTGCCGGTGATGCCGGTGGCGGCCACCAGCGTCGGGAAGAACAGTCCCAGAAGGGCGTTGGTGATCCACAGGCAGAACACCGAGATGCCGATCGCCAGACCGCGGATGTGCAGCGGGAAGATTTCCGACAGCAGCACCCAGGTGGCGACGTTGAGGAAGGTTTGCATCGATCCGACGAACAGGACCACGAGTGTCAGGATCACCCACGGTCGTGCCGCGTTGCCCTCCGGCAGCGCGAGGGACGCGATGCCGATGAGGAAGTGGCAGACGGTGGTGAGGCTGTAACCGAGAATCAGGGTGGTGCGGCGATTGATCTTCTGGGCCAGCCAGAGTGCGGTGGTGGAGCCGATGACCGCGATCACGCCGGGAGCGATGTTGGCGATGAGGGCGGCGTTGCTGGCGAATCCGGCATCCTTGAGCACCGACTGGCCGTAATACATGATCGAGTTGATGCCGGTGAGCTGCTGTGCCACACCGAGTCCGATACCCACGAGCACGATGCGTCGAATCCAGCGGTTGTCGCGCAAGGCGGTCCAGCTGCCGCGGATCGCGGTCTCCTCCATCTCGTGGAGTTCCTCGACCATGTCGACCTCGGCGCGGGCGCGCTGCTGCGAGCGGATCGTCTTCAGCACGTCGTAGGCGTCTTCCCGGCGGTTCTGCGAGATCAACCAGCGCGGGGATTCGGGCACGCGGATCATGCCGACCATCAGGCAGACCGCCGGGAGCGCGGCGACCGCGAGCATGATGCGCCAGACGCCGTCCTCTTCACCCCAGATGTTGCCGATGATGGCGTTGATGACGAAGGCCGCGAGCTGACCGACGACGATCATCACCTCGTTGCGACCGGCGAGCGAGCCACGGATCTCATATGGGGCCAGCTCGGCGAGGTAGACCGGGACCACGGTCGACGCGGCGCCGACGGCCAGGCCGAGGATCACGCGGCCGATGACCATCACCCCGAAGCCCGGCGCGAAGACGCAGGTGAGGGTTCCGATGAGGAACAGGGTCGCGAGAAGTGTGATCGACTTGCGGCGGCCGATCGCGTCGGAGAGTCGTCCGCCGGCGATGGCACCGAACGCCGCGCCGAACAGCAGTGAGCTTGTGACGACGCCCTCGGTGAACGGGGTCAGTCCCAGCTCGGTCTTCATCGGCTCGAGAGCACCGTTGATGACGCCGGTGTCGTAGCCGAAGAGCAGGCCGCCCAGCGTGGCGATCAGCGCCACGGCGTGCAGACGCCGCCGGAACGGTCCCGTTCCCAGCGGCGGAAGAATCGAATGTTTCAGACCCGGGTGGTCGTCTGTGGTGGACATGGCACTCCTTGGTTTGACTTACACCTACCACCATCAGTGATGGCAGTCACATCCGTGATCGTAACCCAGTATGTGCAAATGTCCTAACAAAACTTCGACAGAATCTGGTTGACAACTGAGGGGAGCCGCGCTGTCCGCGGGCCGGACCGTGGTGGTGGCGGGAGTAACAAGCAGCTATGAACTGCGTGGATGTCCCAATAGACGGCTTCTGAGAACCGGATCACATGGAGAGTGCGAGCTCTACTCACGTCACCATTGAGGAATTTGGTCCCCACATCGGATGGTTGCATGTCCGTACAAATACGATCCGCAGTCAGCGTGGCTCGAGTCCCGCCGCCCGGTACGCGTCGTCGATGTAGGCCATGTTGGTGACGGCGTCGTCGAGATCGATCGGCAGGGACGCGCCGTCGCGCAGTGCCGCTGCGAAGGCTTCGAGCTGAAAGGTGTAGGTGCTGCGGCGGGTCACCTCCTCCACGCGGGTATCCGATGCTGTGGTGATGCCCAGGCGGTTGTCACGGGTCGGCGACAAGAAGTCGTGCAGGGTCAGCGATCCGGTGGTGCCGACGATGTGTGCGCGGAATGTGTAGTGGTCGTCGAGCATCGTGTTGGTGTTGACGCCGGTGGCGCCGTTCGGGAAGGTGACCTCGATCCGGCTCGATGCGTCGATCTGGTCACCCCGCACGATCGCCGACGCTCCGGTGATCCGCGGCGCTCCGCCGGCGAACGGGCCGAGGGTGCGCAACAGGTGCAGGCCGTAACAGCCGAGATCCATGACGGAACCGCCGGCGAGTCGGTACTCCCAGCGTGGGTCCGAGGGCGCCGGTTCGGGCATGCCCATCGTGATCTCGATCGTTTGCAGATCGCCGCACACCCCGCTGTGCAGCACGTCGAGGGTGCGGTGCATCAGCGGGTGGAACCGGTAGTGGAATCCCTCGAGCACCAGAACGCCGGCCGCGCGTGCCTGCGCGGCTACCTGCTGCGCTTCGACGGCGTTGCGGGCGAACGGTTTCTCGCTGAGCACCGGCACGCCCGCCGCGATCGCCGCCAGATTCCACGGCCCGTGCAACGCATTCGCAAGCGGGTCGTAGATCAGATCGATTTCCAGGTCGCTGATCACCTCGGCATAGGAGTCGACGATGCGCTCGACACCGTGGGTGGTTGCGAAGGACTCCGCGCGATGCCGATCGCGGGCGGCGACCACGGTCAGTCGGTGTCCGAGTTAGTGGGCGGGCCCGACGATGGCGTTCTCGGCGATCCGCGACGCCCCGAGAATCCCGATACGCAGCGGCGGTGCGGTCATACCCCCGACCGTACTCAGACGACCGCCGGTCGGCAGATCCGCCGCAGGAACGACATCGACACCGCGACGTCGGCAGCCGCGTCGTCGGCGGCGGCGTCGTCGGTGAGGATGGTGTCCTGCTCGAGGACGAACCAGCCGCTGTATCCGTTCTCGCGCAGCGTGCTCACGACGTGTTCGATCCGGGCGTCACCGGCGCCGAGTGGCACGTACATTCCTGCGGCGACGGCCTCGGTGTAGGTCGCCGCGCCCTGCTGGACCCGTTGTGCGAGATCCACGCGGACGTCCTTGAGGTGGGCGTGCCGGATGCGGTCGCCGTAGTTCTCGGCGATCTCGACGGGATCGGTACCTCCGATCAACAGGTGGCCGGTGTCCAGGCACAGGCCGATGGACGAATCCTCCAGCACGCGAATCACTTCGGCTCGGTTCTCGATCATCGTGCCGACGTGGGGATGCAGCGCCGCGACAATGTTCTGCTCGGCGACGAGCGCGTCGATCCGATCGAGGTTCGTCAGCAGTGTGCGCCAGGCGTCGGCGTCGAGCACCGGCCGGGAGTCGTATCCGTCGGTGCCGGTTGCCGCCGCGAGCACCAGGACGTCGCCGCCGGAGACGGCCAAGCGTTCGAGTGCGGCGCGGACCTGTGGTGCCGGATCGTGGTCGGCGTCGTGCAGGACGACGGGAACGAAGGACCCGACGCAGCGCAGGTCATAGGAGTTCAGGGTGTCGCGCAGGGCGGCCGGGTCGTCGGGCAGGAAGCCTTCCGGGCCGGTCTCTGCGGCACTCATCCCGAGTTCGCGCATCTCGCCGAGAACGCGTGCGGGGTGCAGTTGCAGGCCCCAGCCGGGTACTTCGCACACACCCCAGGAGATGGGGGCGGCGGCGATTCGTGGGTCGTTGGTCATGGTGACACCTCTGGGGTGAGAAAGGATGTGGCGGTTACGGGGTGTGGCGGCGGTCGAGTTCGGTGAGTTCGCGCTCGAAATGTGCTGTGGTGAAACGTGCATCGAGGGCGCGGGCGACGAGTTCGGCCTGGGTCTCGCCGGCCAGTCCCGACAGTGGCTGATCGAGATCAAGGTTGCTGGGAAAGGCGTAACCCTCGGCCGCCGAAGCGATCACGTTCGCGACCGCGGTGCCCTCGCCCTGGTCGGCCAGAACGAGTAGCGACGGATATAGTGCGCGCAGCATCGCCGAGCGGTCGACGGCGTCCATCGCCCGTCCGAAAGCCGAGGACACCTGCAGCAGATTCGCCATGCGCTTCACGTCGGTCGTCGTGTTGTGGCCGGCGGCGTGGAACAGCGCCGGATTGAAGAACACGGCGTCGCCCGCACGCAGCGGCAACTGGATGTGGTTGGCGGTGAAGTACTCCCGGAAATCCGGAAGGCCGAATGCCACGTACCCCTGCTCATACCGTTGCGAATACGGCAGATACATCGTCGGACCGGACTCCAGCGGCATGTCGACGTGCGCGACCGCGCCCTGCAATGTCAGAGCGGGCGAGAGACGGTGGATATGGGCGCGGAAACGTTCGGCGGTACCGGTCGACATGAAGCCGAGGTGGTAGTCGCGGTGCGGGTTCTGGGCGGCTCCACCGGGATTGACGACGTTGATCGCCGACGTCACCTGATACATCGGTCCGAGCCAGGCCTCGCAGATCAACGCCAGGATGTCGTTGCGGTAGTACTGCACGAACACCTCGGGGTCGCGAAGAGCGAGCTTCTGCAACGCATTCCAGATCCGGTCGTTGGCGCCGGGGGCGGCGAAGTGATCGCCGAAGGATTCTCCGGCGGCATGCTGCTCGGCGATGATGTCGCCATAGATCCGAGTCGATTCGGCCAGCGCATTGCTCTCGTCGAAGGCTCCGGAGAACACGACGATACCCGGGCCGGTGAGCAGCGCGTCGGCGAGTTCATCGCTGATGGCGGCGCGCGTCTCGGGGTCGGCGATCCGCGGGCGCAGCGCGGCCGCGTCGTAGACGAGGACGTTGCGCGAGACGGACGTGGCGTGCGGATAGTCGGCGAGATCGGTGGTCTGCTCGATCGAGGCGACGAAGTCGTCGATCCGGCAGTCGTCCGGGGTCACGCGGCGGGCGCGAAGACTGGTGGCGAGGTGCATGGAACTCAGAATGGCAAGATCGTATTGTCCGAACAAGATCAGATTCCCATCAAGAATCCCTCAGGAGGGTCATGCCGCATCGCTATCCGGTACGGGAGATAGCTCGGCAGGCGGGCGTGTCCGAGGCGACCGTCGACCGTGTGTTGCACCGTCGGCCCGGTGTCCGGGAGGGCACGGTGCGCCAGGTCGAGCAGGCCATCGCCGACCTCGACCGGCAACGCGCACAACTGCGATTGTCGGGGCGACAATTCATGATTGACCTGGTCATGGAGACGCCGCGCCGATTCTCGTCGATGGTGCGCTCGGCACTGGAGGCCGAGTTGCCGGGCCTGCGCCCGGCGATCTTCCGGGCGCGATATCACCTGCACGAGACGTGGCCGGTCGAGGACCTGATCGCGACCCTCGATGCCATCGCGCGTCAGGGGAGTCAGGCCGTGGTACTCAAAGCGCCGGACACCCCCGAGGTTGCCGAGGCGATCGGACGCCTCACCGCGGCGCGTATCCCGGTGATCACGCTCGTCACCGATGTGCCCATGAGCACCCGCCTGGCATATGTGGGCATGGACAACCGGGCGGCAGGGGCCACCGCGGCCTACCTGATGCAGCAGTGGTTGCGGCACACCGACGTCGACATCCTGGTGATGACGAGCAGTGAGATGTTCCGTGGCGAGGAAGAGCGTGAGATGGGGTTCCGGACGGTCATGCGACGTGACGATCCGACACGGCACATCATCGACGTCTCCGGTTCCGACGGTCTCGACGCCACCAGTCGGCGATTGGCATACCGTGCGCTACAGGACAATCCGCGCATCGGCGCGGTGTACTCGATCGGCGGTGGCAACAAGGGCATCGTCGCAGCGTTCGCCGATGCCCACCGAGACTGCGAGGTCTTCCTCGGTCACGATCTCGGCCCGGCCAATCGGGATCTGCTGCGCAGCGGCGGTATCACCGCGGTGCTCCACCATGACCTGCGCTCGGACATGCGGCAGGTCGCGCAGACCGTGATGAGCCATCACGGCGCTCTCGCCGGGGGTCATCGTCCGCAGGTGTCGGAGATCGCCGTCATCACGCCGCACAACATCCCAGGCGACTGATCGACCTGTCAAAGACGCGCATGTTTGGTTGTTATGACATACTGTGAGGCATGACACAGGCCACCACGCAGCTCCAGATCGATCTCGATCGGTCGACCCCGGTGCCGCTGTATCACCAGCTCGCCCGCGCGATCGAGGCCGCGATCATCGGTGGCGAGCTCGCTCCGGGTGATCGTCTCGAGAACGAGCTCGATCTCGCCAAACGGCTCAAGCTCTCCCGCCCGACGATCCGCCAGGCCATCCAGGAGCTCGTCGACAAGGGGGTCGTCGTGCGCAAACGGGGCGTCGGCACCCAGGTGGTGCAGAGCCCGGTGAACCGCTCGGTGGAATTGACCAGCCTGTTCGACGATCTCAGCACGGCCGGAATGCACCCGGAGACACAGCTTCTCGAGTACCGGCGGTCGGTGCCCGACGACGACCTGCGCACCGATCTCGGTCTCGATGCCGACGCGGAGGCTGTCACCATCCGACGGCTACGCAGCGCAGGCGGCGAGCCACTGGCGGTGATGACCAATCACCTACCCGCCGACATCTGTCCGCCGCCAGGCGATCTCGAGGACGGCGGCCTCTACAAGGGGCTGCGCGCCAAGGGTGTCCACATTCGGCTTGCCCGCCAGGTCATCGGCGCGAAAGCCGCCGACGCCGAGGAGGCCACTCTGCTCGACGTGGAGCCGGGTGCGCCGTTGCTGACCATGCAGCGCACCGCATTCGACGATGCGGGCAAGGTCGTCGAGGTGGGTCGCCACGCCTACCGCGCGGACCGCTACTTCTTCGAGACGACCGTCGTCGATCGCTGAGGCGGGTCTCGAGGCCCGGCGCCGGGGGCGCCGGGCACCTCGACCATCGGGGGGCAGGTCGTTTCCCCCGATGGTTCCGACCCCGATGGTCGAGGTGCGAGGCGCGTGCGCCGAGCCTCGAGACCGCTTGCGCCGACGCTGGTTTCGCCACCACCGACCACCGGCCACCACCGCCCACCGGCAACCTACTCCGAGTCGACGCTCGTCGATTCCGGCTCGGGGTCGGTCCCGCCGCCACCCACCGCGACGAGCAGGCGCCGCACCGCCATCGCGCGACGATGCGAGGCGCCGGTGAGGTCGTCGAGTGCGCATTCCGGATCGGCAGGCGGTCCGAGGTGGGTGCAGCCGCGCGGACAGTTCTCGATGGCATCGCGCAGATCGTCGAAGGCGTCGACGATGTCGTCGGCGTCGACATGGGCGAGACCGAACGAACGGATGCCGGGGGTGTCGATGACCCACGACCGTCGGCCCTGGTCCTCGGGACCTCGCAAGTCATCGGGATGTGCCGGCAACACCAACGCCACCGACGCGGTGGAGGTGTGTCGGCCCTTGCCGACCCCCGAGACCACACCGGTGGCCCGTTCGGCTTCGGGCACAAGGCGGTTGACCAGGGTTGACTTGCCCACGCCGGAGTGCCCGATCAATGCGGTGAGGTGCCCGCGCAGCAAGCCGAGGACGTCGTCGAGTGGATCGTCACGACCGGCGCGCACGATGATCAGGTCGAGTCCGTCGAAGGCATTGGTGAACTCGGTGGGATCGGCCAGATCGGACTTGGTGAGACACAAGATGGGTTCGAGCCCACCGACATACGCCGCGGCGAGGGCGCGTTCGACGAATCCGGTCCGGGGTGGGGGATCGGCCATAGCCGTGACGATCAGGAGGCGATCGGCGTTGGCGGCGACGATGCGCTCGTACGGATCGGTGTCATCGGCGGTGCGCCGCAGGACCGTTCGCCGCTCGTCGACTCGCACGATCCGAGCCAGTGAATCCGGCTTCCCGGTCAGGTCGCCGACGACCCCGACATCGTCGCCGACCACGATCGGGGTGCGGCCGAGTTCACGTGCGCGCATGGCCACCACACGACGATCCGGATCGCCATCGAGTACGCAACCCCAGCGGCCCCGATCGACCGAGACGACCATCGCCGACTCCGCATCATCATGTGCCGGACGGGTTTTGGTGCGTGGACGACTCCCCTTGCCGGGGCGGACCCGGACATCGGACTCGTCGTAACTGTCCGCGCGACGGCTCACGGATGCCCGATCATCTTCTGCCACATACCCGGAAAGTCCGGCAAGGTCTTCGACGTGGTCTCGATGTCGTCGACGGTGACCGAGGGCACGCGCAAGCCGATGATCGCGCCTGCGGTGGCCATCCGGTGGTCGGCGTAGGACTCCCAGCGCCCGCCGTGCAACGGGGCCGGCCGGATGATCAGGCCGTCGTCGAGCTCGGTGACATCGCCACCGAGACGCCCGATCTCGGTGGCCAGTGCGGCCAGGCGATCGGTTTCGTGGCCGCGCAGATGGGCGATGCCGGTCAGCCGGGACTCACTCTCGGCGAGGGCAGCCAGTGCCGCGATCGTCGGTGTCAGTTCGCCGACCTCGCGCAGATCGCGGTCGATACCGGTCAGTCGAAGCGGTCCGCGCACGGTGAGCGTACCGTCGAGAAGTTCGACGGTGCAACCCATCTCGGCGAGGATGTCGGCGATCTGGGCGCCGGGCTGGGTGGTGACGGCCGGCCAGCGTGGCACGCTGACCGCCCCGCCGGTCGCGGCGCCCGCGGCGAGGAAGGCGGCCGCGTTGGAAAGATCGGGTTCGATCGCCCAGTCCACCGCACGAATCGTCGACGGATCGACGTGCCAGATATTCGGTTCGTCGACAACGACTTTCACACCGGCTGTCGCGAGCATCGCGATGGTCATCTCGATGTGGGGCATCGACGGAACCGGACCTCCGACGTGCCGCACGGTCAGTCCCTCGTCGAATCGTGCGCCGGTCAGCAGCAACCCGGACACGAACTGCGACGACCCCGACGCATCGATCGTGACCTCGCCGCCGCGTGCCGATCCGGTGCCCACCACCGTGAACGGCAGGGAGTCGCCCTCGACGGTGACACCGAGCTCACGCAGGGCATCGAGGATCGTCGTGAGCGGTCGCTGACGCGCTTGCGGATCGCCGTCGAAGTCGACCGGTCCCGACGCCAACGCCGCCATCGGTGGCAGGAATCGCATGACGGTGCCTGCGAGCCCGCAATAGACGTCGGTGCCGTGCATGGGTCGCGGTTCGATGGAGACCGTCGTCGGGTCGGCGGCGTCGACCCGGATGCCGATGCCCAGTCCGGTCAGAGCGGCGAGCATGAGATTGGTGTCCCGGCTTCGTAGTGTGCCGGTGAGGGTCGACGGGCCGTCGGCGAGCGCGGCGAGCAGCAACGCCCGATTGGTGATCGACTTGGACCCGGGCAGGTCCACGGTCGCGTTCACCGGCCCCGACACGACGGGCGCATTCCACGTGCTCATGCGGTCCAGTCTGTCATGGGGCCGGCCACGTCCGATCCCGTCCCGGTCAGCGGTTGTCCAGACGCAGGGGGTGCGTCGGCGGGACCTCGACGATGATGAGCAGTCGGCCGTCGGTGTCGCGCACATGCATCTCGATCAGGCCCCACGGCTCGGTGAGCGGTTCGCGCTCGATCTTGACGTGCGCCGACCGCAGTTCGCGTTCGGCGGCCGAGACGTCGCGTACCTGCAGCCACAGTGCGCCCGACGGTTCGATGGTGGTGTCGAGATCGGAACTCATGTGCCCTGGAACCTCGATCAGGCCGTTACCGGCGTAAAAGACGATGCCGCCCGGGTACTCCCGCGCAACGGCGAGACGCAGCTGATGACGGTAGAAATGCTGCAACGATTCCGGGTCTCGTGAACGGAGCACGACGCGACTACTGAGGACCTCCATGCCTTGTGTCTACACCGCTACCGATCGGTCGGACAGGACAATACGCCCGGCGCGTCGCGGGTCCGGTGCGCTCGGATCACTGACCTTCGGTGGTGCCGTCCGACCCGCCGAGCGCGTGTCCGCGGTTGAGGTCGTTGCCATGACGACCCGCCTCGTAGATCGCCTTCTCCCGGGCGATGCGATCGGTCTCACCGATCGGCTCGGCGTCTCCGAAGGCGAAGGCGGATTCATGCGGGTACTCGTGCGGGATGTCCGGGTCGTCGAGTTCTTCGGGCTGTGGGCTGTTCATGGGACAACGATACGGCGCCGACACCGATCGCCGGCGCGAACCGACGGCCTCAGGTGGCCGGTGTACCCGTGTCCCGAGC
The DNA here is from genome assembly GCF_029269935.1 of Gordonia sp. N1V. Lineage (NCBI taxonomy): Bacteria > Bacillati > Actinomycetota > Actinomycetes > Mycobacteriales > Gordoniaceae > Gordonia > Gordonia sp. N1V. The sequence continues at coordinate 227,834 of NZ_JARJDD010000007.1, forward strand.
GGAGAACTTCCCGCCCGTCTTGTCGTCCCACCGGTCGAGTAGTGCGGTGACCTTCGGATCGCCTTGGGCGCGAATCCATTCGCACAGTTCCTGCGGCGCCGAGGGATTGGTGACGATGAACCGGTGGAGACCGGCGTCGTGCTCGGCGAGTACACGCAGCGTCGCCGGGTCGGTGTCGGGGTCGGCGGCGGCGAGCGCATCCCGCGGATCGAAGGCGCCGTACCGCGGTGCGTCGGAGCCGGAGAGTCCGTCGGCGTCGACCACCACGATCTCGCCGGTGTTGTGATAATCCACCGGATCGGGTGAGGTGCTGCGCCAATTGAGTAAGAGGTTCAACAGGATTGCGGTGATGGCGCCCGCGGAGATCCCGGAGTGGAAGATCGTCTGGAACCAGTCCGGGAATTGGTGATACAGGTCGAGCGACACGGTCTCGCCGTTGTCGTTGGTGTACGACAGGCTCGCCTCGCTCAGCATCGCGACGCCGACCGAGATGGCGACCACCAGGATGTTGGTGTTGTTGAACTTGACCCGGCTCAGGGTGCGGACACCACTGGCGGCGACCATGCCGAACAGCGCGACACCCGCGCCGCCGAGGACGGGCTGGGGGATGCCTTCGATGATCGCGGCCATTTTCGGGAGCAGGCCGAGGACCACGAGGATCGCGCCCGCACATGTCGCGACATGTCGGGTCTTGACGCCCGTGATCGCCACCAGGCCGACGTTCTGCGCGAATGCGGTGTAGGGGAAGGTGTTGAAGATCCCGCCCAGGACGGTGCCCACGCCGTCGGCCCGCATGCCGTCGGCGAGCTTGCGCGGTGTGATCTTCTTGTCGACGATCTCGCCGACGGCCACGATGTCGCCGGTGGTCTCGGTCATGATCACCAGGGCGACGATGATCATCGCGATGATGGAGCTGACGTCGAAGCTCGGCACACCGAAATAGAACGGCTGCGGCACAGCGATCCAGGAACTCTGCCCGACGCCGCTCCAATTGGTCATGCCGAACGGGATCGAGATCAGGGTGCCGAGGACGAGTCCCACGAGCACCGACACCCGCTTGATCGCCGCGGGCGCGAACCGCTCGAGCAGGATGATCAACAGCAGGGTGCCGAATCCGAAGGCGATCGATTTGGGTGCGCCGAAGTCCTCGCCGTTGTTGGTGCCGCCGCCGAACCATCCGGCGGCCACGCTCATCAGCGACACCCCGATGATGAGGATGATCGTGCCGGTGACCAGTGGTGGAAAGAATCTGATCAGCCGACCGACGATCGGCGCCACCACGATCATGAACACGCCGCAGGCGATCACCGAACCGTAGATCGCGGTGATGCCGTGGTTGAGCCCGATCGTGATCATCGGCCCGACCGCGGCAAACGTGACGCCCTGCATCAGGGGCAGGCGCACCCCGAACCGCCAGAACCCGACTGCCTGCAGCAATGTGGCGATGCCGGCGACGAACAGGTCGGCGGTGATCAGGTGGACGATCTCGTCGGAACGCATCTGACCGGCACCGACCATCGCGCCGCCGACGATGAGCGGCACCGCCACGGCACCGGCGTACATCGCCATGACGTGTTGTAGTCCGAGCGGGAAGAGTTTGGTCAGCGGCGGGATGTCGTCGACCGGATGGTCGGCGTCACGGCCGCGCCTGATGGTGTCGAGAACCGTCATGAACACTGTCTACGAGTCCGAGATTTCTGATTCGACGCGATCGTGTGTCGACGGTGTTTCCGGCAGAATATATCGATGTGGCAGCACGCACTCCCCAGCTCAGCGCCGGGTTACTGATCCATCGGAACACTGCACTCGGCGTCGAGGTCCTGCTCGCCCATCCGGGTGGACCGTTGTGGGCGCGCAAGGACGACGGAGCGTGGTCGATCCCGAAGGGACTCGTCGAGGACGGTGAGGAACTCCTCGTCGCCGCCCGTCGCGAATTCGCCGAGGAGATCGGTCAGACGGCCCCCGATGGTGAGGTCATCGAGCTCGGTGAGGTGCGGCTCAAGAGCGGTAAACGGGTCGTCGCCTTCGCGATCGACGGTGACCTCGACGTCTCCGTCGTCACCAGCAACACCTTCGAGATGCCGTGGCCGCCGCGGTCCGGGAAGACCCAGGCCTTCCCGGAGATCGACCGTGCGGAATGGTTTTCACCCGACGACGCACGCCGCAAGCTCAATCCGGCGCAGGTCGCCTTCATCGACCGGTTGCTCGAGCACCTCCCGTCGAACCCGTGATCTGCGCGCCCGCCATCAGCGCACCAGTGCGGTGTCGGATTTCTCCGCGCCCGGCTGGTCCACCTGATAGCGGATGAGACGAGAACTGTTGGCCACCACGGCCACCGACGACGCGTTGTGCAGGATGGCCGCCACCACCGGGGACAGTGCACCACCGGCACCGACGATCAGCCCGATCGCGTTGACGGCGATCGACATCCCGTAGTTCTGCTTGATCACCTGCAGGGTGTGCTCGCCCAGATCGCCCACCGCCAACAGCATGCGCAGATCGTCTGCGGCCAAGGCGATGTCGGCGGTCTCGACGGCCACGTCGGTGCCGGCCAAGCCCATCGCGATGCCGATGTCGGCGGCGGCCAGTGCGGGTGCGTCGTTGACCCCGTCACCGATCATCGCCACCAGATGACCTTCGGATTGCAACTCGCGGACCGCGGCGAGTTTGTCCTCCGGAAGCACCTCGGCACGCCAGTCGTCGATGCCGAGTTCGCCGGCGATCGCCGCAGCGGTGGCCGGGTGATCGCCGGTGAGCATGGCGATCCGCTCGATTCCCTTGGCTCGCAACCCATCGAGCACCTCGCGCGCCTCGGGGCGGACCTCGTCGCGCAGACTCACCAGCCCGACGAGGGTGCCGTCGACGGCGAGCAACAGTGGTGTCTCGCACTCGTTGCGGAGCTTGTCCACCCACTCGATCGCGTCGGTGGTCAGTGCGACCTCGTGGCGAGTGAACAGGGCGGGGCTACCCAACAACAGGACGCGGCCGTCGGCGGCGAAGGTGCGCATGCCGAGACCGACGATGACCTCACACTCGGCGTGGGTGGGGATCTCGATCCGGCGCTCGGTCGTCGACCGGATCACCGCTTGCGCCAACGGATGTCGCGAGTGGATTTCCGAACTCGCCGCATGGGCCAGGACGTCTTCGGGTGACCAGTCGGGGTGGAAGGAGATCACGTTGGTCACCACCGGACGGCCGGTCGTCAGTGTGCCGGTCTTGTCGAAGACCATGGCGGTGATGCGGCCGGCCGCCTCGAGATGCGAGCCGCCCTTGATCAGGATTCCGCGGCGGGCACCGTTGCCGATGGCGCCGCTGATCGCGGTGGGTGTCGACAGCCCGACGGCGCAGGGGCACGCGACGAGCAGCATGGTCATGGCGCGGCGCAGATCGCGCGTGACGAGCAGGGTGGCCGCCGACAGCAGGAACGAGGCCGGGACGAAGCGCCCCGAGAACTGTTCGCCGACAGTCTGGATGGGCGCCCGATCGTGCTGGGCTTCCTCGACCCGGGCGATGATCCGACCGATCGCGGTGTCGGCGCCGACCGCCGAGGTGGTGATCACCAACCGCCCGCTGACCACCACCGAGCCCGCGTGCACGTGGGCGCCGACCTGTGCGGTGACGGGCAGGTTCTCGCCGGTCAGCGCGGACTGGTCGATCACCGCCTCGCCCTCGAGCACCGTCCCGTCGACCGGGACGGCGACATGATCGTGGACGACGATGACGTCGCCGACCGCCAACGAATCGACGGGCACCGACACCTCGGTGCCGTCCTCGAGCCGCAGCCATGCGGTGTCGGCGTTGCCGCGCAACAGATCCGAGATCGCCCGTCGGGTACGGCGCAACGTCAGATCCTGAAGGAACTCACCGATGTTGAGCAACCACAGGACGGTCAGCGCGACGACGTTCTCCCGCAACAACAGACTCGCCACGGTCGCCGCCGACACCAGCGCATCCGTGCCCGCCCGTCCTCCGCGCAGAGAACGCAAGGCGCCCTTGAGGAATGGATAGCCGGAGAAGATGGTGATCCCGGTGGCGACCGTGCGCGACGCGGGACCGAGCATCGGTGGTCGTCGGAATCCGTAACGCCGCAACCCCAGAAGGATCAAAGCGCCCGCGCCGATACCCATCCGCAGTATGTCGGAATTGGTGACGTCGGCCGAATGTGGCGCGGCGCGGGTGACCGTCGTGAGATCGGCGTCCCGCCCGGCGGCGATCGCCTGATCGATGGCGCCACGGTCGGTGTTCCGGCGATACCAGACGACGACGGAGCCGGTGCGTGGATACATGTGCACGGCGCGAACCCCGGTCACCGCGATCACAGCGTCCTCGACGGCGACCGCACGTGCGGCCGACGTTCCGCGCAGCGCATCGACGACCAGGCGTAGACGCCCCGCGGCGTCGGACCGCACAGATTCTTGCACGGCGGGGTCAGTGATCGTGGTCGTGCGGCTCGGCCGTTCCCGGGGGACTCGCTTCCTCGCCGATACGGTCCTTCGCCTCGGCGACGATGTCGGCGGTCCGAAGGCGTGCATCCTCGGCGATGGCCTCGGCTTTCCGGGTACCCACCAGGCCCCAGGAGGTGACCACCACGGCGCCCTGCCGTAGGGGTGCCTTGGCGATGGCCTTGCGGGCGACGTCGTATGCGACGGCGCCGACGAGGCCGGTCGCGACCGTCGATCCGGCCTTGGTCAAGAAGCCGTGTAATGCCATCTCGGTCCTTTCGCGCTCAACTCGATGAGTTGCTCGATTAATGGAAACGATTGCCAGGACGTCCGAGTCTACGTTGTGCGCGGCCACCCGGCGAGTGGACACACGCCGACACGGGGACCGGTTGGGCAGCAGTGCGGGAGAATTTGCAACATTGACCATTGTGCCATTGACAAATGGCATAATGGGTGATGCCATCGGTTGTGTGATTCACACCTCACGACAGTCCCGGTGTGCGGCGTGGCTGACCCGCCGCACGTTGCGGCCGTTCGCCGACGTCCTGCCCGGCGGTGTCCTCGCGGTACATGTCTCCCGTGCCATCGTCGCCACGGCCATGCTGCTCGGGTCACCGCCGCCCTATTGGGTCCGCGTCGATGCCCTGTCCACCGGCAGCTTCCGCGGAGAGTGGGTGTATGCCCCGGGATCGGAGAAGTCCCGGCGCGTCATCCTCTACGTCCACGGCAGTGCGTATGCGATCTGCTCGGCGCGCACGCATCGCGGACTCGTTGCCCGACTCGCGCATCTCACCGGGATGCCGGTGTTCAGTGTCGACTACCGACTCGCCCCCGAACACGTCTTTCCTGCTGCCGCCGACGACGTCGAGGCCGCCTACGCCTGGCTGCAGAACATCGGCTATCGGCCCGAGAACATCACCGTCGCAGGTGATTCGGCGGGCGGCCATCTCCTCCTGGATCTGCTCGCCGAGAATGTGCGACACCGGCGTGCACAGCCGAGCGCGATGGTACTGATGTCGCCGCTGGTCGATCTCACTCTCGAACTGGCCCGCCGGCAGGAACGCGACACCGGGCCCGACCCGTTGATCTCGGCCGCCGCCGCGCAGCGCCTGGTCGATCACTACACCAGGGGCCATCCGGCCGACCTGCCTCGCCTCGCGCCGGTACTCGATCGTGCCACCGACCTGCCTCGCACACTGATCCAGGTCGGTGGGGCAGAGATGCTCCTCGGCGATGCACGTGCTGCGCACCGGATGATCTCCGACGCCGGTGGGGACAGTGAACTGCAGATCTGGCCCGGACAGATGCACGTCTTCCAGGCACTGCCGACGATGATCCCGGAAGCCGGCCCCGCCCTGGCGGCGGCCGCACGGTTCATCACCGAGTGTCCGGAACCGGGTGGCACAGCTGCGGCGGCGAACGCTGCGACGGCACACGCTGATACGGAACACGCTGATACGGAAAGGTATGCCACGACATGACATCTCGACGATCACAGGGTGCACGCGCCGTCGTCACCGGCGCGGGTAGCGGCATCGGGCGCGCTTTCGCTCTCGAACTCGCGCGCCGTGGAGGCCGCATCGTCTGCGCCGACATCGACATCGACCGGGCCGAGGAGACGGTCGCCATGATCGACGCGGACGGCCGCGGGGAGGGCATCGCGCTTTTTTGCGACGTCGCCGAGATCGACGACATGCGCACCCTCGCCGGCCGCGCACCGGATCTGCTCGGTGGCCCGACCACGTTGATGATCAACAACGCCGGCGTTGGCATCGGCGGGCGTTGCGTCGGCAGCATCGGCCTCGACGACTGGACCTGGGCCCTCGACATCAACCTGCGCGGAATGGTCCTCGGGTCGGAACTCTTTCTGCCCCAACTGCGCTCGGCCGGACGGGGTGGTCTCATCAACGTCGCCTCGGCCGCAGCGTTCTCCGCGGCGCCCGGGATGGGTGCCTACAACGTCGGCAAGGCGGGGGTACTGGCACTCTCGGAGACCATTGCCGCGGAGTTGTCGGGCACGGATCTCGCGGTGACCGTGCTGTGCCCGACATTCGTGAAAACCAATGTCGCCGTCGACGGTCGGATCACCGGCGACGCGATGAAACTCGCGCAAACCCTGATGAGGTACTCCGGACGGTCGGCAGAGCAGGTCGCGCGGTCGACCCTCGATGCCAACGACCGGGGACGGCTGTACGTGGTGCCCCAACTCGACGCCAGGGCCCTCTGGCTGATGAAGCGACTGTTTCCGCGGACCTACACCCTCGGAGCGGGTCTGCTGCATCGTCTGGCCCCGGCGATCGCCGCCGTGGACCCGGAGGTCCTCGAGCCGGGGGTACTCGAGCCGAGGGTATCCGAGCACAACAGCCTGGCGTCCGATGCGGAAATCGAAGCTGCACCAACACGAATCGAAGAAGGAGTGTGACATGCCGATAGTTCTCGAGGACATGCTGGCGACCATCAAGGATCGCCAGTGGGCCCTGGCCGACATCGACTGGGATGCTCCCGGTGCCGAGTTGATCACCGAGGAGCAGAAGCCGAAGCTCAAGGCGTTCATGGCCGATCTCGTGTGGATCGAGAATGTGGGCGCCCGCGGGTTCGCGGCGTTGGCGAAGAAGGCGCCCGACGAGACGCTCGCGGAGATCTATCGCTACTTTCACGCCGAGGAGCAGAAGCACGCCAACGCCGAGCTCGCGCTGATGCGGCGGTGGGGGATGCTCGAGGACGACGAGGTCCCCGAGCCGAATGTCAACATCCGCCTGGCCATCGAATGGCTCGACACCTTCGCCGACCGCATGTCACTGTCGGTGTTGGGCACGGTCATCCCGATGTTGGAGGTCGCCCTCGACGGAGCCCTGCTGAAGTTCCTCCTCGAGGAGGTCGAGGATCCGATCTGCCATGCCGCATTCCGCAAGATCAACGCCGACGAGTCGCGACATCTCGCCGTCGACTTCCACGCACTCGACATGATCGGCAACGCCCGCCTGCGCACCCTGCTGGTCCAAACCGTCGGCACCGTGGCCTCGCCGGGACTCATCATCGGTGCCCTGATGTACGTGCCCCTGCTGAACAAGATGCGCGACAACATCGTCGACATGGGACTCTCGGAGGATCGGCTCTACGACGCGATCAAACGGTTCCGCAAGAACGGCGACCGGGGGCGCGGCACCCGGCTGCTCACCTACCAGGTGCTCAAGTACCACGCCGGCTGGGTCATCAACCGCGACAGTCCTTATCACTACTTCGCCGATGCGATGGTCACGCTGACCGACCGCTACCCGCGCTTTCTCCTTCGGTCACAGCCGAGTTGGTCGAAGGAACTGACCTACGAGCCGATCGCATGAGCGCCGTGCACGAGGATTCGCACACGCCTGCTCCCGATGCCGTTGGTCTCGATGCCACCACCGTCATCATCGGGGCCGGGTTCGCCGGTATCGGCACCGCAATCCGGCTCCTGCAGCAGGGGCGCGATGACTTCATCATCTGCGAACGCGACGTCCGACCGGGCGGAACGTGGCGCGACAACGTCTACCCCGGGGCGGCCTGTGACATCCCGTCGCGGCTCTACTCGTATTCCTTCGCACCCAATCCCGAATGGTCACACACCTATTCGGGAAGTGAGGAGATCCTGGCGTACATCGCGCGGATGATCGCCGACCACAATCTCGAACGGTTCATCCGGTATTCGCATCTGGTGACCGGGCTGGAGTTCGACGAGGAGAGCGGCACGTGGCGCGTCGATCTGGCCGATCGGGAGTCGCTCCGCACACGCGCGGTGGTCGTCGCCTCCGGCCCGCTCTCCACACCCGGATATCCCTCGATCCCGGGTATCGACGAGTACACCGGTCACCGGATGCACTCTGCGGCGTGGGACCACGACTACGAGTTCGCCGGTAAGAAGGTCGGGGTGATCGGCACCGGTGCCAGTGCGGTGCAACTGATCCCGGAGTTGGTGCGCGCCGGTGCCGACGTCACGGTGTTCCAGCGCACTCCCGGGTGGGTGCTGCCGCGAGCCGATCGTCGGATCTCCTCGTTGACCAGACGGGTATATCGGACGGTGCCGTATTCGCAGGGGCTGGCACGTCAACTCTGGTACCTCGGGCACGAGTCGGTGGCGCTCGGCGCCGTGTGGAACACGCCGTTCACCCGGGTCATCGAAGGGGTGGCGAAAATCAATCTCGTTGCCCAGGTGCGTGATCCGTGGATGCGGCGACAGCTCACCCCGGATTTCCGGGCCGGCTGTAAGCGGCTGCTGATGACCAGTGACTACTATCCCGCACTGCAAGCCGACAACTGCACCCTGGTGACGTGGCCGATCGCGCGGATCTGCGAACACGGCGTGCGGACCGTGGAGGGGATCGAGCGACGGTTCGACGCACTGGTGTTCGCGACCGGGTTCGAGGTGTCCAAGCAGGGATCGCCGATCCCGATCCGCGGCCGTGACGGTCGAGTGCTCGCCGACGAATGGTCCGGTGGCGCATACGCGTACAAGTCGATCGCGGTGTCGGGGTATCCGAATCTCTATTTCACCTTCGGCCCGAACTCCGGCCCGGGGCACAATTCGGCGCTGGTGTACATGGAGGCACAGATCGATGCGATCGTCACCGCCATCTCGCTGATCGTCGACCGCGGATTGCGGTTGCTCGACGTGCACCGGCCCGCCCAAGATGCCTACAACCGGTCGATCCAGAAACGCCTGGAGAGCACCACCTGGAATTCCGGTTGCCGCAGTTGGTATCTCACCGACGACGGATTCAACGCCACCATGTATCCGGGGTTCGCCAGTCAATACCTCGCGCAGATGCGGGGGATCGATTTCTCCCGGGATTTCCGCGCGGCGGCACTCGACGACGCGCGGTCGCCGGACGCGAGCCGGGATTCGTCGATGGTGTGATCGGTGCTCGCCTCAGCCGATGCCGGCGGGGTCGACCGACACCCAGTCCGGATACTTGGCGGTTCGGTCGTCACCGGAGGACTGCTTGCGAAGGCGTCGCATCACCCACGGGAGCAGGTGCTCGCGAACGAACCCGGCCTCCGCGACGAGGCGCGGGGGACGCGGTTGCGGTTCGGGGCGAGCAGGGGTCGGCGTCGGCACCCCGAGGCCACGCAGGATCAGTGCGGCGGCGCGGCGGTGGCCGATCACGTTGAGATGCAACCGATCCGGCGACCAGTATTCGGGGCGGCGGATCTCGGTGTCGTGGAAAACATCGATGAATTCCACGTCCTCGGTGATGGCGATGGTCGCGACCTCGTTGGTGAGATACTCGCCGCGGCGCCGGATGGTCGACCCGAAGGGCAGACCATCCGAGGGGTCGGCGCCGGCCAGGAGGACGACGCGGATTCCGGCGTCACGGCATCGGCGTACCGCGGAGCGGGTGAGCTCGACCAGTCCGGTGAGGTCGCCGGTGCGCAACATGTCGTTGCCGCCGCCGTTGAGGGTGATCATCGTCGGCAACGGTTCGAGGTGCAGGGCGGCGTCGACCTGATCGGTGACGATGGGTTCGAGGAGCCGGCCGCGCACGGCAAGGTTTGCGTAGTCGATCCCGCCGTGCGCGGCGGCGAGCCCCTCGGCGACGAGGTCGGCCCACCCGCGCGGGATGTCGGGGCCATCGGGTTCGTCGCCGACGCCTTCGGTGAAACTGTCACCGACCGCCACGTACCGCACTGCCTGCCTTGACCTTTCGCTCGTTCGGGTAATCGCGCACCGGACGTGATGGGTACGCGGACCTACGTGACGGTGATGCCGCCGTCGACCGCGAGGGTCTGGCCGGTGACGTAGCCGCCGGCCGGGGAGGCCAGCCAGACCGCCGTCGCGGCCAGCTCCACCGGATCACCGGTGCGGCCCAGCACGACGCGCGGTATCTGTGAGTCGAGGTAGCCGTCCTTGTAGCCGTCGGTCATCTCGGACTTGAAGAATCCGGGGGCCAGTGCGTTGACGCGAATACCCTTGCGGGAGCCCCACTGCTGGGCGAGATCGCGGGTGAGGCCGATGATCCCGGCCTTGCTCGCGGCGTAGGCGGCCTGCGGGAGCGAGGCGGTGGTGATGCCCAGGATCGACGAGATGTTGATGATCGAGCTACCCGGCTGCATGACCCGGCCGGCCGCCTGCGCCATCCAGTACGAGCCGTTGAGATTGACGTCGATGACGTTGCGGAACTGCTCGGGTGTTTCCCGTGTCGCCGGCACCGCGGTGCCGATGCCCGCGTTGTTGATCAGCACGTCGACGCGACCGAAGGTCTCGATCGCGGTGTCGATCACCTTCTGGCACGACTCCGGGTCGGCGACATCGGCGGTCACCGACAGTGCCTTGCGGCCGGTGGCCTCGACCTTGGCCGCGGTGTCGGCCAGCCGGTCGGTGCGGCGCGCGGCCAGGACGACGTCGGCGCCGGCTTCGGCGAAGGCGATGGCGAACGAGACGCCGAGACCTGACGAGGCGCCGGTGACGACGACGACCTTGTCGGTCAGGGAGAACATATCGAGGACGGACACTTTCGGGAGCTCCTTCGTGATGGTGGGTCGACTGCGTGGTGGATCGACGGTGTGTGGCCGGTGGGCTACAGCCAGGCCGGATCGGTGTCGAGGGTGGTGCGGTCGAGTGCGGCCAGCAGCTCGAACTGCGGCCCGGTCTTCGGCAGTTCGTATCGGTAGAAGTATTGTGCCGCAGCGCGTTTGCCGTCGTAGAAGTCGCCGGTCGACGCGCCGACCGCGAGTAGCTGCTCGAGCCACATCCAGGCGATGACGATGTGCCCGGTGGCCTCGAGGTAGGCGGTCGCGTTGGCCAGGGAGACGGCCACGTCGCCTGCCGACCACACGGCGACGGTGGTCGCGACGAGTGTGTCGAGTCGGGTGCGCAGTGCGGCGGCGTATTCGGCGAGCGCCGGATCGGCCGCGGCTCCGGCGATGGTGTCGCCGATGGTCTCGGCCAGCAGGGTCAGTCCCGCACCGTCACGCATGACGACCTTTCGTCCCAACAGGTCCAGGCCGTGGATGCCGTGGGCGCCTTCGTGGATCGGGTTCAGCCGATTGTCGCGGTAGTACTGCTCGACCGGGAATTCGCGTGTGTACCCGTAACCGCCGAGGACCTGGATGGCCAGGGAGTTGGCCTCGAGACACCATTGCGACGGCCAGGACTTGGCGATCGGGGTCAGCACGTCGAGGAGCAGTCCGGCGCGGGCCTGCTCGGCGTCGTCGCCGGTCTGTTGGAGATCGACGAGCTTGGAGCAGTACAGTCCCAGCGCGAGCGATCCCTCGACATAGGACTTCTGCGCCAACAACATCCGCTTCACGTCGGCGTGTTCGACGATGGGGATGGGCTTGCTGGTGGGGTCCTTCTGGTCGACCGGACGGCCCTGCGTGCGTACCTTGGCGTATTCCAGGGATGCGAGGTAACCGGCGTATCCCAGTGAGGTGGCGAGGAATCCGACGCCGATGCGTGCCTCGTTCATCATGTGGAACATGTAGGACAGGCCCTTGTGCTCCTCGCCCACCAGGAACGCAACTGCTCCCGGAGTGGGGTCGGGGGAGTGGGTCCCGTCGCCGAAGTTGAGCAGGCAGTTGGTGGTGGCCCGGTTGCCCATCTTGTGGTTCAGCCCGACGAGTGCGACGTCGTTGCGGGTGCCGTCGGGGAGATACTTGGGCACGATGAACAGGGAGATGCCATTGACGCCGGGCCCGCCACCGGGGGTCTTGGCCAGCACGAGGTGGACGATGTTCTCGCCGAGTTCGTGGTCGCCGGCCGAGATCCACATCTTGGTGCCGGTGACGCGGTACGTGCCGTCGGTCGCGGGGATCGCCTTGGTGGTGATGTCGGCGAGCGACGAGCCGGCCTGCGGTTCGGACAGGCACATGGTGCCGAAGTAACGGCCCTCGACGATGGGTCGGACCCAGGTGTCGATCTGTTCGGGTGTGCCGTATTCGGCGATCAGGTTGGCGTTGCCGACGCTGAGGAAGGTGTAGGACGACATCGCGGCGTTGGCTGCCTGGAACCATGCGGCGCTCGCCCGGTTCACCACCGTCGGCAGTGCCATCCCGCCGAGTTCTTCGTCGAAGGAGCCTGCGACGAGCCCGGCCTTGAGGAACTCGTTGATGCCCGAGGTGATCTCGTCGGGCAGGACCACGGTGCCGTCGTCGCCGACGTAGGGCTCGTGGGTGTCGCCGAGGGCGTTGTAGGGCGCGTAGCGCCGGGTTGCGATGTCGGCGGAGAGTTCGAGGACAGCGTCGAAGGTCTCCCGGGAGTGCTCGGCGAAACGTGGACGCTCGGTGAGCTTTTCGACGTCGAGCCATTCGTAGAGCAGGAACTCCAGGTCGCGACGGGACAGCGGTTCGGCCATGACGCTCCATTTCGTCCGGGGTGCAGCCAAGCACTCGCTCATTTTATGAGCACTTGCTTATACTGCCTGGTGTGGCGGTTCGTCGTCAACATCGGCGGGCCCTGGGAACCGGGAGGTGAGGTGATGGCGTCCGTGCATGCCACCGAATCGGCTGCGGCGCAACGCATCCGTGCTGCCGCGATTGCGGCATTCGCCGAATTCGGGTACTCGGGGACCTCGACCCGGCAGATCACCGCGCGACTCGGGATGAGCGCGGCGGCGATGTACCCGCACTTCCGGTCCAAGGAGGAGTTGCTGTACTCGATCGCGCTCGAGGGCCATCAGGCGGTCAACGACGCGATCCGGGCGGCCGACGAACCGTCCGCACCGTACTCGGACCGGTTGCGCGCCGTGGTGGCCGCCTTCGCCGAATGGCAGGCGCGTCATCATCAGTTGGCCAAGGTGGTTCAGTACGAGATGCGGGCGTTGCGGCCCGAGCACTTTCGGGCGATCGCCGACCTACGGCACGAGACGACGGCGATTCTCACGACGATCATCACCGGAGGGGTTCAGGCGGGCGAGTTCCTCGCCGACGACGCCGACGACGTGATCCTCGCGATCTCGTCGCTGTGTGTCGACGTGTGTCGCTGGTTTCCCAGCCGTGCCCACCGTGATCCGCTGCAACTCGGCGCGGCCTACGCGCGGATGGCCTCACGCATGGTGCGGGCGCAGGAGCGGTCCGATCACCGCTCGCGGCCGGGGAACGGGGTGTAGTGGCGGCGTGCGGCAGTCGCCACGACCTCGATGAGCTGGGTCTCGTCGAGGACCGCGGGGGTGCCCGCGCTGACCGATCGCAGGTAGACCTCGCAGAGCCACTCGAGTAGTTCGATGTGCTCGCATGCGGTTTCGATGTTGCTGCCGACGGCGATGGCACCGTGATTGCGCATCAGTGCGGCGGTGCGTTCGAAGAGTGCCTCGTTGATGCCCGTGCTCAGTTCGGGGCTGCCGAAGACCGCGTACGGCGCGACGCGCACCGAGCCCCCGAGCATGGCCGCGGTGTAATGGATCGCCGGGAGTTCGTCGACGATGTTGCCGACGGCGACCGATGCGATCGGGTGTGCGTGGGCGACCGCGGCGGTCGACGAGGTGCGGTAGATGTCGAGGTGGATGCGCAGTTCGGAGGTCGGGCGGTACGGCGTGGGAACGGCGACGGTCCCGTCGAGATCGACCACCACCAGCTGCTCGGGCGACACCGAATCGAGCCGGCAGCCCGACGGGGTGACCAGCACGTGTTCGCCGACGCGGGCCGAGAGGTTGCCACCGGTGCCGATCGTGTGGCCCGCCGAGGCGAGTTGGTGGGCCGCCGCACAGAGGTATGCGCGCTGATCGTCGATGTCCACTCCTTGACGGTAGCGCCTTTGTGCAGTTCATGGCGGGGATGTGGCAGTTCATGGCGGGTGAACGCCGACGCCGTCGGCCCGTCGCGCGCTGTCGGTCCTCGGATGTCCGCCGGGCGTCAGGTGACGATCCCGAACTCCTTGATCTTGCGGTAGATCGTGGCGCGGGAGATCCCGAGCGCATGTGCGGCAGCAGCTTTGCTGTTGCCGTTCTCCTCCAGACTGCGCACGATCGCATCACGTTCGAGCGCCTCGATGCGGGTGAGCGTGTGCCGACTCGTGGTCCGGCACCGTGGCGGGAGTTGGCCGACGCCGATCACCCCGGAACGCTGATGGGTGACCACCTCTCGTAGCGTCTGGCGCAATTCGGCCACGTTGCCGGGCCACCCGTACTTGCTGAGCTGAGCCATGGCGTCGGAGGCCACGGTGAGCTCCCGTCCACGGGTGAGCTGGCGCAGCAGGGCAGGTACGAGATCGTGGAGATCCTCGATGCGGTGCCGCAACGGCGGCAACTCGACGGTGTGGCCGAAGAAGGGCAACAGCATCGACGCGGCATCGGCCGAATGCAGGGCGGTGGTGACGCCGAGCCAGCCGGCGTACTCCCGGCCGGGCAGCAGGTCGGCGATCGCGGCCTGGGTGTGGGCGGGCACCCGGTCGAGGTCACGCAGGATGATGCAGAACCCGTCGCGGTCGAGTTCGATGGCGAGGGCGTCGAGGGCCTCGTCACTGTCCGACGTGGAATCGGGGTCGGCATCGAAATCGTCGGCGGTGAAGATCCGCGTCGTCGACGGCTGGTAGCGTTCGGCGGCAGCGCGCAGCAAAGCTGTACGGCCGGAACCACTTTCGCCGGCCACGGCGATCCACTGCCCGGCCTGGACGTGACCGGAGATCCGTGCACAGCACTGCCGCCAGGACGAGCTGCGTCCGACCACCCCGGGCAACGAGGCGACGGGACGCAGCGGGGTGGAGGCAGCAGGCGTGGGCGCGGAATCGAGGAGATGGACCCGGAACACCGCGATCGCGGTATCGGAGTCGTAGTGCTCGTCGACCGGTGACAATCGCGCGACCCGACCGCTGGGCAATGTGCTGACGCGATTCGCCGACACCCGGTCCGGGGACTGGTCGACGGCGTGTTCGAGGATCGCGAGTTGGTCGCCGGGATCGATGCTGTGGCGCAGTCGACGGTTCATCAGCACCACGTCGCCGGAGATGGCGAGCACCATCGCCTGCGGGGCTCGCCGGCAGGTGGCGAGGTAGGCGTTGAGCAGCCGGGATTCCCGTTCGCTGGCCTGCGAGACCATGCGGTGCACAATCTGCGAGGTGGCGGATTTGGCCAAGGACAGCAGCAGCGTCGAGGGGTGTTCGTCGTCGGACGGACAGGTGAGGTCGAGGGCGCCGACGACCGCCCCGGAGATGGGGTGCACGATCGGCACACCCGCGCAGGACAGCGGCCCGAGACATCCGGCGTAATGCTCGGATCCGCGGACCAGGGTGGGCTGGCGGGTCTCGAGTGCGGTGCCGATTCCGTTGGTGCCGGCGTGCTCCTCGCTGTAGCTGTACCCCGGGGCGAGGCTGACCTCGTCGAGCATCTGCTGCAGGCGGCGGCTGGCGGTGGTGCGTGAGAGCACCACCCCGTCGGCGGAGGTCAGGATGATCGAGACCGGCTCGGTGGACAGATCGTCGGCGAGTTGGCTCAGGATCGGGCGGGCCGCACTGACCAACGGGCCCTCGAGGTTCGGTTCGCGGACGAACGGCAGCTCGAGACGATCAGCGTGGACGTTGAACGCACGCGAACGCTTCCACGACGTCGAAATCGAGTCGCGGACGGCATCATCGAGCGCGTCGTCGCTCAGGAATTTCTCCCGGGCTCTGGCGATCGCTGCGGTGGACATGGCTGCTGGTGGTGTGGGCTGTGGAATCACCGAGCAAAAGGCTCCTCTGCGATCGGGGGCTCCGCTGTGATCTGGGTCTCACCTGCTGCGAGTGTACCCCCTGGGGAGGACCGGCCGCGATCAACGCCGCGAACGAATCTCATCGTCCGGATCGCGGCCGGCCCAGTCCTGGGTGGGAATGATTCGGCGTCGATCATTCCCGGGCGGTGTGTGCCGGGCCCGTCGACCCGGCACACACACGACTCAGTAGATGTTGGACGGGCGGACCATGCCCTCGGCCAGATCGCCGAAGCCCGGCGCGGGGATGGCGCCGGGGTTGCCGAGCACCTCCTCGACCACCGCTGTCTCGGTGGTGATCAGCAATGCCGCGATCGACGCGGCGCTCTCCAATGCCGCGCGGGTCACCTTGCACGGATCGATGACGCCCTCGTCGAACATGTCGCCGTAGGAGCCGCTCAGGGCGTTGAACCCGTGCCCGAGGGGCAGCCCGGTCACCACCTTGACCACCTCTTCGCCGTCGTAGCCGGCGTTGGTCGCGATCCAGAACAGCGGCTCGGCCAGCGAGTTGCGCACCACCTGCACACCGGCGCCCTCATCGCCGGAGGTGTCCAGCGATTCCAGGGCCCGGTGGGACTGGGCGAGTGCCGTGCCGCCACCCGAGACGATCCCGGCCTCCACCGCTGCCCGGGTCGCGGCCAGGGCGTCCTCGACCCGCAGCATGCGTTCCTTGAGCTCGACACTGGTGACACCGCCGACCCGGATCACCGCGACCCGGCCGGTCATCCGCGCGATCCGCAGTTCCAGGGCGTCGCGGTCGGCGTCGATTCGTGCCCGCTCGAGCTGGGCCTCCAGATGGCGCACCCGGGCGTCGACGAGCTCCTGCTCGCCGTGCGCGCCGACGATGGTCGTCTCGTTCTCGGTGACGGTCACGCGATCACAGGTGCCGAGGTGCTCCATGCTGACCTCGGAGAGTTCGATCCCGGTGTCCTTGGCGATCACGTGGCCGCCGAGGGCGACCGAGAGATCCTCGAGTTCGGCGATCCGGCGATGCCCGAATCCCGGGGCGCGGACCACCACCGACCGCATCGTGTTGTGCATGTTGCCGCCGACGAGCAGTTGCAGGGCCGGTCCGTCGACGTCCTCGGCCAGCACCAGCAGTGGCCGATCGGCACGCTTGGCGACCTCGATGGCAGGCATGATCTCCTGCACCGAGGTGATCTTCTTGTTGGTGAGCAGCACGACCGGGTTGTCGAGCACCGCCTCCATGCGTTCGGGATTGGTCACCATGTACCCGGAGATGTACCCGTGATCGAATTCGATGCCGTCGACGACCTCGACCGACAGCCCGAGCGTGTCGCTCTCCTCGGTGGTGATGACGCCGTTCTTGCCGACGTGTTCGACGGCGGCGGCGATGACCTCACCGATCACCTCGTCGTCGCTGGCGGCCAGCGACGCGATGCGTTCGAGGTCACTGCGGCCGCCGATCTGCACGGCCTGCTCGGTCAGCGAGCCCAGGACGGCGGCGACGGCGCGTTCGATACCCCGCCGCACCCGCATCGGATTGGCGCCCTGCTCGACGGCCCGCAGGCCCTCCCGGACCATGGCCTGGGCCAGGACCGTCGCGGTGGTGGTGCCGTCACCGACGACCCCGTTGGTCTTCATGGCGACTTCCTTGACCAGTTGGGCGCCCATGTTGGCGAACGGGTCTCGGAGCTGGATCTCGCGGGCGATGGTCACACCGTCGTTGGTGATCGTCGGTGGTCCGGTGAGCTTCTCCAGGACGGCGTTGCGACCCTTGGGTCCCAACGTCACCTTGACCGCGTCGGCGAGGGCATTGACGCCCCGTTCCAGCCGCAGCCGCGCTTCGGCGTTGTAGCGCAACTCCTTGGCCATGTTGTCCAACCTTTCTCGAATATCTTGCGGGGTAGATCTTTTCGGGTGTTTACGGTGTTCTCGGGTGCGGTCAGGGGATCAGGATGGCGCGCCCCCTGACCTTGCCTGCATCGAGGTCGTCGAGGGCCTGCTGGAAATCGGTGAGCGGATAGGTCGCGGTGTGCAGCGTGACCTTGCCCTGGGCGGCCAGCGTCATCAGTTCGGTGAGGTCGTTGTAGGAACCGACGAGATTGCCGATGAAGTTGATCTCGGTCGAGATGATGTCGATGGTGGGGACATTGATGTTCTCGCCGTACCCGACGACGAAATAGTTGCCGGCCTGCCGCAGCATCGCGACGCCCTCGGCGGTCGCGCCGCCCTCGCCGACGAAGTCGAGCACCGCCTCGGCGCCCTTGCCATCGGTCAGTGCCAGAACCTTCTCGATGTGGTTGCCGTCGGCGACGATTCCCTCGTGCGCACCGACCTCGACGGCGAGTGCCACCGCGTCGGGGTTGCGGTCGAGCACCACGATGGTGACTCCGGAGATCGCCGAGAGCACCTGAATCCCGATGTGGCCCAATCCGCCTGCGCCGATCACGACGCACGTGTCACCGGGGCGGGTCATCCGCGCGACCTTGGCGGCCGCGTGATAGGCGGTCAACCCGGCGTCGGCGAGTGCGGCCACCGCGGCGGGCTCGAGTGAGTCGTCGATGCGCACCACGCTGCGGGCGGTCGTCTTCAGATAGTCGGCGTAGCCGCCGTCGGTGTCGATGCCGGGGAACTTGCTGTTCTCGCAATGCACGTCGTCACCGTCGCGGCACGCCCGGCACAGCCCGCAGGTGATCAGCGGGTGCAGGATCACCTTGTCGCCCACCGCGACGTTGGTGACGGCATCGCCGATCGCCTCGACCCAGCCGGCGTTCTCGTGGCCGATCGTGTACGGAAGGGCCACACCGCTCTTGGCCTCCCACTGGCCCTCGAGGATGTGCAGGTCGGTCCGGCACACGCCGGCACCGCCGATGCGCACGATCACATCGAGTGGCCCGGTGATCTCCGGATCCGGAATCTCGTTGAGCTGCAACTTGTCGTGGTATCCGACCACCTGTACTGCTCTCATGCCGACCTCTTCTCGTCGATTGCGCCCCCGCTGGTGCGCAGATTGGTGATGACCGGGCCGCTGGTGCCGTCACACTCGCCGTCGTCGGCGTAACGGGTGGCCAGCAGGCCGCGGCAGAAATGGCTGTTGCCCTCCATGGAGATCCGCACCGATCGCGCGAAGCGCAATCGCATCGGGATCTGCTCGGGCGGCAGCGTGGTGCCGTCCTCACCGACGACGACCCGGCAGTTGGGACACACACCCAGGCCCAGCTGCACGCGGCGGCGCAGCAGTGCCCACTTGGCGGGGCCGTCGGGCAGATCGCGCAGCAACAGATGCTCACAGTCCTCGACGGTGGCCTGACCGGACGAGATGAGCTTGGCCACAGCGCGTTCCATCGCCGCGGTGTGCGCCTTGCGCAGGAACGTCAGCCGCAGCTCCTCGAGATCCTGTTCGGCCTCCACACCGAAGGTGCCCTTGTAGCCGGCGTGCGCGGCGAGCCCGGCGTTGATCTTGTCCGAGTCGTGGTGGTCGTCGAGCATGACCCGCACATCCCCGATGCCGTCGATGTCCTCGAGTGCGTCGAGGGCATCGGAGGCCATCAGATACGCGAAGTTGGGCGAGCAGAACGACGTGGGCAACCGCAGGTGAACGGCGACCCCGTCGTCGTCGATGAAGATCGATCGGACGAAGTTCAACTCGGTGATCGGTTGGTCGAGTTCGGGATCGAGCACCGTACCGAGTGCCCCGAGCACCGCGTCGACGACCATCACATCGGTATCGGTCGGCTCCGACAGCGCCGTCATGATGCCACCGCATCCTTCGCGCCCGCGGCCACCTCGGCTCCCGGGTCGGCGGCATCGGTGGGGATGCGCAGTTCGGCGGGCACCTCGATGTGCGGGTACAGCGCGGCGGCGTTGAGGCCGAGGATCTTTCGTTTCTGATCGGTGGTGATCGGGGCGTACTCGGTCATGTCCTCCGGGATCTGGAAGTCGACGAAACGCTCAACCAGCCACTGCGGTGTCCACAGCGCGTAGTCGCTGGCGAAGAGGATCTTGTCCTCGCCGATCCAGTACAGGAGCTCACCGATGATCTGTGCGAAGTAGCGCGGTCGCGTGTGGATGAACGGAATCGCCACGGCCAGACCGCCGTAGACATTCGACTCCTGAGTGGCGATCCAGCAGAAGTCCTCGAGGCGGGGGAGCCCGACGTGCTCGATGATGAAGTTCAGGTCGAGATAGTCGGTGGCGACCTTGTCCACGTCGGCGACGTCGAAGGCATCGCGGTCGAGCGGCCGGATGGTGGGGCCCTTGTGCACGTGCACGTTCTTGATGCCCAGCTTGATGCACTCCTCGAGATACCGGCGCGACCAGTGGTCGTCGAGCTTGTATCCCCGTGAGTCGCCATGCCATTCGGCCGTGTAGAGCTTCACGCCCTTGAGATCCATCGTCTCGGCGTCGCGGCGGAGCTGCTCGAGGCCGTCCTCGCCGTCGCGCGGATCATAGGCGTGGTTGTAGGTGAGTTTGCCGGGATTGTCCTGACAGAGCTTCAGCGAGTCGTCGACCTGCGCGAAACCGTTGACGTAGAAATCCCGCAGGATGGTGGCCTGGAAGATGGCGTGATCGGCCGGCCCCTCCTCGAAGAGATCCCGCATGAGGCGATCGGGGCCGTAGTAGCAGTAGGTGTCGTAATCCCACAGCTCCTCGGCGGGACTGAGATTGCGGTGATAGTCGTAGAAGCAGTCGATGAACTGTTTGCCGTGGATGTTGCGCTGGTTGGATTCGCGGCCGTCCCACAGGTGGACGTGGGCATCGACGATGAAATACTTGTCGCCATTCTTCTCGTACATCGGTATCACTCGCTCTCTCGCGGCGTTGACGGGGCTGTGTGGGCTGAAAACTGGTGCTGTGGTGTCTTGTCGGATGGTGGAATTCGCCGCCGGGGCCTGCTTGCGGGGGCGGAATGACCCCGGCGGCGAAGTTCTCTGGCGACCGCTCCTAGGAGGCGGTCAGGTCGAAGCCGATGAACTCGGCGGCGTCCTCGGGGCTGGCGAACAGGATGGTCTTGTCGTCGAGATGGACCATCCGTCCGTAGTGGGTCGAACTGATCTCCTCGAAGATCGATCCGTCGAAGTCCTGGCCGAGGGCGTCGGTCAGTTCGTCGTAGTCGAAGTCGAGGCGGTTGATCCCGTCGACGCGGATCATCGACGGGTATTCGGTGAGTTCGACGCCGTCCTTGGCGCCCATCACGTCGGCGACGACGCGTCCGATCGGTGTGTTCATGAGCGTCACACCGCACATGTTGGAGAACTCGGTGTCGGCTCCGAATTGCATGGTGCTCACTTGTTCAACTCCTCTGGGATATCGACATCGATGGCTGCCAGGACATCGGCGAACTTGGTCTTCGCGTGTTCGAGGCTGGATGAGAACGTGACGGACTTGTCCGCCGGCTGCGACCAGATCGGCTGGAGTCCGCGCGCGGCGTCGAGGCACCGGGGAACCCATTCGGACATCCACCGCGAGAACAGCTTCCGATTGTCGATGCCGTGCTTCTCGTCGCGGGCGAGCATCTGGAACAGGGCGCGCGAGTAGTTCAGGTCCCGGTCGTAGTCGTACTCTCCGGTGCCGACGATCGTCGGGGTGATGTAGTCGCCGTTGCGGGCGGCGACCTGCATGACCAGTTCGGACCGGAACAGCGAGCCCACCAGCTGCTCGAAGACGATGTTGGAGCAGAACAACAATTCGGCCCAGTCGCCGATCGCAGTCAGGCGTTCGACGGCCTCGCGGGTGGGCTGCCACTCGGGAGCCGACTGCCAGACCTCCTTGTGCGCCGACCCGTCGAACGCCTCCTCGGCCTCGGAGAGGTCGAGATTGAACAGCGCCAGATCCTGCGCGAAACGCAGTTTGTGGGCGGCGTTGACGCACACCGCGTTGTTGATCATGTTGGTCGGCGCGGACCGCTGAATCGAGGTGAACACGTGCAGGCCCATGCCGCTCTCGGCGTGCATCCAGGCTCCGAGGTTGCGCTCGATGAACTTGAGCCACGCGGAGTTCCAGCCGTCGTAGGCCCGTGCGCGCTTGGCGTTCTGCAGGCACAGATCCACCTGATGCACGACCGCGGAGTTGTTG
Source organism: Gordonia sp. N1V (assembly GCF_029269935.1). Lineage (NCBI taxonomy): Bacteria > Bacillati > Actinomycetota > Actinomycetes > Mycobacteriales > Gordoniaceae > Gordonia > Gordonia sp. N1V. The sequence continues at coordinate 249,967 of NZ_JARJDD010000007.1, forward strand.
CGGTAGATCGACTGTTCCCACTCCTCGTTGGGGTCGAGGAACTGATGCCAGTTGCTCGACTGCGCCGAGGTCCATTCCTTCGGGTATCCGCCGGGGCCGTCGCCGAAGCCGTAGATCCAGCCCTGGGTGAGGTGCCGTTCGGGATCCGGCTGGACGTCGACGGTGACGTCCTCGTAGATCGTGGCGCGCTTCTTGGAGGGCTGATAGTAGTTGTACTTGCGGCTGCGGCTGCTCGGGAATTCCCGTGCGCCGGCCTCGGCGTCGGTGAATTCGATGGACGGGAAACTGCGTTCCCGGGGTTGCGCTGGTGCGGACATACCTTTCGTTCCTGTCGTTCAGGCTGACTCGACCGCGGTGGTCGTGATCAGGAGTCGAATGCCGGGCTGGTGAACTTGTCGTAGAAGATCTGGTCGTGGGGAACCGAATGCTGTTCCGCCAGTGCGAGAGCTGCATCGACCATGGGTGGGGGACCGCAGAAATACACCTCCGTTCGGGCCAGGTCCGCTTCGTTGTCGTTGACGATGTCGGTGACGTTCCCGCCGATGACGGTGACGCCCTCGGGTGCGTTGTCGGTGCTCTCCGACAGACATGCGGTGAACGAGAAGTCGTCGATCTTCTCACCGAGAGTGGCGATTTCGTCGAGTAGAAAGAGATCGGCGGCGGTGCGGGCTCCGTAATAGAACCGAACCGGACGGTTCAGGCCGGTCTCGCTGATGTGTCTCAGGAGAGACAGTAGCGGCGCCATCCCCGCGCCGCCGCCGATTGCCACGATTGGCAGGACGTGCCCGTTGCGCAGGGTGCACGACCCGTACGGACCGTTCAGCTTGATCTCCTGACCCACCGACAGGCCGTCGGTGAGCATGCCGGCGAACAGTCCACCGGGATACTTCTTGATCAGGAACTCGAGCCGATCCGGGGTGGCCGGGGTGGTGGCGATCGAGAACGACCGCTTGTCCTCGGTGCCCGGGATGAACAGGTCGAAATACTGTCCCGACTTGAACTCCACGGACTCCGGTTCGACGACATCGAGTTTCAGGGACACGATGTCGGGGGTCATCGGTTCGATGGCAGCGACTTTCGTGGTGACATCCTGAATGGGTGCACCGCCGAGGAGTTCGTCCTCGTCGAAGTTGAGGAGCTCGATCTCGCAGTCGCTGTAAGCGTATGTGCGACAGAGGAGTACGTAACCCTCGGCCTCTTCGGCGTCATTGCAGGCGAAGGTGGAGTAGTCGTCCATCTGGACGTCGCCCTCGAGCATGTACGACTTGCAGGCCGAACAACGGCCCTCGCGGCAGCCGTGCATGAGGTGGATTCCCTGTCGGAATGCGGCGTCGAGGATGGTTTCGTCCTCGCCGACCTCCATCTCGATGTCGACGGGTTCGAAGCTGATCTTGTGGGTGTCGGCCATGAAGTCTCCTGGGGCGCAAGGCGGTGTGCGGGTGTGGCCGGAACGGCCAGGGCGCATCGAGGTCACGCGTGCGGTGGTGGGCCTCGATACGCCCTCGCCAGGGGCTCCCGGCGTTTCCGGATCAGGGCGTCACGGATCAGACCGTGACGGCCCCGTTCTTATTGGCCATGTAGGCGGCGATGTGAGCTTCACGCTCGTCATCGCTCATTTCGTTGAGCGCCACGTTGGGGCTGCCGAACGGGATGCCGCGCACATCGTCGAGCGTCCACATCTTCTTGGGGTCGAGATCCAGATGCGGTTGCGGGATCAGGGTCTTGCCGTCATCGCGGACGTAGCCGAGATCGGTGATGATGTCGGCGAGATCCTTGCCGTGATGCAGCGTCTCCCATTCGCGGAAACCGGTGAGGCGCCCCATGTTCGGGGTCGGTCGACCCTCGTACTCCGGGCGGAACGCCACCTTGTCGGTCCAGGCGCAGGTCTCCGAGCAGTAGGTGCGCCACTGGCCGTCGACCTTGTCGGTGACCATGTCCTCGCGGATGAGGCACGGCACCATACAGGTCCAGCAGCGGTGCGGGTACTCGTAGTCGACGTCCTCGAAGGCGATCGGCTTGTTCTTGCCGGGGTAGGCCAGACGGTTGTAGTTCTCCCACCACTTGCCGAACTTGTTGTACCAGCCGGGGTACTTCTCCTCGAACCACTCGAAGTCGGTGTCGGTCATGGCGTCGATCCGCCAGTAGTTGACCGGCCAGCCGGTGGCGAAGAAGCGGGCGACCTCGTGCACGTAGTGCTTGTCGACGATGCGGTTCCAGGCCTCCTCGACGAGATCGTGCGGGATGGTCAACCCGTACTTCTCCAGGGGCAGAAGGTAACTGCGGTAGTAGTCGTCGTAGATCCACCGACGCCACATCTCGGCGTAGGACTCCCGGTCCTTGCGGCGGTCCTTGGTGCCGTACTCGATGAAGGTACCGATCGCGGCGTCGACGACGCAGTGGTTGTTCCACCATGCGTAGCGCAGATCCCGTTCGAGCAGCGGACGATTGCGCTCGTCGGCCAGGGCCATCAGCAGGATGGAGTAGCCGTTGGAGATGTGCCGGGACTCATCGGACTGCACCGAGTGGAAGACCGTCGGCAGCAGGTAGTCGCCGTTGGCCGCGGCCTCGTCGGGCATCGCCACGAACAAGGTGTTGGTGAATGCCGTCTCGGCGACCACCGTCAGGTAGATGTTCGCGGCGGTGATGGCGTCACCGGTGATGAATCCCTCGCCGAACTGCCGGCCGATCGTGCCCGCGTAGTTGTTGGCGAAGGCCTTTTCGGTGATGTCGAAGCCGGCCGGGTCGATGTAGTTGTTCATGTACAGCTTCTTGAGGTTCATCTGGATCGTCGAATGACGAACCTCGTCGATCATCTGTACCGCGAGACCGTTGTGGATCTCCGGGTTGGGGACGGCGTCGATGGCCATCGGCATCGCGCGGGCCGCCGAGATCTCGGGGAACGGGATGATCGACAAGAACAGCTTCTGCCATTCGAGCCAGCGTTCCTGGACCTGACGGAACATGTTGCCGCGGATCGCGCCGTCCATGGCGCCGTAGACGCGGTTGTCCTTCTCCTCTTCCATCGGGAAGTACGACCGCATGATCTGCTTGAGCGGATCCTTTTTTGGTGCCTTCTCGAACGTGTAGTCGGTTCCGAACCGGGTTGCCGGGGTGGCGAAGGTGGGCTCCCACGACAGCTCGGTGATCTTCGCATGGGCCTTGGTCAAGCTCTGCCTGCTCAATGTGCGCCTCCTGTAGAAGAGCCGACGCGGTGTCGGCCTGCGGGCTGAAGCGCTACCGATACAACCGCGTGACGCGTCTCACACCCGTCTCACTGTGAGACTGGCCACATATCCGCTGGTGTGGATCGGCGGTTGTGGTGGACCTGGAACAGGCTGACCAGCGCGGATGTGTGTCGACTTCGCCTTTGCGTGTCCTGCAGGGCGCACAAACCCGAAGTCGACACACATCCGCGGCAGATCTGACGTCGGGCGGAACTGCGGCAAGGCGTGCCGCGTCCAACTCGGCATGATGACCTTTCCCGCCGATACCCACGGCCTCATCCATCGAGCGTCGGTGATCGCGGTCGGACTGACCGACGAGGATCTCGCCCGAGCGGTGCGCACCAAGCAGATCGTGCGGATCGTCCGCGGGGTCTACGCCGAGGCGGTGCGCCGGGAGCCCGAGGAACTGCACCGACTGACCGCGATCGCAACGGTGCTCACTGGGACCTCCGACGCGCCGTTGAGTCACCAGAGCGCGGCCGCGGTCCACGGCCTCGCCATGCTCGAACCCAACTTCCGTCGCGTACACCGCACCGCGCCGACGGGCTTTCGGACCACGACGCTGCACTGTCACGTCGGCGAAGTGTCCGAGGCGCACACCGTCGTGATCGACGGCGTGTCGGTGACCTCGCTCGAACGGACCGCCGTCGATGTCGCTTGCGGCGCCGACGGTTTCGCGAGGGCACTGGCCGTCTTCGACGCCGCGCTCCGCCGGGGTGCCGATCGTGAGGTGATGGCCATGATGCTGGCCGGTTCTCGTCGCGGGGTCGGGCGGGCCCGGCATGCACTGCGCTTCGCCGACGGAAATGCCGAGAGCCCGGGGGAGTCGTGGAGTCGCGCCCAACTGATCGAAGCCGGGCTGCGTCCGGCTCGGCTGCAGCATGAGTTCTACGACAAGCACGGCATCTTCGTCGCCCGGACCGATTTCGACTGGGACGGTCTGCTCGTCGGGGAGTTCGACGGCAAGGTCAAGTACCAGAAGCTACTGAGGCCCGGAGAGGACGTCACCGAGGTCGTGCTGCGCGAGAAGGCACGCGAAGACGCGCTCCGCGCGATGGGCATCATGGTGATCCGCTGGGTCTGGGACGATCTCCGGCGCGGCACCGTGGTCGCCAAGGTGCGTCACTGGCTGGTTCACCTCGCGCTGATGGCGGCCTGACCGGCGGTGAATGTGTGTCGACTTCGGGGTTGTGTGTCCTGCAGGACACACAACCCCGAAGTCGACACAGGTCTGCGCCGGTCGTCGGGGTCTGCGTCGTCGGCGTTTCAGTCGTCGAGCGCTCGGTACACCGCGGCCTCGAAATCCAAAGCCGCACTCATCGCCGTCGGGTCCGCGAACGGGAAGAGCTGGGTCCCCCAGGCGCCGGCGATCCCGCTCGACGGATCGATCCAGAAGTACACGTTCGCCAGTCCGGCCCACCCGTAGGAGCCGCCGCGGCGCCCGGTGGGGGCGTCGGTCTCGTTGGTCATCGCGAGAAGATTCCAGCCCTTGGCGATGCCGGGGAAGAATTCCGCGTCGCGGGTGCATCGCGGATCGACGCCGGGCAGTGCGGTGACCTGCAGGTCACCGAGCTGATCGGCGGTGGCCGCGGCGACCGTCTCCGGTCGCAGGAGTTGCTCGCCGTGCTCGGTGCGCCCGCCGCGCAGCCACAGCCGCAGGAACCGAAGGACGTCGGGGATCGTGGAGTAGAGGCCCTGCCCGCCCATGTCGACCGGTGGTGCATCCGGCGCCGTCGGGGCGCGCAGCGCCTTGAGGGAGCCGTCGGGCAGACGGGCGTGCAGTGCGGCGGCGCGGGCCAGTGCGGCACCGTCGCGCGCAAAGGCGGTGTCGGACATGCCCAGTGGCGTCAACAACCGCTGCGTCATCGTGTCGCCGAGGCGGTGGCCGGTGATGCCCTCGATCACCAATCCGACCCAGTCGAGGTTGGTTCCGTACTCCCAGCGGGTGCCGGGATCGAACATCAGCGTCGTCCCCAAGGATTCGACGGTGCCGGTGGCCACGTCGGGCAGATCCTGGGCCCGGGCCACCCGGGTGAAGTCCGCGTCGAAGAAGGCGTAGGCGAAACCCGCTGTGTGGGTGAGGAGTTGCCGGGTGGTCGGGATGCTTGCCGGTTCCCGCAGGCGTGGCGTGCCGTCGTCGTCGAATCCGTCGAGCACGGTGAGTCCGGCCAGACGGGGCTCGTACTCGGCAGCGGGGGCGTCGAGGTCGAGGACGCCGTCGTCGACGAGTTGCAGCGCGACGGTTGCGGTGAGCGACTTGGTGACCGAGTAGAGGGCGAGTACCGAGTCGGTGGCGATTGGGCCGACGGAACCGAGGTGGACGGTCTGCTCGGCGGTGCTCACCCCGGTGACGACGCCGGGCAGGGCCGAGGTGTCGGTGGAACGCAACCAGTCGTCGGCAGCGCGGGCGATGCGGTCGGTCGCGGCGTCCGGTGCGGCGTGTGGTGCGGAGTGTGGTGTGGGTGTCGCCATGGCGACTACCCTGCCAGGTCGCCGACGAAGCGCTCCAACCGCTCGAGTGCGTCGGTGAGATCGGCGGTCGAGGCCGCATACGACAGCCGGATGTGGTCGTCGGCGGTGGCGACGCCGAAATCCTTGCCCGGGGTGAGCGCGACGTGCGCCTCGAGCAGGGCACGGTCGCAGAACTCCGCCGACCCCAGGCCCGTCGGCGAGACGTCGATGTAGACGTAGAACGCGCCGTCCGGCGGGACCGGGACGGGTAGGCCGATGCGCTCGAGGCCGTCGAGGACGAGGCGACGGCGATTGACGAACTCCCGTCGACGATCCTCGGCGACACCGAGCGACTCCGGGGTGAAACAGCTCAATGCCGCGTGCTGCGCCGGGGCCGGCGGGCTGACGTAGTAGTTCTGCGCGAGCCGCTCGACGACGTCGACGAGGCCGTCGGGCAGGATCGCCCACCCCAGCCGCCATCCGGTCATGCCGAAGTACTTGGAGAAACTGTTGATGACGACGGTCGACGCCGTTGCGGTCGGGTCGGTGAGCACACTGCGCGGCGGATGGCCGTCGGCGTCGGGATCGGCGAGGCCCAGGTAGATTTCGTCGACGATGCTCCACCCACCGCGATCGCCGACCTCGCGACACAGCCGACGCAGGTCGTCGTGGGGGATCGAGGTGCCCGTCGGATTCGACGGCGAGGCCACGATCACCCCGCGTGTCTCCTCGTGCCAAGACCGTGTGACGAGGTCCGGTGTCAGTTGGTAATACGTCTCCGGTGTCGTGGGAATCAACGACACCCGCGCTCCGAAGCTCTCGGCGAACTGCCGATTGCACGGATAGGACGGGTCGCCGATGAGCACCCCGTCGCCGTCGTCGATCAGCGCAGCGCAGGTCAGCAGCAGCGCCGCCGAGGCGCCGGTGGTGACGGCGACCCGACGCGGATCGACCTCGGCGCGAAAGTGCGTCGCGTAGAACCCGGCGATCGCCTCGCGCAGCTCGACGGTGCCGAGGGCCTCGGTGTAGGCCATCGGCCGGCCGTCGGCGGCGTCGCGGGCTGCGGCGAGGAACTGCGGGGGCGGGCCGAAATCCGGTTCGCCGATGTTGAGTCGGATGACCCTGTGCCCGGCCGCCTCCACGGCCGCGGCCTTCTTGGCGAACTCCATCGCGTAGAAGGGTGCCACCCGGTGCGCGCGCCGCGAGATGTGCATGGACACATTCTGCTCACGGCGCGCGCCGGAGGGGTCGGTGGGTGGGCCGGTCAGGTCAAAGTTGGGTCAGGACACGGGGTCGGTCAGGGAACGTAATTGAACGTGTCGGGATCGGGTCCGCGCCGCTTGTCCTTGTTGAGGCCGTCGACGGCAGCCATGTCCTCGGAGGACAGATCGAAGTCGAAGAGTGCGAAGTTCTCCTCGACCCGCGAGCGCGTCACCGACTTGGGGAAGACGATGTCGCCGCGCTGAATGTGCCAGCGCAACACCACCTGTGCCACCGTGCGGCCCTTCTCCTCGGCGATCTTCTTCAGCACCGGATCATCGAGGACGTCGCCCTGCGCAATCGGCGACCATGCCTCGGTGGCGATGTTGTGTTCGGAATTGAAGGCGCGCAACGGGTTCTGGGTGAGGTAGGGATGCACCTCGATCTGGTTGGCCGCGGGCACGACCTCGGTCTCGGCGAACAGGCGCTCGAGGTGATGCTTCTGAAAGTTGGAGACACCGATCGCGCGGGCCTTGCCGTCGGTGTAGATCTTTTCCATGGCCTTCCAGGTCTCGACGAAATCGCCGACGTCGGGCAGTGGCCAATGGATCAGATACAGGTCGACGTGCTCGACACCGAGCCGTTCCAGGGACTTGTCGGTGGCCTCGAGGGCGTCGTCGAAGGCGTGAAAGCTGTTGTTGAGCTTGGTGGTGATGAATACCTCCTCGCGCGGTACGCCTGACTTGCGCACTGCCTCACCGACTTCGGCTTCGTTCCCGTACATCTGCGCGGTGTCGATGTGACGATAGCCCACCTCGAGGGCCGAGAGGGTGGCCTCGACGGTGTCCTCGGGCTTGATCTGGAAGACACCGAAACCGAGCTGAGGAATCTCGACGCCATTGTTGAGTGTGATGGAAGGGACTGTCATGGAACACCTTTCACTGTGATGGTGGAGTGTGGACCCGCCGGGTGCGTACGAGGGGAATGCCTCACGGGAGGAGGACGAACTTGCCCCGGGGGTGGCGCCCGGACAGGTCGGCCAACGCGTGACCGGCCCTGTCCATAGGGTACGTCGCGGCGACCTCGGTCACGAGGGACCCGTCGGCGGCCGAGGCGATCAGCGGTTCGATCGCCTCGGCCCTGTGGCGATTGCTGGCGGCGCTCGGCCCGGCAATCACCACGATTCCTTCCGCTGCGCGTCCGAAGGCGGCGATGCTCACGATGCGTGAACGATCGACGACAAGTTCCAGCGAGACGTCGATCGCCTCGTCCGTGCCGACCGTGTCGACGGCTGCGGTGACCGCGCCGGGTGCGCCCTCACGGATGCGCTCGATCAGCCCATCGCCGTAGGTGACCGGGATCGCCCCGAGTCCGCGCAGATATGCGTGATTGGTCTGCGCGGCGGTGGCGATGACCGTCGCCCCGGCCTTCACCGCGAGCTGGACGGCGACGACACCGACCGCACCCGCGCCGCCGTGCACAACGACGACGTCGCCGCCGGCGATCTGTGCGGTGGCGACGGCATCAGCGGCCGTCACGCCCGCCAGCAACAGGCCGGCGGCGCGCTGCACGTCGAGGCTTTCGGGTCGGCGATGGAGCCGGTCGGTGCCGACCACGACGTGGTCGGCGTACGCGCCGGGGACCGGATAGCCGATAACCGGATCGCCGACGGCGAAATCGTTGGTGCCTGGTCCGACGGCTCGGACGGTGCCCGAGAGTTCGTTGCCGATCGGTCGCGGTAACGCGGACTCGTCGGTGCCCATGACACCCCGGACGATCTTCGCGTCGATCGGATTCACCCCGATCGCCTCGACCGCCACCACCACCTGCCCCTGATCGGGGGCAGGCAACTCGACCTCGACGATCTTGAGGACGTCGACCGGATCGCCGTACCGCACGGCGACGACCTGACGGGCAGTCACCGCAGCGGAGTCGATGTCGAGGGTGTTGTCGTTGGTGTCTGGGGTGTTGGTGTTCGGGGAATCGGCCATGTTCGGTTCAAGGACACCCGGGCCGCGCGATATTCCGACGGTGACGTTGACCTCAGGGACATTGACCTCAGGACATTGACCTCAGCGAGATCGACCTCAGCGATGGAACCAGGCGCGTTCGTCGCCGTCGAGCGCACGGGCCACACGGTGGCGGGTGGTCTCCGCGAGCGGCTCCGGCAGATCGTCGGGGGAAAACCAGGCCACCGCGAGGTTCTCGTCGTCGCCGACGCGTGGTTCGCCGTCGACGTGCCGCGCGAGGAAGCACACGTCGAGATACTGCGTCTGGTCCCCGTTCGGATAGGTGATCATCGGTGTCACGTCGATACTCGTCAGACGGTCGACGACCGCGGTGATCCCGGTTTCCTCGGCGATCTCCCGAACGATCGCGTGCGCGGGTTCTTCGCCGGGCTCGAGGACCCCCGAGACCACTGCCCACTCCTCGGTGTCGGCTCGGTGGGTCAGCAACACGCGGCCGGAGTCGTCGACCACGACCCCGCTGACCCCCGACAGCCACAGCGGGGCATGTCCGACGTGCGCACGAAGATCACGGATGAATTCGGGGATCGGCATGATGACGATCTTGCCTTCCGCATCCGCACACCGCCGGGCGCGCGGGCGCGCCGCGCCAGCGCCGGTGACCGTGTTCACATTCCCGCTGGTGAGGCGACCGCCGTCGACGGTTCGCACTCGCGTTCGAGTTATTGTCGGTGGCCGATGCTTCACTGGGCCCATCCCGACGCAGAGGAGGCCACGGTGTTCGACCCACACACCCCCGATTTCGATGCTCCCGACCCCAACACACCCGACCCCAACACACCCGATCTCGTCACGCCCGAAACAGGCGAACCCGATCCGGTCCTGGCCTGGACGGCGATGCGTGACTGGCTCGCCGACTCGGTGGCGGGCATCCCCGCCGGCGGCGTCCTCGACCTCGGTCCCGCCGAGTACGACGACTCCGACGATGCCGGCGACGTGCCGTGTGCTCAGATCCTGGTACTGCGTGACCAAACCTTCATGGTCAGGCTCTCGACGACAGTGATGACCATCCCGGCGGTTGCCGGATACGCGGTACCGCGCGCGATGCTCGACCGCTGGAACTACGAGGATCGGTTCCGTGATTGCACGCACGGATATCTGCTCACCCGTTCACGCGGCTGCGTCGCGGACGTGTGCGTCGCCTGGTTTCGGGACCGCCGTGCGATCAGTGGTCCCGCAGTCCTGGGTTGCCACTACACCACCGGTGACCCCGACCCCCGGGCCCGCGCCGCAGGGCGCGGCTCGGATGGGGGAGACCCCTGATCTTTCCCCCAGAAACCGTGCTGACCAGTGAATTCGGCCGACGGACGGCGCATGGTGGAGTCATGAACACCACAACAGACGCCACCACCACCCACGACGGCAGCGCACGCCGCAACGGCCCGAACTTCTGGAAGGTCCTGGGCATCATCGCGATCGTCCTCATCGCACTGGCGATGCTCGGACCAATCCTCAAGGGACTGTTCTGGATCGGTCTGATCGGCCTGGCCGTCTACGGTGCGATCATGCTGTTCCGGGCCTCCCGCAGCAAGGGCGGACCCACGTCGTCCGGCTTCTGATCCCGGAGAGGGGGAGCCGGATCAGACCAGCCGACGCAGACTCGCAGAGAAAGCGTCGACCTGCGACGATGACCCCACTGCGGTTACCCTCCCCTCATGCCGAGGGTGATCGCCACCATCAGTCTGAAGGGCGGGGTGGGCAAGACGACGGTGACCGCCGGGGTCGCCGAATTCTTGTCCGCCGTATTCGGCAAACGGGTGCTCCTGATCGATCTGGACGCCCAGACCAGCCTGACGACGGTCATGATCGGCCCCGAGCGTTGGCTCGAACTCAACGATCGGGGCCGGACCCTTGCCACGCTGTTCTCCGACGCCCTCGACGGGACCGCGTATTTCGATCGTGAGGCCGTGCTACAGCGTGGGGTGTCGTCGGTGGCGGAGGTCACCGGTGTGGACCTGCTACCGGCATCGCTGGACCTGATCGAGCTCGCCGAGGAGTTGAGTGCGCGGCGGGTACTGGCCGACGACCACGCCGCCGCCGTGGAGATCCTGCGCCGCGCCATCGCACCCGTCGCCGACGACTACGACTTCGTCCTGATCGACTGCCCACCCACCATGGGACCCTTCACCCTCAACGGACTCGCCTGCGCCGACGGCTTCCTCATCCCGACCATCCCGGACGTGTTGTCCACCTACGCCATTCCGCATGTCCAGCGGCACGTCGCCGACTTTGCCGAAGAGATCGGACGCGACATCCGCGAGCTCGGAGTCGTCATCAGCAAGTACCGGCCGTCGTCGGTGTTGCACCAGGACACGGTCAAGCGGCTGCGTCGTGACACCACCATCCAGAACGTGCTGCCCGCCTACATCCACGAGGGCAACGTCGTCGGCGCGGCCGCCGCGTTCGAGCCGTGGCCGACGCTGCGCGCCAAGTACGGCCATCATGGCCACTACGAGCAGTTCGAGGCACTCACGCGTGCGGTCATGACCGAAGCGTTGGTCAAACTCCCCTGACCGCGGGCACTCGCCGGCGGACACATCGATCAGCTCAGCTGGGCCAGTTGCTCGATGAGCTCACGACGCGTGCCCTGCGCCTCCGAATGGCGCAGCGGCTTGACCCGTTCGACGAGGATCTCATCGGTCGCGTCGGGCAGCAGGCTCAGCACCTCGTCGAGGAATTCCTCGAGCGGCATCGCCCACTCGGCCTGCGCCTGTCCGGGCATGAGGTCGGTTTGTACGGCCGGAGGGACCAGCTCCAGGACGTCGATCCCCTTGGGCGCCAACTGCACTCGCAACGAGTCGGTGAATGAGTGAATCGCCGCCTTGGAGGCGCTGTAGGTCGCGGTGGCGACCATCGGGGTGAAGGCGAGTCCCGAGGAGACGGTGATAATGGTGGCGTCGGGACGGCCGGAGAGGAATTCGGTGAACGCGGCGACCAGTCGCAACGGTCCCAGGATGTTGGTTGTCACCACGGCCTCCGCGGTGTCGAGGAAACCGCTTGTGGTCAAGTCTTCCGGGCGCATGATCCCGGCCATTGCGATGAGCACGTTGGTCTCGGGAAAACGTTGCTGCACTTCGGTGCTCACCCGGGTGATGTCGTCGGCATCGGCGGTGTCGATGCGGACGGTGTGGATGCCGGGGTGGGCCGTGGCGATCTCGTCCAGCAGCGCCGTACGGCGTCCACCGATGATCACGGTGTTGCCGAGCTCGTGCAGGCGCAGTGCCAACCCCAGGCCGATGCCCGAGGTCGCGCCGGGGATGAAGACGGTGTTGTCGGTGAGTTTCATGGATGCCACTTCACCATCGGTGTGCCCCTGCCCGCCAGGGCCTACCCATCCACGGATCGGTGATCCCTGGATCGTGCCGGCCGGCCGGAGTAGGTGTGGACAGATGATCACCAGCCTCGGAACCACCATCGACCGAGCCGGACTCGCACAGTTCCTGCGTTCCCGGCGCGATGCGCTGCAACCGGCCGACGTCGGGCTGCCCGCCGGAGTCCGCCGACGCACCCGCGGGCTGCGTCGCGAGGAGTTGGCGCAGTTGGCCGGGATGTCGACCGACTACTACAGCCGGCTCGAACAGCTGCGTGGGCCGCATCCGTCGGCGCAGATGATCGCCGCGATCGCCCAGGCGCTGCACCTGCGGCTCGACGAACGCGACCACCTGTTCCGGCTGGCCGGTCTGAATCCACCGGATCGGATGGCGCACGACGATCACGTCGGACCCGGCATGATGCGGATCGTCGACCGGCTCGCCGACACCCCGGCGATGGTCGTCAACAGTGCGGGAGAAACGTTGTGGCAGAACGCGTTGTGCGTGGCGCTCATCGGTGACGACAGTGTTCACACCGGGTATCGCCGCAGCATCACCTACCGGTGGTTCACCGATGAGGCGACACGCGCACGGTTTCCCGAGGCCGATCACGACCATCATGCTCGAGCGCACACCGCGCGCCTGCGGACAGCGGTGACGATGCAGGGCCCGCGGTCGCGTGCGGCGCAGGTGGCCGACGAATTACGTTCGCAGAGTCCGCAGTTCGCCGAATTGTGGGACGAGCACGACGTCGGCACCCGACTCGCCGACGACGTCAAGCGTCTCCTGCATCCCGACCTCGGCCTGATCGAGGTGAATTGTCAGACGCTCCTCGACCCGGACCGCGCGCACGCCCTGCTGGTGTACACCGCGATACCCGGAAGCGAAAGCCACGAGAAACTGTCGATGCTCTCGGCGGTCATGGTCTGAGGTCATCGGGGTGCGACCCCGTGCTCATCGAGATCAGGTGGGCTCGTCGTCGGCCAGAGCTGCGGCGAGGGCCACCACGCCCTCGGTCAGATGTGAGCGCATCTGCGGGTCAAGGCGTTCCATGGCCGCACCGAGGATCTGGGCCCTCGCCGAGCGTGCTTGGTTGATGTGTTCGGTGCCCGCGATGGTCGCGACGAGCTGTCGTGCGCGCCCGTCGTCGGGGTCGGGCGCGCGCTCGACGAAGCCCTGCTGTTCCAGGGAGGCGACGATGCGCGACATCGTCGGCATCGTCACCGACTCCCGGTCGGCGAGTTCGGACAGACGCAGCGGACCGTGATTGATGATCGTCCACAGCGCCGAGGCCACACCCGCGCTGAGCACGCCCTGGCCGCCGGTGCGCAGTGATCGCGTGATCCGAACCAGGTGGTGATAGAGAACCGCGACGTCAGAGGTGTCGGGCGTGGCGGTGGCCTCGACAGCGGTCGTGGTGTCCGGTGCGGTCGTCGACATCGGAACGCTCCTTCCGGGAGGTACGCCGCCGAATATAGTTTCCTGGTGCTAAGTAAGCGAACAGTAAAGCCGGGATGCTCTGATGTGTACTTCGGGCGTGCTCGGTTTCACAGCGGGGAATTCTCGCCGTCGACGTGCGCTTACGGTGGAGTAGGGCGGGATGGCGACGAACCGCACCCGACCGCCCAAGACGAATCAGAACCCAACACGAAAACGAGGTGCACTGTGGCACGAGTGATCATCATCGGGGGACACGGGAAGATCGCGCTGCGACTGGCGCGGCTGCTCACCGCACGAGGCGACGCGGTCAGCTCGGTGATCCGCAACCAGGCGCAGAGTGACGACATCATCGCGACCGGCGCCACGCCCGTCGTCGCCGATGTGGAGCACCTCGACACCGGGGCCATCGCCGAGGTGCTCGCCGGGCACGACGTCGTCGTGTGGTCGGCAGGTGCCGGTGGCGGCAACCCCGAGCGCACCTTCGCGGTCGACCGCGATGCCGCGATCCGCTCCATCGACGCCGCAGCGGCGGCCGGCGTGCCGCGCTACGTCATGGTCTCGTATTTCGGTGCCGGACCCGATCACGGTGTCCCCGAAGATGATTCGTTCTACGCCTATGCCGAGGCCAAGGCTGCGGCCGACGCCCATCTCACGAGCACCGATCTGGCCTGGACGATTCTCGGGCCGAGCCGACTCACCGACGACCCGGGCTCCGGCCACATCGAGGTCGGGGGATCGGACAACTCCGCCGGATCCGGAACATCGGGGAGCACGACATCCAAGAGCGAGGTCAGTCGCGACAACGTCGCCGCGGTCGCCGCGGCGGTGATCGCCGATCCGGCCACCGCGAAGCGGGTCATCGAGTTCAACGACGGCGACGTGCCGATCGAGAAGGCGCTGGCCTGAGCGAGACGCACTGACATGAGCGGTTTCGAGCCGGCTCTCGCGAAGATCGTCGGTGAGCGCAACGTGCTCACCGACGACGACGCCATGGCCGGATACCTCGTCGACTGGATGGGCCGCTATACCGGCATCGCCGATGCGGTGGTCCGCCCGCGCACCGTCGACGAGGTGGCTGCTGTGATGAAAGTGGCTGCAGCTCAGCAGATTCAGGTCTGTATTCAGGGCGGCAACACAGGCCTCGTCGGCGGGTCGGTGCCGCCGGCGACCGCAGATGGGCGCCGACGCATCGTGCTCAGTACGGCGCGGATGACCGATCTCGACGAGGTCGACCCGATCGGACGATGCGTGGGCGCGCAGGCGGGAGCGACGATCGCCGCCATCGATGCGCACGCCGCGGTCCACGGGCTGATGTTCCCGGTCGACCTCGCCTCCCGGGACAGCGCCACCGCGGGTGGTGTCGTCGCCACCAACGCCGGTGGCATCCGCATGATCCGGCACGGCAACACCCGAGCGGCGTTACTCGGCATCGAGGCCGTCCGCGCCGATGGCGACGTCCTGCGACGCTGGTCGCCGCTCGTGAAAGACAATGTGGGATATGATATCCCGGGCTTGCTCGCCGGGAGTGAGGGCACTCTGGCCATCATCACCAGAGTGTTGTTCCGGTTGGTCGGCCCGCCGGTCGCGACCGTTGTCGTCGTGGCCGCACTCGAGCGGGTGGCCGACGCGCTCACCCTGATCGGGCGGGCCCGCGAGGCAGGTCTGGCGATCGAGGCCGCCGAGTTCATGACCCGCGAGGGTGTCGACCTCGTTACCGAACACGGCAGCCGACGTCCGGTCTCCACCCCCGCTCCCTACCATCTGCTGCTCGAGGTCTCCGGCGCCGGCGACACCGAGGCCGCAGTCATCGACCTCCTCGACGACGCCGACGGCATCGTCGACGCCGTGCTCGAACCAGGACCCGCGCGGGCCCTGTGGGAGATCCGGGAGAGCCACACCGAGGCCATCGCCCGGGCCACCACGACCCCGGTCGTCAAACTCGACGTGTCGTTCCCGATCCGGTCCCTTCCGCACGCCATTGCCGAATTACAGGACCTGCCTAATCATCTCGACGTCGCCTGCCGCCCCATCCTGTTCGGGCACATCGGCGACGGCAACATCCACGTGAATCTCCTCGATGTGCCGGTCGAGGCGACCGACGCCGTGACCGACGCCGTCTTCGGGATCGTCGCCCGGCTGGGCGGCAGCATCAGCGCCGAACACGGGATCGGCCGGGCAAAGACGGCGTGGATCCGACTCGGTCGTTCGCCGACCGACCTGGCCACGATGCGCGCCATCAAGGACGCCCTCGATCCGCAGAGTCTGCTCAATCCCGGAGTGCTCTTCGGCTGAGTCGAGCCGCGCCGCACGGCCACGCCACATTACGATCACGGTGATCGTGACCCTGGTCGTGCCCAGAACGCATCCCTACGGTGGAGCACTTGTGAGTTCCACCCTGACCGACATCACCGACGTTCTCGCCGAGGACGACGCCGCACGGCGGCGCCGGCTACGCACGGTCGTCGCCGCCAGCCTGCTCGGCACCACCATCGAGTGGTACGACTTCTTCCTCTACGCGACCGCCGCGAGCCTGGTGTTCTCCAAGGTCTTCTTTCCCGATCAGAGCAGCTTCGTCGGAACGTTGTTGTCGTTCGCGACCTTTGCCGTCGGCTTCGTCGTGCGTCCGATCGGTGGTGTCGTGTTCGGACACATCGGCGACCGCATCGGCCGCAAACGCACCCTCGCGGTGACGATGGTCCTGATGGGCGCGGCGACGGCACTCATGGGTGTCCTGCCGACCGCCGCGCAGATCGGGTTCCTCGCCCCGGTACTGCTGCTGTGCCTGCGCATCCTGCAGGGGTTCGCCCTCGGCGGCGAATGGGCCGGCGCGGTTCTGCTCGCCGTCGAACACAGCCCGGCGCGGCGTCGTGGTCTGTTCGGGTCGATCCCGCAGATCGGCCTGGCGCTCGGGCTCGCGTTGGGCACCGGTGTCTTCGCGATACTCCAGGTGGCCTTCGACGATCACGACTTCCTGGTCTACGGATGGCGGATCGCGTTCCTGTTGAGCATCGTGCTGGTGGTCATCGGATTCGTGGTGCGGCTGAAGGTCTCGGAGACCCCGGCCTTCCGTGAGGTCGCCGAGCTCGAGCAGAAGTCGAGTGCCCCGCTGCGCGACGTCGTCCTCCCACCCAACACCCGCAACACCGTCCTCGGTCTGCTCGCCCGCTGGGGTGAGGGATCGGCGTTCAACACCTGGGGCGTGTTCGCGATCGCCTACGCCACCGGCAGTCTGGGCCTACCTCGCGTGCCGGTCTTGGTATCGGTCACCATCGCGGCTCTGGTGATGGCGGTGGGCCTGCCGATGTCGGGGGTGCTGACCGACCGCTACGGGCCGCGACGCATCTACCTGATCGGCATGATCGCCTACGCGGTCGCGGTCTATCCGGTCTTCGCACTGTTCGGCACCGAGAACCTGGTGTGGTTCACCGTCGGACTCGTGATCGTCTTCGGTGTGGTCCACGCACTGTTCTACGGCGCCCAGGGCACCTTGTTCGCCTCGCTCTACCCGACGCCGGTGCGTTACACCGGACTCTCGGTCGTCTACCAGTTCTCCGGCATCTATGCCTCGGGTCTGACACCGCTGATCCTGACCGCACTCATCGGTGCCGGTGGCGGCTCGCCGTGGTGGG
Source organism: Gordonia sp. N1V (assembly GCF_029269935.1). Lineage (NCBI taxonomy): Bacteria > Bacillati > Actinomycetota > Actinomycetes > Mycobacteriales > Gordoniaceae > Gordonia > Gordonia sp. N1V. The sequence continues at coordinate 267,249 of NZ_JARJDD010000007.1, forward strand.
CGGCGGGTTACCTGGTGGCGACCGGACTGATCAGCGTGGCCGCGACGGCGGCGATCCGGCAGCGCGACCTGCACCTCTGAGGAGTCGGGCGGCTCACAGCGCCGCACGCACGTCGGCGGACTCGACCGGATGCGAGAACATGGGGTAGTCGAAGGAGATCGCGTTGTCGTGTTCGGCGACCGAGGTCGCCGCGGTGCAGTCGGTGAGCGTGATCGCCCGGTATCCGTTCTCGTACGCCGAACGCATCGTCGATTCCACACAGCAGTTGGTGAGGAATCCGGCGAGGATCACCGTCTCGATTCCCTTGCTGCGCAAGATGAAATCGATGTTGGTCGAGGCGAAGGTGTCGAGTCCGCGCTTGCCCTCGATGAGGATGTCGCCGTCGGCGGGTGCCAATTCGTCGACGATCTGCGCACCCCACGTGCCCTTCACGAAGGCGTTGCCGTCGACGACGCCCTTGAGGATCCCGTACGGGTGTCGGGTGAGTTCGCCGTAGCCGGGAGCGAAGGTGATCGGGGCATGCATGATCGTCACCCCGGCCTCGCGGGCAGCCTGCACCAGCGAGGTGGTGTTGGTGAGCATGTCGGTCTTGTCCATCACCTCGGCGACCGCATCATGCAGCACACCGCCGTCGGAGGTGAACTCGTTCTGGAACTCGATGAGGACGAGAGCGGTGGTGGCGGGATCGAGGGTGAGCGTGTCGGACATGGGGATTCCTCACTCGGGGCGGTACAGATGCAGGCGAACTCACCGGGTGAGCTACGCCACACTTGATTCAAGTCCTCGGCGGCGTCCTCGGCAACCCGAGCGCCACGACCCCGACGATGAGACGATGCAGTCGTGACCGATTCGGTAGGGCAACGACTGGCCGAGCTGGCGCGCCGCACCGGTGTGGCGACCAGCTATGTGGGATGGGACTCCGCCGAACACGAGGTGAGTGCGGTGACCCTGCGCGCGGTGCTGGGGGCGATGGGTATCGCCGCCGACACCGACGCCGAGATCGACGCCGCCCTCGTCGACGCCGAGATCGACGACTGGCGCGCGTTGGTCCCGCCGGTCACCGTGGTCACCGAGGGCGACGCCGCGGTGTTCTGGGTCCATGTGCCCCACGGCAATCCCGTGGAGGTCGAGGTCACCACCGAAGCCGGAGACCTGGTGCGCCCGGTACAACTCGACGTGTGGTGGGAACCGCGCCCCGTCGACGGCGTGCTCACCGGACGCGCGAGTTTCGCAGTCCCGGAAGGACTCTCGCCGGGATATCACACGATCTCGGTCACCGACGAGATCAGCGGGAGCACGGCGACGGCGCCGTTGATCGTGACGCCCCGGCGACTGAGAACCGCCGACGCCCTGCGCGGTGAGCAGCGCTGGGGGACGGCGCTGCAGCTGTATTCGGTGCGCTCCGCACGGTCATGGGGAGTCGGTGACTTCGCCGACCTCGCCGAGATCGCCGCCGAGACGGCCAGCACCTACGGCGCCGACTTCGTCCAAGTGAACCCGCTGCACGCCGCGCAGCCGGTGCCCCCGATCGAGAACTCGCCGTACCTGCCGGCGACCCGCCGATTCGTCAATCCCCTCTACATCGCGATCACCGACATCGCGGAGTACGTCAATCTGCCCAAGGCCGACCGCAAACGTGTCGACAAACTCGCCAAGAGTTTTGTCGCCGACGACGTCTCGACGAAGAAGATCAAGCGCAACAAGGCCTTCCGTGCAAAGCTGACCGCGCTGGAGCTGCTGCACGCGGTTCCGCTGCGAGCGGCGCGTGCCGCAGCGTACCGGCAGTTCCGTCGTCGTGAGGGCGCCGGCCTGCGTGATTTCGCCACCTGGTGCGCGCTGGTCGAGGAATACGGGCGGGACAGTCCGGCGTGGTCCGACAAACTCGGTGATCCGGTCTTCGTCGAGACCGAGCGCCGACGGCTGGCCGGACGCATCGAGTTCCACACGTGGCTGCAATGGATCTGCGACGAACAACTCGCCCGGGCCCAGCACGCCGCACTGGCGGCGGGAATGCGTATCGGCATCATCGCCGACCTCGCCGTCGGAGTGGGTCGCGACAGCGCCGACGTGTGGTCCCTCGGCGAGGTCCTCGCCACCGGTGCGACGGTCGGCGCACCGCCGGACGGCTTCAATCAGCAAGGCCAGAACTGGAATCAGCCACCGTGGCATCCGCGACGACTCGCCGAGTCGGGATATGCGGCCTATCGCGACATGCTGCGCACCGTGCTGCGCCACGCCGGTGGTCTGCGCGTCGACCACATCCTCGGTCTGTTCCGGCTGTGGTGGATTCCCGAGGGACGATCCGCGGCCGAGGGCACCTACGTCCGCTACGACCACGACGCGTTGATCGGGATCCTCGCGCTGGAGGCACAACGCGCCGGGGCCGTCGTCATCGGCGAAGACCTCGGCGTGTTCGAGAAGACGGTGCAGGACACGCTGGCCGCGCGCGGCATCCTCGGCTGCTCGATCCTGTGGTTCGAGCACGGTGAGTACGCGCCCATTCCGCCCGAAGAGTACCGGGAGTTGTGTCTGACCTCGGTCACCACCCACGATCTGCCACCGACGGTCGGCTATCTCGCCGGCGACCACATCACCCTGCGGGCCGAACTCGGACTGCTCACCGAGAGCGAGGACGACGACCGGGCCCGCGAGGAACGCGACCGCGACGCGATCCTCGCGCTGGCGATCGAGCGTGGCCTGTGGTCACCGGACATCCCGCTGACCGATCCACGGACGATCAACGCTCTCTACCAACTCATCGCGGCGAGCCCGTCACTGCTGTTGGGGGTGGCGCTGGTGGACGCGGTCGGGGAACGGCGCATCCAGAACCAGCCCGGCACCGACGGCGATCAATATCCCAACTGGTGTATCCCCCTCGCCGACGACGAGCTGCGTCCGGTGCTCGTCGAGGACCTGCCGTCGAACGCGCGGTTCGCCTCGCTGGTGGCCGCGCTCGAGGACGCGGGCGTCGGGGGTGGATCTCGCGAGGACGATGACTTCCTGTGGTGAGGGCTTTCTCGGGTGATGACGTCCGTGGATGACGGCGCGCCCCGGCGGTGAGACCTAGGATGTGGCCGAGTCCCGCCCGGCCGTTCGGCCCCGGCGCAACGCCACGGCGATGAGAACCATCGCGACCGCGCACAGCACCCCGACCCCGACGTCGAAGGCGATCCCGGCGGTCACCAGACCCCAGTGGGCCGCGGCGATGCCCTGCCCGATGATCGGGACCGACAGCGCGATGTAGGCGACGACGAAATAGGTGGACGTCACCTCCGCGCGCCGGTCCGGTGGGCTCGCCGCGACCACCGCCGCCATGCCCTTGCTGAACGAAATACCTTGCCCGGCACCGGCGATCACCGCACCGACGATCATCAGGGTCAGCGACGCCGCGGCCAGTGACCAGGCCAGGACAGCCACCCCGACGACGAGCGTCGCGCACCCGGTGATCAGCGCCGCACCGGTGGGCGCGTTGCGCCCGAGGATCTGAATGGTCGCCGACGACGCGAGTAGGACCGCGACGAGTGCCCCGGCGGCGGCATGATTGTCGATGCCGATCACCTTGGCGAGAAATGACGGCGCCACCGCGGTGAAGGTGCCCAGGACCGCGAATCCGGCGAAAGCTGCGATCGCCGGCCCGGTGAACACCTCGCGTACTTGCGGTGGCACCGACAGTCGCTGCACGCCCAGCCGGGCCCCGGGCCGCAGGCGTGCGGGTTCGGCGACGAACCAGATCGCCACCCCGACCACGGCGAGCGCCATCAGGTCGACCACGAAGACGGTGTGCAGGGGCGCGGGGACGTACTGGGCGAGAATGCCCGCCACCAGCGGGCCGAGTCCCAGCCCGCCCATGTTCGCGGCGGTGGCGATCGCCGGAGCGCGCGACTGCCAGGATCGCGGGGCCAGTTCGATCACCGCCGCCGTCGCGGTGCCGGTGTAGATACCCGCCGACAGCCCCGAGATGACGCGCCCGGCCAGGAGCTCGGCCAGCCCGCCCGCGGTGACGAAGACGACGGCACTGATCGCGGAGATGACGACGCCCGCCAGCAACAGCGGCCGTCGGCCGATGACGTCTGACCAGCGGCCGAACACGATGAGCGCCGCAATGACCCCGGCGGCGTAGACGGCGAAGATCACCGTCGTGGTCCTGACGCCGAAGCCCAATTCGGCGCCATAGATCGCGTAGAGCGGCGTCGGCAGCGTGGTGCCCATCATCACCACGGCGAACGCGGCGACGGCGGCGGCGAACGCCGATCCCGCACCGAGTGTGCGGCGCGTCGGGGGACGCGGATCTCCTCCGCCGGGACCGGGAGTCGGTGTGTGGGAAGCCATGACCCTCCACAGCGTATCCCCGATGGCGTGCGCTCACCGACGTGATGCGCGGTGGCGGTCGGACCGGAGTATCCACTCGGCGAACCGTCGGTGCACTACCGTCGTGGCATGGCGCCTGTCGATCCCAGAATCCTCGTCACCACGTCCCGGATGCCCTTCGCCGTCGACGAGATCCACAAGCTGGGGGAGACGGGCCGGTTCGTCGTCGCGACCGACACCTTCCGATCGGCCCCGGGCAACCATTCGCGGGGCGCGAGCAAGCACATGGTGGTGCCCGCACCCACCCAGGAAACCCAGGCCTACGTCGACGCCATCGCGGGGATTCTCGACTCCGAGCGGATCAACTGGCTGCTGCCGATGTTCGAGGACGTCTTCTATCTCGCCAGGCATCGAGATCAGCTCGCCGTCGGCCGCGACGTCGAGTTGTTCTTCCCCGACTTCGACACCCTGCGCATGGTGCACGACAAGGTTGGTTTCACCGAACTGTGCGCGCGGCTGGGCCTACCCGTCGCCGAGACGATCACCGCGACGAGCCCGGCGGAACTGCGTGCCGCGACCGGCCGTTGGGATCACTGGTTCGCTCGGGCGGCCTTCGGGCGCGGCGGTCTCGACATCGCCACCAACACCGGACCGCTCGCCGGCGAGACCGACCTCGACGACATCACGCCCACCCCCGAGGACCCCTGGCTGGTCCAGGAATTCCTGGCCGGCGTCGACCGCTGCAGCTGGAGTGTGGTCCACCACGGCGAGGTCGTCCTGCATTCTTGCTACGAACACCCGCTCGCGATCGACAACCGCGGGGGCGTGGTCTTCCGGTCGGTGGATTCGCCGCAGTCGCTGGAAACCGCGCAACGCATTGCACGCGAACTGAATTGGCACGGACAACTGAGCTTCGACTACCTGATGACCGACGACGGGGTGCACCACATGGTCGAGTGCAACCCGCGCCCGACCGCCGGGTGCACGCTGGCCACCGCCGAGGAGTTCGACACCGCGCTGTTCGATCCCGGTGAGCTCGTCGTCGTGCCCGAGGGCCGCAAGAAGATGATCCGGGCCGCAGTCATCCGTGACGCCCTCATGCACCCGAGTCGTGCCCGTGCGGACCTGCGCGCCTCGCGCGGCGCGAAGGGCGTGTACGAGCAGCGCAAAGATCATCTGCCACTGCTGTATTCGGCGTTGTCACTGCAGCATGTGCTGGCGTATCGCAAACAGCTCGGCATCAACCGGGTCAAGGGCGAGACCCTGGTGGCCACCCAGTTCTTCGACGTGCTCTACGACGGGTCGCCGATCCCCTGATGACCTCCCAGGGTGATGTGGGTTACTGTGAAGCCTGGTAACAGGTAATGGTCGCGGTGACCTCCCGGGCGCGTGACCTCGCGAAGGAGGGCACATGCGACCACATCACGAGGTGATCATCGTGGGCGCCGGATTCGGTGGGCTCGGGGCGGCCATCGAATTCCGACGTCTCGGCATCGACGACCTCGCGATCCTCGAACGCGAGGACGACCTCGGTGGCACCTGGCATGTGAACCACTACCCGGGCCTGGCCGTCGACATCGCCTCGGTGACCTACTCGTACTCGTTCGCGCCGAACCCCTACTGGTCGCGATTGTTCGCGCCGGGCCCCGAACTCAAACGCTACGCGACGCACGTCGCCGACACCTACGATCTCAAGCGGCACATGGAGTTCGGCGTGAGCGTCGAGTCCGCCGAATGGGATGAGCGGCAGCAGTTCTGGGTGGTGCACACCGGTGACGGAATGGCGCGCACGTGCCGGTATCTGGTGACCGCCACCGGCTTCCTCTCCCAACCCCACATCCCCGACTTCCCGGGGATCGACTCCTTCGAGGGCACGGTCCTGCACACCGCCGACTGGGACGACTCCGCCGATCTCACCGACAAGCGCATCGCGGTGATCGGAACCGGTGCGACCGCGGTGCAATTGATCCCCGAGGCGGCGCGGGTGGCGCGCCACCTGACGGTCTTCCAGCGCACTCCCATCTGGGTGGTGCCCAAGCTCGACATGGCGATCCCGAAGCCGGTGCAGCAGTTGTTCGCCCGGATGCCCCTGGTGCAGCGCGCGGCACGCCTGGCGAACACGGCAGCGCTGGAACTGCTCATGGTGGTCGGCGTGCTGCACTTCCGCCAGGCCAAACTGGGCAACAAGGGTGCCGCGCTGCTGGCACGGGCGCATCTGCGGGCGCAGGTCCCCGACGCGGCGTTGCGTCGAGCCCTGACCCCCGACTACGACTTCGGATGCAAACGACCGACGTTCTCCAACAGCTACTTCCGGTCGTTCATCCGCGACAATGTCACCCTCGAGACGCATGGGATCGGCCATCTGGAACCCGGCGCCATCGTCGCGGGCGACGGTCGGCGCACCGAGATCGACACCCTCGTCCTCGCCACCGGATTCGATCTGTGGGACAGCAACTTTCCCGCCTTTCCGGTCGTCGGACGTGACGGCGTGGAGCTCGGGCTCTGGTGGCGGACTCGCCGATTCCAGGCCTACCAGGGGCTGACCATGCCGAAATTCCCGAATCTGTTGTCGCTCAACAGTCCCTACTCCTACAGCGGGTTGTCATACTTCACCACCATCGAAGGCCAGATGATCCACATCGGGCGGCTCTTCGGCGAGCTGAAACGACGCGGGGCGACAACCTTCGAGGTCACCGAGCAGGCGAATGCGCAGTTCCTCGACGAGGTCACCGACAAGCTCGATTCGTCGGTCTTCTACCGCGGCGACTGCGCGAGTTCACGGAGCTACTACTTCAACCACCAGGGGGAGGCGGCGCTGCTGCGCCCCACGTCGACGCTGACCACCCTGCGGGAGATGGGCAGATTCCCACTCGACGCCTACGAGTACCGGATGGCGCCTACTGTGTGAGCATGCGTGCATGGGCCGTCACCACACCTGCGCCGATCGACCCGGGGTCGGACCACGACAGTTCGGATCGCCCCGGACCGCTGCAGCCGGTCGACAAGCCGATCCCCGAACCCGGTGTCGGTGAGCTGCTCGTCAGGATGCGTGCGTGCGGGGTGTGTCGCACCGACCTGCACGTCTGCGAAGGTGATCTGCCGGTCCACCGGGTCGGGGTGACCCCGGGCCACGAGGTGGTCGGCGAGGTCGTCGGACTCGGCGCCGGCGCACAGGGATACGCGGTCGGCGACCGCGTGGGCGTCGCCTGGCTCCACCACACCGACGACACCTGCGGCTACTGTGTGCGCGGCGCGGAGAACCTCTGCCCGAACTCGACCTACACAGGCTGGGATGTCGACGGCGGCTACGCCGAATTCACCACCGTACCTGCCGATTTCGCCTATCACCTGCCCGGCGGCGTCGACGATGTGACCCTTGCCCCGCTGCTGTGTGCCGGCATCATCGGCTATCGCGCGCTGATGCGGGCGTCGCTGCCGCCCGGAGGTCGGTTGGGGCTCTACGGATTCGGTGGCAGCGCGCATCTCGCCGCGCAGATCGCCATCGCGCAGGGTGCGCGGGTGCACGTGATGACGCGGGGGGAGCAGGCGCGCGAGCTGGCACTGTCGTTGGGTGCGGTCTCCGCGGTCGATGCCTACGACGCCCCGCCCGAACCGCTCGATGCCGCGATCACCTTCGCCCCGGTGGGTGAGCTCGTGCCGGTGGCGATGCGGGCCCTCGACCGCGGCGGGGTGCTCTCCATCGCCGGCATCCACCTCAGCGACATCCCGGCTCTCAACTACGAGCGAGAGCTGTTCTATGAGAAGGAGATCCGCTCGGTGACGGCCAACACCCGGGGCGACGGTCGCGAATTCCTGCGGCTGGTCGAGGAGTACGGGATCACCGCCACCACCCACACCTACCCGCTGTCGCGGGCCGACGCCGCCCTCGCCGACCTGAAGGCCGGACGTTTCGACGGCGCGGCGGTGCTGGTCCCCGACAACTGACCCACCGGGCGCGGGGCCTCACACCGGGTTCAGGAGCTCCGGGGAATTGTTGGCCACCCGGTTCACCAGCGGTGACACCTCACGAATCGCGATCGCGGCCGCGACGTCGGCACTCGGCGGCGCGAAAAGAGTATCCGGCGCACGGTGGTCGGGATCGAGCCACGCGTCCCAGTTGTCGTAGGGCATGATCAGCGGCATCCGATCGTGGACCTCGCGCAGATCGCCGACGGCGTCGGTCGTCAGGATCGAACAGCTCAGCAGCGGCGCCGCGTCGTCGGTACGGTCGTGCCACACCGACCAGAGGCCGGCCATGAACAACCGGGTTCCGTCGACCGGTGACATGAAGAACGGCACCTTGGTCGGCTTGCCCTTGGAGTTGGGCGGGCCCTTCTTCCACTCGTACCAACCGTCCATCGGGACCAGGCAGCGTCGCGACTCCACCGACGCCCGGAACGAACTCTTCTCCCCGGCGGTCTCGGCGCGGGCATTGAACAGCAGCGGTCCCTTGCCGACCTCCTTGGCCCACGCCGGGACGAGCCCCCACCGCATGGCCCGCACGCGCAGTCGCGGGTCGTCGGCGGGATCATCGTGGTCGTGCCGTTTGACGACAGTCATCACCGTCGTGGTCGGCGCGACGTTGTAGTTGGGCCCCGGTGACCCCGGTGTGCCCGCCGCGGCGTCCAGCGGAACCGGCACCTCGTTCACCGCGTCGATCTCGGCAGCGAGTTTCGCCGGGTCCGTGGTCACCGCATAACGTCCGCACATGACGTCATGTCTACCGCAGTGCGCCAGGGCTCGGGCGGCGTGACCGTCAGCTCGCGGCGGCGCAGATGTCGGCGGTCACCGCCGAGGTGATCGCGATCAGATCCGCGGGGGCCACCTCCACCTCGAGTCCCCGGCGCCCGGCGCTGCACCACACGTGTGGCCACCGCAGAACCGACTCGTCGACGACGGTCGGCAGGGTGGTGCGCTGTCCGATGGGGGAGACCCCGCCGAGGACATACCCCGTGCTCCGGGTGACCGCCTTGGCGTCGGCCATCACCGCGCGCCCGGCGTCGAGGGCGGCGGCCGCTGCCTTCAGCGACAACGAGCGCGGCACGGGCACGACGGCCACCGCGAGACCCGAGCGCGTGCCGGACAACTCGATGACCAACGTCTTGAGGATCTGCTCGGCAACCACCCCGAAGGCCGCGCCGAGCATGTCGACGGCCTCGGCGCCGTAGGCGGTGGTTCGCGGGTCGTGGCGGTAGCGGTGCACGCGATGGGGAATCGACTGCGCGGTGAGCGCGGCGACGGCTGGGGTGGCGGCCACACCGATGTCCTCTCGCTGCATGAGTACGGTGGCGTCCACGATGTCGTGTACGCCACCGTCACGGCAAATCGCACCGAGCCGACGTCGCTCGCCGGGGGACGCTCAGGACGTGGTGGCGCTCGCGCTCAGGACTTGGCGGCGCTCGCGCCCTGGGCTTTCTCGAGTTGTTCGAGGAGTGCGAAGGACAGGAACCTCATGGGTCCGTCGTCGGCGAAGTCCGAAGCCACGTTGCCCGCGATCCCGCCCTCGAGGGACAGTTTGCTCAGCAGGTCGAGCTTGAGTTGTCCGCTGCCCTCGGAGAAGTCGAGATCGGCGAGGTCGACCCACACCACGTTGGGTCGGGTGGTGGACTCGTACACGTACCGCTTGTTGGTCAGGTCGAGCACGACCTGCCAGATCGTCTGCGACGCATCCGGCTTGCCGGGGTCGGGGATCCGGAACGGCTGGGCGGCATTGCGTATCACGCTGAACATGCTCGCGATCGATTCGAGCTGGGTGCTCGGCTGCGGCAGTCGCTTCGCGTAGTAGGCCGCGCGGGCGAAGCGGTGCTCGGCCTCGGTGTCACCGGGCAGCGGCTGATCGCCTCCGAGTCCCTCCCAACGCGTGAGCAGCGTCAGCTGTTGATCGTAGGTCGGGGAATTGGTCATCACGTGGTAATCGGCGCTGTGATAGACCTGCGCGCGGCCGTCGATGTACTCGATGATCGCCGAGTCGCCGGTGGCGTCGTCCAGCGCGAGGTGGATGGTGGGCGGATTGCCACCGGTCGGATCGGGCATCTGGATGACCTGCACCGACGTCTCGTCGATCCACGCGACCGCCTCGGCGACGGTGGCGAAATTGTCGAGGAAGTACTGCAGCCAGATCGCCTGACTCAACGCCGGGCGGGACTCGTCGAGTTGTCCGTAGGTCGACTCGGCCAGCCACAGGACGTGTCCGCCGAGGCCCGCTTCGTTGAGTCCGTCGACGGAGATGATGTCGAATGCGGTGGCGATGACGCTGCCGTATTTCGAGGTCCAGGTGAGTTCTCCCTTGACCCCGTCGTCGCGCTGCACTCCCCGGGGTTGCTTCCACAGGTTCGTCATGAGGTCCTTGTGGAAATCCATGTTACGACCGACGACAACCGAGCCGTTGGCATCCGGCCAGATCACGCGAGTGCACATTGTTGGGTCCGCTTTCTCGAAGGCGTGCGCGGTGCACGCGTGGTGGTCCTGCTTCAGGGGTGAATTCTTTTCGGGCGACCGTGGAAAGTGCGCGACCCCGGACTATGATTATCCCGGTACCGATAGGTCACCACGTCGTGTCCGGCTCGATTCTTTGGGTTATGCCGAGAACTGTCGCAGATTCGTCGGCATCATGTCCCAAATCGGGCCATGTCGCACCTCGAATGTAGTGCCCGCGGCGCTCGTGGGCCGACTCCGATCACCCCGGTGACGCCGAATCATGCTGACTGTTAGCCGATCTTGTCGTCGTCACCCATGCGGAGGTCGAGACATCGGATTCGGGACAGATGGGCAACAAATCTGTGTCACAATTCGTGCACCGCCGACACCGATGATCGGCGCGGGCCGAGGCGGCATTCACCAAGATTTCTCCTCAATGCGGCGATACCGATGATAAAGTGCTTGCCCCGAGCCCGGCAGAGCCGCATCTCGCGAGGTCGCGAGCGCGGTACCGGGTGCCGCGTTGGTCCGAACGGATGAATCGATGGGCTGCTCGCGAGACGATTGTCGCTCGGATGCGAAGTGGAAGTTTGTTGGCGAATCGACGAACGCTGAGATTAGATGACGTCGTTGGTTTCACGGCCGCGTGCAGAGAATTCGTGCGAAGTGTCGAGATGGTGGATTCTTCGGTCAGCGAACAAAGGGACCGCCACGGACAACAACGTGCGTGTGGGCACAGGAGAAAGGTAGCCGTGACAGAGGCGAGAGCCGACTTCGGACCGGACGACAACGATGCCGACGGAGCACCGACCGAACAGATCCCCGTCGCCGGGACCGGCACACGGACAGACCCGTCCGAGGCCGGTGAAGCGCTGCTGATCGCCGAGGACATCGGGGTCCGGGCATCATGGGGCCACATCTACGGACCCACCACCCTGACCGTTCGGCGGGGCGGTGTCACCGTGCTGGTCGGTTCGGGCGGTCGAGGCCGCACGGCGCTGATGCTGACGCTGGCCGGCCGGATGAAGCCGTCCTCCGGTCATCTCACGGCCTTCGGACGTACCAACAAGGCCCAGCACCTGTTCTCCCGGGCGGCGATCGCCGATATCGACGAGGTCGACGACATCGAGCAGACGATCCGGGTCCACGACGTCCTCACCGAAACCATCCGGTGGCATGCGCCCTGGTACAAGTGGGTGCCGCAATCCGACGCCGACGATCTCGAGAGGATCTGTCGGCCGGTCTTCGGCCCGTACGCGCTACCGACGATGGACGCCTACGTCGAGGAACTGCCCGAGTTGACCGCGGCGCTGTTCCGCATCGCCGTGGCCAACGTCGCCAGGCCGGAGTTGCTGGTGGTGGGCGGTGTCGACCGACTCAATCGGGTCAATAGTTCCCACATGCTGCTGCAGCGGCTGATCGACCTGGGCCGGCACCAGACCGTCGTCACCGCCGACGTCAACGGCGGCTTCTCGGACCTGGGATTCCGCGATGTCATCGAGGTGCACAACCTCACCGACCACGAATTCGTCAAGCTCGACCAAGAAGATCGGATCTAGAGGATGCTCGCCGCTTTCTCGCCTGGCAGCGATTTCAAGCGTTACTACCGGGGGCGGATGCCTCGGCTCGCCCTCATCGTCATCATCCTGATGCCGCTGATGTACGGGGCCCTGTACCTGTGGGCGTTCTGGAATCCGTTCGACGCGGTCAACAAGATCCCGGTCGCCCTGGTCAATTCCGACCAGGGCGCCACCGTGCAAGGTCAACCACTCAAGGCCGGTGACCAGGTGGTGCAGGGGCTCGTCGACTCCAAACAGCTCGACCTGCACGAGGTTTCGGCGCAGGAAGCGGCCGACGGCGTGGCCGGCGGCAAGTACTACTTCTCGATCACGTTGCCCGAGGACTTCAGCGAGGCCGTCTCGTCGCCCGCGAGCGGCAATGCGCGTTCGGCGCAGCTCGTCTTCACCTACAACGACGCCACCAACTATCTGGCGACGGTGATGGGACAGGACGCCGCCGAGCAGGTGGTGAACCAGGTGGGCGCCCAGGTCGGCGCCCAGACCTTCGACATCGTTTTGCAGGACGTCACCAAACTCATGCCCAAGCTCGCGCAGGTGCAATCGGGGGTGAACCAGCTCAACACCGGGATGAAACAGGCGAACACCGGGGCGCACGAACTCTCGACCAATCTCGTCACCGCCAAGGACGGTGCGGGACAGCTGGCCGCCGGCCTCGGTGAGCTGAACAGTACCGTCGACTCGGCGACCACGCCGATCCTCAACGCGCTCAACGGAAGTTCCGGGCTCAGTCCGGCCGAGCTGAGTGCCACCGCGACCCGGCTCGCAGCCAACACCGGTGCGGTGACCACCCAGCTGAACGCGGCCGCGCAGACTCAGTCGCAGGCCTACAACGCGCTCGGCGCGGTCATCGGTCAACTCCGCACCAGCTCCGACCCCAATGTCCGCGCGTTGGCGGGCTCGCTGGCGCCGGTGCAGGACTTCCTCGGGAATCAGGGCCTCGGGCCCACGGCGAGCAATCAGCTCACCCAGGTCCGCGGCGATGCCAACCTTCTCTCGGCACAACTGTCCGACCCCAACAGCCCGCTGCGCGCCGTGATGGGCCTGCTGCAGAGTGGAACACTCGCCAGCGACATCCAGGCGGCGAGGTCGGCGGCGGGTGAGCTGAGCTCGGGTGCCGACCAATTGAGCAGCGGCCTGGTGCAACTGTCCGACGGGGCCAACCAACTCGCCTCTGGCACAACACAACTCACCGCAGGTACCCAACAGTTGGCGACCGGCGTCGACGAGGGCATCAAGGCCGTACCCCAGTGGTCGCAGGCACAGAAGGATGCACTCGCGAAGACGCTCGGTCAGCCGGTCGCGTTGAAGGAGACCACCCTCAACGAGGCGTCGACCTTCGGAACGGGATTCACACCGTTCTTTTTCGGCCTGGCGTTGTTCGTCGGCAGCATCATCGCCTGGATGCTGTTCAAACCCCTGCAGGCCCGGCCGATCGCCCAGGGGCTCAACTCGTTTCGGGTGGTGCTCGCGTCGTATGCCCCGACGTTCTTCGTCGGATTCCTGCAAGCCGCCATCCTCTACCTGGTGGTGGTGTTCGCGGTGGGACTGCGACCGTCGCACCCGTGGGCGACCTTCGGGTTCATGCTGCTGATGGTCGCGATGTTCCTCGCGATGATCCAGATGTTCAACGCGTTGTTCGGGCTCGCGGTCGGCAGAGTGGTGACGCTGGCCTTCCTCATGGTCATGCTCACCTCGGCGGGTGGCATCTATCCGGTGCCGACCACGACCAAACCCTTCCAGTACATCCACTGGGTCGATCCCATGACCTACACGGTGACGGGCCTGAGGCAACTCACCGTCGCCGAGAACGTTGACTACAGATTCTGGGGGTCCCTAGCGGTCATACTCGTGCTGACCGCGGTCTTCCTGGCGGTCTCGACCCTGGCCGCGCGCCGCAACAGGCAGTACACCATGGACCGGCTGTATCCGCCGGTGGAGGTGTAGTCCTCACGAGGCGACGACCCCGACCCCCATCATTCGTGCACTCACCACCGCCCATCTCGTCAGTCGGAAGGACATCAGTCATGACCACGCGAAAGCACACCAATGCCCGCGCCACCACCAATCTCAACGATTCGTTGACGGTGAACCCGGTGTTCGTGCGTCCCGGTGAGGCCACCGAGTATCCGAAGTTCGCCATCCCCGAGGGCATGAGTCTGCCCGAGACGGCCTATCAGATCGTTCACGACGAGGCGATGCTCGACGGGAACGCGCGGTTGAATCTGGCGACGTTCGTCTCGACGTGGATGGATGACGAGGCCCGCAGACTCTATGCGGAAACCTACGACAAGAACATGATCGACAAGGACGAGTACCCGCAGACCGCGGCGATCGAGGATCGGTGTTGGAAGATCATCGCCGATCTCTGGCACGTGCCGGATGTCGACAAGTCCATCGGGACCTCGACAATCGGGTCGTCGGAGGCGGCGATGCTCGGCGGGCTCGCGCTCAAGCGTCACTGGCAGGCCCGGCGCAAGGCGGAGGGGAAGTCGATCGAGAAGCCGAATCTGGTGTTGTCGACGGCGGTGCAGGTGTGCTGGGAGAAATTCCTCAACTATTTCGAGGTCGAGCCCCGCTGGGTGCCGGTCTCGCAGGAGCACTTCGTGTTCGACGGGCACGAATTGGAGAAGTACGTCGACGAGAACACCATCGGGGTCGTCGCGATCCTGGGCGTGACCTACAACGGCTTGTACGAACCGGTACAACAGATCTCGGCAAAGCTCGACGAGATCGAGAAGAACACCGGGCTCGACGTCAAGATCCACGTCGACGGTGCGTCGGGTGCGATGGTGGCGCCGTTCTGTCAGCCGGACCTGGAATGGGATTTCCGGGTCTCGCGGGTGGTGTCGATCAACACCTCGGGACACAAGTACGGGCTGGTGTATCCGGGTCTGGGATGGATCGTGTGGCGTGACACCGAGGCCTTGCCGGAGAGCATGGTGTTCCACTGCAGCTACCTCGGTGGCGACATGCCGACGCTGGCACTGAACTTCTCACGTCCGGGCGCGCAGGTGTTGTTGCAGTACTACAACTTCCTGCGGCTGGGGCGCGACGGTTATCGGTTGATCCAGCAGGGATCGATCGACGTGGCCACGTACCTGTCGTCGGCGATCGCCGAGTTGGGGCCGTTCGAGCTGGTCAGCAAGGGCGACACGATTCCGGTCTTCGCGTGGAAACTGAGGGACGGTTACACCGACAAGTGGTCGCTGTACGACCTGTCGGATCGGTTGCGGCTCAAAGGGTGGCTGGTGCCGGCGTATCCGATGGCCGACGGGTTGGCCGACTGGACCCTGCAGCGGATCGTGGTGCGTGCGGGGTTGAGTCACGATCTGGCGACGGCGTTGCTGACCGATCTGGAGAGTGAGGTCGCGTTCCTCGATCAGCTGGAGTCGCCGATGCCACGCGAGGGAACCGGCTCCCACTTCCATCACTGATGAGCTCCACGTCCGAGAGTGTTTCGGCCGCAGCGACTCCGAGCGCCATGCAGGCGATACTGGTCCCGACCCTGACCAAACAGTGTTGGGGTTTCATGATCGGCTCGGCGCTGTTCGCGCTCGGATCCGCACCGTGGCTGGGCATCTGGATGGGCGCCGCCAACGCCAACATCTGCTATTTCATCGGCGCGTGGTTCTTCACCGCCGCGGGACTGATCCAGGTGATCAACAGCGGCCCGGTCAGCGTGGCGGTCGACTATGCGCCCGGTCGGATGGTCCGGGCCGAATGGCTCGCCGCCGCCTCGCAATCCCTGGGCACCGTGCTGTTCAACGTCAGCACCACCTCGGCGGTCACCGCCCACACCCTGGCCGCCCAGAAACATCTGGTCTGGTCGCCGGATGCGGGCGGTTCGGTGGCGTTCCTCCTGTCGGCGGTGTTCGTGCTCGTGGCGTATTCGCACAGCAACCCGATCTGGAATCCAGGTGACGTCGATTGGTGGGCGGGACAGGTGAACCTGTTGGGCTGCATCGCCTTCGGGGTATCGGCGGTCGGCGCCTACATCACGCCCAACGGCGCCACCGTCGACGACGTGCTCGCCAACACCGGCACTTTCGTGGGAGCGGTCTGCTTCTTCGTCGCCTCGCTGATCGTGCTGCCGGCGTGGCGAGCGCGAGGGCCCCGATAGCGAGTTCGGTGATCACGTGAGCCACCAGATCCGCCGGCGGGGTCTACCGACGGATCTGGTTCAGGCGTGGCGTCGACGCATCGGGGCCGACAACCCGGTGGGCAACAATCCGATCAGCTATGTCCGCAGCTCCGGGCGCGAGGGACTGGTCAACCGGACCCCGGGCATACACGTCGCCGCCGATGTCGCCGAGGACTTCGACGAGATCGTCTTCTGGCGCCCGCTGACCGACCTGCACGCCTTCGTGATCTTGCGGACCCCGTGCACCGTGTCGCGGTCGGCGGAGCTCATCGGCGACCACCCCTCGCCCTACCTCGTGGTCACCACGACCGTGCCCGACGGCGGTCGCTTTCTCCAGGGGGACCGGTCCGTCACCGACGATTCGCGCGACAGCGTGCTGATCTTCGACAACGATCAGCCCTACTCGCGCACCTCGCAGCGGATCTCCGACATCGCCGGGGTCGCGGTTCCGGTACGTCTGCTCGGCAACGAATCGGGTCCGGCGCATCGGCCGATGTCTCCGGTGCAGTCCGATACGCCACTGGCGCGGGCGGCGGCCGCGTTCCTCCGTACCTTCGCGTGCGACATCGCAGCCGGTGGCGCCGATACCGACCCCGGATCCGAGCTCGCCGCGATCGACCTCGTCCGGGCTTTGCTGACGCAGGGTCGGTCCGACTCGGAGCTCGGCGGCGACTCGAAAAGCGTCAGGGCGGCGACACGCGCGCTCGTCGAGCAGTACTTCCAGGATCCCGAGTTCTGCGCGGAGACCATAGCCCGGTCGCTGCACATGAGCCGTCGTCAGCTGTATCGGCACTTCGCCGACAGCGAGGAGACCCCCGCGACGATGATCACCGAGCGACGGCTCGTGCGTGCCCGCGAACTCCTGCTCCGTCGGGTGCACCCGGGCCTGGACATGGTTGCCGCGGCATGCGGATTCGGCTCTGTGTCAACACTTCGCAACCGGTTTCGGGCGCAGTACCGCATGACACCCGCCGAGTTCCGCAACGCCTGGACCGAGCCGGTGGACGTGACGGAGGTGCCGCCGGTGGCCGGTGACGGATCGGCCGATCGCGGACCGGCGTGACCCGACGCCGGCGGTCCTCTCACGCGTCTGGATAGCCCGCCGACGCGATCACCGCACACCGGGGTGGGCGATGCCGCCGGAACAATTGTGGTGTCGGTCCTGTTGAGTGCAGTGGCCGGGGCGGACACAACGCCATCAACGAGATGGTCGATACGGCGCTCGCCCCAACAGACGAACGAGCCGGACACATGATTCGGGCATGCGGGCGCGCCATAACCCGCGCCCGACACGACGGTGTCGGCAGTTCTACAGCGCAGAAAGGCAGGTGGGTAGGTGAGCGCGGACATGCTGCTCGACCGACGCCGATCGAGTGAACCTCGGACACCGGTGGCCGACCCCGGATCGGTAGACTTGATCGACATCATCGGGCCACCGGCAACGGTGTCCACCGGCGTCACCACCGAAGGGATCGCAGTGACCGAACCCGATTCAGACGGCCGCGAGAGCTCCCCGGAGGCCGGTCCAGAAGCGTCGAGCCCCTCAGAAGGATCGAGCCCCACGACCGGAGCGTCCGACGGACCCGGTTCGGCGGCCCCGCGGCGAGCGGACCCGGGCGAGTCCGCGCAGGACCTCACCGAGCGCTTCGAACGCGACGCATTGCCGCTGCTCGATCAAATGTACGGCGCCGCCCTGCGGATGACGCGCAACCCCGCCGACGCCGAGGATCTCGTGCAGGAGACCTATGTGAAGGCGTTCTCCGCATTCGCGTCGTTCCGCGAGGGCACCAACCTCAAGGCCTGGCTGTACCGGATTCTGACCAACACCTACATCAACGGCTACCGCAAGAAGCAGCGGCAGCCCGCGCAATACCCGACCGACGAGATCACCGACTGGCAGTTGGCTGCGAACGCCGAGCACACGTCGACGGGCCTGCGGTCGGCGGAGATCGAGGCCCTCGACGCCCTCCCCGACGACGAGATCAAGGCGGCGCTGCAGGCGTTGCCCGAGGACTTCCGGATGGCGGTGTATTACGCCGACGTCGAGGGACTTCCGTACAAGGAGATCGCCGAGATCATGGACACACCGATCGGAACGGTCATGTCCCGCCTGCACCGCGGACGCCGCCAACTTCGTGAGTTGCTGGCCGACGTCGCCCGGGAGCGCGGATTCAACCGCTCGGCGACGACGAGCGAGGTGGCCCGATGAGTGAGCAACCACAGGTACCGGCCGACGACGACCCGGAATTCAGCTCCCTGGATTGCTCGGCGGTGATCGCCGACGTCTGGTTGCTGCTCGACAACGAATGCGATCCGGACGCGCGCGCCCGACTCAAGGGACACCTCGACAACTGCCCGTCGTGTCTCGCGCACTACGGCATCGAGAGCGAACTCAAAGCGCTCATCAACCGCAAATGCGGTGGCGAGCGGGCACCGGCGGGTCTGCGGGACCGGCTGCGGATCGAGATCCGCAAGTCCGTCATCGTCACCGAGACGCGCTACTCGACCGGGGACTAGGTCTCCCGAGCAGGGCGATCCGGATGGGCGATTGTCGAATCGGATGCCGCACGTGGGACAATCGCTGAGCACATCTGGATGAAGGAGGCCCGTCATGGGTAAGCGCGGACGCAAGAAGCGCGCACGGAAGAAGAACGCAGCCAACCACGGCAAGCGTCCCAACGCCTGAGCGCGAACGCGAAACGCCCGGCGCGGTGATCGCCGATCGACATGATCGGCTCCCGCCCGGGCTTTTTCGTGTCGTGGCCTCTTCGGTTCTCGGGCGCTTTCTGCCCGGGGGTCGCCCATGCCCTAGATTCATGGGCATGGCTGAGGACGTCGTGGCAGAGATCGTGGCGAGCGTGATGGAGGTGCTGGTCCAGGCGGGTCAGCACGTCGAGGTCGGCGACACCCTGGTGCTCCTGGAGTCGATGAAGATGGAGATCCCGGTGCTCGCCGAGGACGCGGGCACCCTCGCCGAGATCAAGGTCGCTGTGGGCGACGTCATCCAGGCCGGCGACGTCATCGCCGTCTACGAACGAGCGTGACCGGCCCGGTGCCGGTGTACGGAGGCCCGATCGCCGATGTCCACCCTGGTCGATCTGCTCGCCGAGCACACCACCCTTTCCGACAGCGCCGCCGGTCATCTGCAGCGGCTCGTCGCCGAATGGCAACTGCTCGCCGATCTGTCGTTCGCCGACTTCGTCCTGTCGGTGCGCACCGACACCGGCGAGATCGTCAACGTCGCCCAATGCCGGCCGAACACCGCCTCGACGGTCTTCCCCAGTGACGAGGTCGGCACCGTGGTCGATCCGGCGGTACATCCGCAGGTGGCACGGGCCTTCGCCGAGGGCCGCATCCTGCGGGACGAGGACCCGACGTGGCTGGGCGCGATGGCCATCCGGCGCGAGACGGTGCCGGTGCGTTTCGTCGACCCGTCCGGGGACGAGCGGATCGTCGGGGTGCTGACCCGTGCGGTCGACCTGACCCATCCGCGGCTGCCCTCGCCGCTCGAACTGGCGTACCAGGATTCGGCCAATGACCTGTGCCAGATGGTCGCCGACGGCACATTCCCGCAGTACGAGGGCAATCCGCAGGGACTGTCCACCCCGCGTGCCGGCGACGGTTTCGTGCGGATCGACGCCCGCGGCATGGTCGTCTACTCCAGTCCCAACGCGTTGTCGGCGTTTCATCGCATGGGTTGGACCTCCGACCTCAGTGGCGCCCGGCTCTCGGAGGTGACCGCGACACTGCTGACCGATCCGTTCGAGTCGCAGGATGCCGCGTTGATGATCGACGCCGCCTGTGGGATCAGCGATCCGCCCGCGGGCCCCTACCGCGACATCGGGATGCGGATGGAGGCCGACGCCCGCAGTGCCACCGTGCTCATTCGTGCAGTAGCCCTGCGCCCGCGTGGGGTCAGCTCCGGGGCGGTGGTCCTGATCCGCGACGTCACCGAGGTCAAACGGCGCGACCTCGCCCTGATCAGCAAGGACGCGACGATCCGGGAGATCCATCACCGCGTCAAGAACAATCTGCAGTCGGTGTCGGCGCTGCTGCGCCTGCAGGCGCGGCGCACCACCAACGACGAGGCACGCACCGCACTCACCGAGGCGGTACGACGTGTGGCGTCCATTGCGCTCGTCCACGAATTGCTCTCCGGCAGCGTCGATGAAGAGGTCGACCTCGACGAGGCCGTCGATCGCCTCGTGCCCACCCTCGTCGACGTCGCCTCGGGGGAGCAGCCGGTGATGGTGCGCCGTCGCGACCGGCTCGGCGTGCTCGCCTCGGATCTCGCGATGCCGCTGGTGATGGTTCTCACCGAACTCGTGCAGAACGCGATCGAGCACGGATTCGCTCCGTCGCGCACCGATGCGCGCATCGACATCCGGGCCGACCGAGACGTGCGTCGGCTCCGGATTGCGGTGCGCGACAACGGTTCGGGGCTACCCGACGGGTTCGACCTCGCGGCCTCGGAACGCCTGGGGCTGCGGATCGTGCAGACCCTGGTCTCGATCGAACTCGGCGGTGAGGTGCGCGCCGGGGCCAATCCCGACGGTCCGGGGGCCGAGGTCGTCCTGGTGGTGCCGCTGCGTCGGGACCCGCGCTGAGATCTGCGGTTCGCCGGGAGGCGGCAACAAAAAACCCGGCCGAGGCCGGGTCTCTTGTGGGCCGCCGGACAGTGGCGGCCGTGTTCGCTGCTCGTTAGACGCTGCTGCGGGTACGGGTGCGTGCGGTGCGCCGCTTGAGTGCACGACGCTCGTCCTCGCTCATGCCGCCCCAGACGCCTGCGTCCTGGCCCGATTCCAGAGCCCACGACAGGCACTCGGCGGTGACCGGGCACCGCGCGCAGACGAGCTTCGCATCAGCGACCTGGGCGATGGCCGGACCGCTGGTTCCCACCGGGAAGAACAGCTCCGGATCCTCGTCGCGACAGATTGCCTTGTGACGCCAGTCCATTCCTTCTCCTTCAGGTGCTCGGGGCACCACTCGATAACCGTTGGTTGGTTCGTGTTGGCTGTAACCGATCGTTCACGCGGAGGCACCGATTGTTTCCGCGCTGTTGCTTGTGAATACTTTCACGAATCCAGCCGAAGTCAATGGTGTTCCGTTAACACGTGGGCAATATCACTGTTGTCGCAATATCACTTCGGCTGACCCCCGGTGGCAGGGGGTCCGTGCGTCAGCTCGAACTCCGATGATCTATCCTACGCTTCGATCCCGCGCCGCGTCACGCGTTTTCCCAGGTCGGCTTGTTCTCGATCGTCCGCTTCGTCACACCACCGGGTGACGTGCACCACCGGGCGACCGTGACAACGCTCCATGTCACAGGGGTTGGGCCGCGCTGTCAAGGCTCCTCGCCGTGCTGCGGCCAGGTGTTGACACGGTGACGGGGATGTTGCGTCAGGTCGTCGGGGACGGCACGGGTGCGACCACGTCGAGCGCGTCACGTCGATGATCGAATCGGATGTCCGTGTAGGCCCCGATGTAGTCGCCGTCCATCTGCACATCCACCGGTTCGGTGGCTGCGAACGTGACCCACGCCACGTCGTCGTCGCGGAAGAGGTGATGCGCCTTGGGATTGCGTTGCGTGAGTAGACGCGTTGCCAGCGGCAGATTGCGCAGCACGCCGGTCGACGTCGCGGCGAAGACGCCGAGCCGGGTGTCGAAGCCGGTGCTCGGATTGATCCGGATCTCACGCCGGCCGAGGTAGGTCCACGGGCTGGTGTTGGAGACGAAGGCGAACCGCACGCCGGTCCTCGGGTCGTGACCCGCTGCGGTGACCGTGAAACTGGCTGTGCCACCGGCATTTCGAAGGAAGCTGGCGATGGTCGTCCAGAGGTAGCGACCGGGGGTGGCGGGCTTGCCCGCGTGCCGCTTGTCCTCCATCGCGTGCACGATGATCGCGTCGATCCCCATACCCGCGTTGAACAGGAACCATCGATCGGCGGAGTGGCCCAGGCCGATTCGCCGGTGACTGTCACGGTCGAGCAGATCGATGATCTGACGGGTCGCCTGCAACGGATCGGGATCGATACCGAGTGTGCGTGAGAATACATTGGCGCTGCCACCGGGGATCACGGCCAGGGCGGGCAGGTGGGCCGGCGGGGTGTGTGTGGGGGGTCCGAGCAGTCCGTTGACCGTCTCGTTGACCGACCCGTCGCCACCGTGCACTATCACCGCGTCGTAATTCTCGGCCACCGCTCGCGCACCGAGTTCACCTGCGTGTCCGCGATGGGTGGTGTGCTCGACGTCGACCGGGAAGTGCGCGCTCAGGGTGTTGACGAGAGCGTCGCGGCCCGCGGGGCTGGTCGCGGTGGCGAACGGATTGACGATGAGCATGACGCGCACGACACCCGAGGATATGGGGTCGATGCCCGACGTGGTCGGCCGGGCGGGCGCTGTGAGCCCCGCGGCCGGTCCGCTTACCCTGGAAAGGTGAGCAAACGCAGTGAGCCGGGGGGTGGGCAGCGCGGCCGGCGATCCGGCGATGACCAGCCGCGAGTCACCGAACCGGGCGAGTCGGACGCGTCGGTGTCCCATCGCGATCCGGCGGACACCGATGGGCCGCCGACCGCCATTCGGGTGGCGGGAGCGCTGACGACCCTCGAGGGCGTGGTGGCCCTGGTCATCGCCGTCGTCCTCGTGGTGCGCGGTCTGACCGAGGACCGGCACGACGCGTTCAACGGCATCGGTACCGCGTTGTGGCTCGCCATCATCTTCGGTGGTGTGCTGGCCGGCGGGGTGGCGCTACTCGTCGGCCGCCGGTGGGGACGCGCGATCTCGCTGGTCGCGCAGATCCTGCTGCTACCGGTGTCGTATTACCTGTTCACCAGTCACCAACCGTGGTTCGCCGTCCCGCTGGCCGTCCTCGCACTCATCACACTGGTGGGCTTGTTCACGCCGGCGTCGATCCGCTGGCTGGCCGGCGATCTGGAGATCGACGAGCCGACGCCCGCACCCGCACGGCGGGCCGAGCGCACGACGCGACGTCAACGAGGGCGCAATCAGTAGCTGCGCATCGCAGCGGCCCCTCGCATCGCAGTGGCCCACGGTTGGGCGTCGCGGTGGGGTACGGGTCGGCGCACAGTATTTGCCTGGGTAAAGCCTTACAGTGGACCCATGACGCGCTTGCTTGCGGTTGCGAACCAAAAGGGTGGGGTGGCCAAGACCACGACGGTCGCGTCGTTGGGGGCGGCGCTGGCGGACCTGGACTCGTCGGTTCTCGTTGTGGATCTGGATCCGCAAGGGTGCCTTACGTTTTCGCTCGGTCACGATCCGGATCAGGTGCAGTCGTCGGTGCACGACGTGCTGCTCGGCGACGAGGAGATCGCTGACGTCCTGCTCGACACGGAGGACAACGTCACCCTGCTGCCCGCGACGATCGACCTCGCCGGGGCGGAGGCACTGTTGCTGATGCGGCCTGGCCGGGAGTACGCGTTGAAACGGGCGCTCGCGGAGGTCGCCGAGGATTTCGACGTGATCCTGATAGATTGCCCGCCGTCGCTGGGTGTGCTGACCCTCAACGGGCTCACTGCCGCCGACGAGGTGATCGTGCCCCTGCAGTGCGAGACGCTCGCGCACCGGGGCGTCGGTCAACTGATGCGCACCGTCACCGAGGTCCAGCAGATCACCAACCCGGGGCTGACGATGCTGGGCGCGGTGGCGACCCTCTACGACGCGCGCACCACCCACAGTCGTGACGTGCTCTCGGATGTCTCCGACCGCTACGGCCTTCCCGTCCTCGATCCGCCGATCCCGCGCACGGTGCGTTTCGCCGAGGCGTCGGCGTCCGGTGCATCGGTGATGCGGGGCCGAAAGAACAAGGGCGCCACCGCATATCGCGAGCTCGCCGAGAATCTCTGGAAGTACTGGGACGGCGGCGGGGACGTGCGTACCGCCGACCTCGCCTGATCCGTCGTTCCGCGCCGGGGTCCGGGCGTCACGCCTGCGGCCCGAAGACCTCCAGCTGGGCTCCGCGCTGCTCGACGACGAGATCGCCGAGAACACGCAGGATCACCGTCGTGCCGTCGGCCGGAGAGCGCCGCGGCAGGGTGATGGTGCGGATGTCAGCGCCGTCGGCGGGATCGCGGACGGTGATCCCCGACGGACTCGGCAGCAACAACTGACCGGCCATCACCTCACCGGGACCGAGGGCCGCCGGGATCTGATAGCGCGGGCGCAGCGACTGCGCGTCCAAGACGACGGTGGCCTGGCCGGTGTAGTAGGTGATCAGCCCCGACGAGAACGTGGCGACGCTGTCGACCGGGGGTTGCGGTGACCCCTTGACCTCACTCGATGCGCCGGCGGCGCCGTCGGCGGTGAACAGGCGGATCCTCGGGGTGGCAGGCGTGGGACCGTTGCCGTTGGTGCCGCCGTCGTAGACCGCGATCCCGGAGGTGCTCATCGCGATCAGTGCGGGTGGGTCGGCTGACGCCCGATCGGTGATGAGTGACGATCCGTACTGGGTGACCTGTTCGTTGCTGTCGAGTAGCGCACCGAGCACCGTCAGCCGGTATCCGGGATCGCCCGCACATCGTTCGATGACCGCGACCCGATCGCCCGAGATCGCCGACGAATACAGGTGGCAGTCGGTGCGGCCGGGCTGCACGCCGGGTTTGACCGGTGCGGTCACGCGTCCGTATTCGATGCCGCGCACCATGTTCGATCCCCACGTCTCCAGACGGCCGGGCCCCTGTGCCAGGACGTAGCCGGAGTCGGTGATCAGGTGCAGGGTGTCGTCGGCATCGCTGGTGCGGGCGCCCTTGCGGGCACCGGTGGACCCGTCGAGCGCGGTCACCTCCGAGCAGCCGCGCGAATTGCGGTACACCGCAAGGACCTCGTTGACGCTGCTGGGCCATGCGGCCGCAGCGGTACAGAGTGCGGAGTCACGCGAGTATCGCCACAGGACCCGGCCGGTGGTGGGGTCGTGACCGGCGACCGTCCCGCCGTCGGCGGTGACGATCGTCGACGCCGTGAGCGCCGGTACGTCGGTGGCCGCGGACTCGGCAGACCACCGTGAGGCGAAGGCTTCGGGCACGCCGGTGGCCGGTGTGATCGCCGGGGGAGTTGTACTCGCCGTGACGCTGTCGGTGGTCCGGGCGGGACTGATCCACCAGACGATCGCCCCCGCCACCACGAGCACGACGACGATGAACAGGCTCACCAGGAGGTCGACGCGGGTGCGTCGCTCCGGGCGTACCCGACGCGCAGGCGGCTTCCGGGATGGGGTCGACGTGCTGATCTCGAATACTCCTCGTCGCGGCTGCGCGTCGGCAGGTCCGGTGGACTTTACTCCGAGGCGCCGGTGTCCGAGGTGGCCGGCGCGTTCTGCCCACCACGACGTCGGGCGCCGCCACGGCGACGCCGGCGCTTGCGGGGAGCGTCGCCGGCGTCGTTGGCCGACTCCGCGTCGGCCGAACCCTTGCTGTCGGCCGGGCGCTCGTCGGTGTCGGCCGTCGTCGCGGCATCGGCAGTCGTGTTCTGCTCGCCGTCCGCGTCGACCGCCTGACCGCCGCGGGTCCGGCGGCGCGTGCGGGAACTGCGGGTGGGTCGCTCCCGGCGCTCGCGTCGCTCGGTGCGTTCGCCCTCGCCGTCGGCCGAGCTGCGTCGGGGAGCGGTGATCCGTCCGGTCGCCGACTCCGGGATGGACAGTTCGTCGCGCAGGTGCTCGGAGGTCGAGTAGGTCTCGGCCGGTTCGGGCACACCGAGTTGTAGGGCGGCGTTGATCAGCTCCCACCGGTGCAGTTCGTCCCAGTCGACGAGGGTGACCGCGATCCCGGTGCGTCCGGCGCGACCGGTCCGGCCGATGCGGTGCACGTAGGTCTTGTCGTCCTCGGGGCACTGATAGTTGATGACGTGGGTGACATCGTCGATGTCGATGCCGCGCGCGGCGACGTCGGTGGCGACGAGCACGTCGATCTCACCGGTGCGGAACTTCTTCAGTGCCTTCTCGCGGGCCACCTGGCCGAGGTCACCGTGGACCGCGCCGACGGAGAACCCGCGCTCGGCGAGGTCGTCGGCGACCTTCTGCGCGGTCCGCTTGGTGCGCGTGAAGATCATGGTCGCCCCGCGACCCTCCGCCTGCAGGATGCGTGCGACGAGTTCGGCCTTGTCGAGTGCGTGCGCCCGGTAGACGTACTGGGTGGTCCGCTCGTGGACGGCGGAGTCGTTGGCGTGCTCGGCGCGGATGTGGGTGGGCTGCTTGAGGAACGTGCGCGCGAGGGTCACGATCGGCCCCGGCATCGTCGCCGAGAACAACATGGTCTGCTTCTGGTCGGGCAGCGTGGCCATGATGCGTTCGATGTCGGGCAAGAAGCCAAGATCCAACATCTCGTCGGCCTCGTCGAGTACCAGTACCGCGACCTTGCCGAGAATGAGGTGACCCTGCTGGGCGAGGTCGAGCAGACGACCCGGGGTGCCGACGACCACGTCGACGCCGGCACGTAGATCCGCGATCTGCGACTCGTACGGGCGTCCGCCGTAGATCGAGGTGATCTTCAGCGGCCGACGCCGTGGCTTCGCGGCGGGCGCGTCGTCGCCCTCGACCGGATCAGGGCTCGGCAGGGTGACGACGAGTTTCTTGGCGGCCACCTCCAGATCGCCGGTCACCTGCAGGCACAACTCGCGGGTCGGCACGATCACCAGCGCGCGCGGGGTGTTGTCCAGGGGTCGCACACCCGACTGCTCGGGGTGGACGAGGCGATGGAGCAGCGGAACGCCGAAACCGAGGGTCTTGCCCATGCCGGTGCGGGCCTGACCGATCAGATCGCTGCCGCCGAGGGCGAGCGGCAACGTCAGTTCCTGGATGGCGAAGGTGCGGGTCTTGCCGTCGTCGGCGAGTGCCGACACGATGTGCTCGTCCACGCCGAGGTCGGCGAAGGTCGGAGAGGTGTGCTCTTCGTCGACGATGGTCGTCTGGACCTCGTCGGTCTGGAGTTCGGGAGTGCTCATGGGTGGTGCGTGTGCCTTTCGTGTGTCGCTCGAGCGCGCACGAAAGGCTCCACGAATCCTGCGAGTGGCACCGGGTCGAGTGGTTCTCGGAACTCCCCGGTGGTTCGCGTTCGCCGCGCGACCGCCATGGTCGCGTCGGGCGAGCGGGTGGGCTCGGCAGTGCGCGCGCAATGTCCGGGTGGTCTGCGAGGAGTCGGTGAATTCCGACGGGCTCCGAGTGTGAGAACCCCTCGGCGTCGCACGCGCGCAGGGCGCCGGAAGGCTGCCTCCACGTGCATGGACGACCGGCGTTCGCCGACCACACCGTCCACAATTGTACGTGGTGCTCACCGGCCGCCTGCACGCGCGACCGTTACCATCGGGGCATGTCGTCGCCCACCGCCTCGCCCGAACCCCTCCCGGCAACCCCCGACGACGAGGAGGACAGGGCCGTCGGCAAGCTCTTCGCGGTGCTCCTCGCCGGCGAGTACGCCGCGTTCTACCGGCTGATCGACGAATCCTCGATGGCCCCCGACATTCCCAGCGGGATCGCCATCGCGCGGATGGCGGCCTCGGAGATCGCGCACTTCGAACTGCTTGCCGAGCAGGTGTCGCGCCGCGGACTCGATCCCGCCGAGTCGGTCGAGCGTTATCGCGCCGTGTTCGACCAGTACCACCGCGCAACCACCCCACGGACCTGGCTCGAGGCTCTGGTGAAGGCCTATGTCGGCGACGGGCTGGCCGCCGACTTCTACACCGAGCTCTCCGAGATGATGCCGCCGGTCGCCCAGCAGGTGGTCGCCCAGGTGATGGCCGAGACCGGGAACTCCCAGTTCGCGCGGGAGCAGGTCAAGGCGGCGATCGCCGCCGATCCGGCGCTGCGTTCGCCGTTGACCCTGTGGGGCCGACGCCTGCTCGGTGAGGCCGTCACGCACGCCCAGTGGGTGCTCGCGGCCGAGGAGGGCGTGACCGACCTGCTGTTCTCCGGGGCCACCTCACTCAACGGTGTCGCCGACTTCTTCGACTCGATCACCGCTCGGCACGCCGAGCGGATGTCCGACATGGGGTTGGGCTGATCGGGCTCGGGTTCGAAGGTGGAGATCGGCGCTTTTCGCTATGAGCGGAGCCGGTGTGGGTCACCGCGATCGCTGGACTAGCCTTGTGCGGCAGGCACTCGGCGTCTCCTCCGCCGGCGTGGACGCACGAGGTTTCCACACAGAAGGGTGGCCATGACCATTGAAGTGAAGATCGGTATCACCGACAGCCCTCGCGAACTGTCGATCCAGTCTCCGCTGGAGAGTGACAAGGCGTTCGCGGCCGTCGAGGCCGTGCTGACCGGCAAGGAGCCGCTGCTCTCGCTCACCGACGATCGCGGTGCGCGCTACCTCGTGCCGGCTGCCAAAATCGCCTACGTCGAGGTCGGCGCCGCGGAGAACCGACGGGTCGGCTTCGGTTCCTGACCGGTTACCGCGCACAACCCGAGAAGAACGCATCGAGCAGGTCGGCTCGGTGCGTTCTTTCGTCTCAACCGGCCGACTGCTCCATGTCGTCGGCGGCCGACTCCGGATCCGGGCCTGCGGCGGCGCGGGCCGACGCCGCGGCGTCGATCTCGACCTGACGCGGCACATGGGACAGGCCACCCCAGAGCAGGGCGACGGTGGTGTCCACCGCGGTCTGCTTGTCGATCGGACGGCGGGCCTCGAGCCAGTAGCGGGCGTTGACCTGGCTCGCTCCGACGAGCCCGGCCGCCAGCATGCGTGAGCGGTAGGGGTCGAGTCCGGAATCTTGCATGACCAGTCCGTAGACCGCGTCCACGCAGGCCTCGGTGGCCCCCTCGGTGCGGCGGATGACCGCCGGGTCCATCACGTCGGAGGCGAAGATCAACCGATATCCGGAGTTGTCGGAGTCGATGAAGTCGAAGAACGCCTGCACCGCCGCCTGTACGCGCTGGTGATTGTCGGTGGTGGTGAGCAATGCGTTGTTCACATCGACGACCAGCTTTTCCGCGTGCGAATCGACCACCGCGATGTAGAGATCGAGCTTCGACGGGAAGTGTTGGTAGAGCACCGGTTTGCTGACGCCCGCGTGGATTGCGATCTCGTCCATGCCCGCCGAGTGATAGCCGCGCTCGACGAAGATCTCGCTCGCGGCCTCGAGCAACTGCAAGCGCCGTGCACTCCGCGGAAGCCGGGTGCCGTTGCGCCCGGAGGAGACATTAGCCGCCGTTGACATGGTTAGAGGGTACTCGGACTCCTGACCCATAAACCGCGTGGATCGCACAAGTGAATTCACAGCCTTCGATGAGCACGTGTGATGTCGCACGTGGTATTGGCCGGTTCTGTGAGAGGGTGTGAACCGTGAGCCGCACAGATGATGCGTCGGGGACGGGGAGCGCGGAGCGCCGGACGGGGCGGCCCCGTGCGCGCGAGGTCGGTCCGCGGTCGCCACGCGCCGGTGACCAGACGCCCGGTGGATCGGTCGCGCCGGGTGGATCGTCAGCGCCCGGTGGATCGTACGCGGCAGCCCAGACGCCAACGGGGACAGGCGAGAACCGCACGGACCAGCCTCCGGTCGGTGCCGCCCAGCCCCCGACCGGCCAGCCCCCGACCGCCTCGTCGTCCACCGGCCCGTCGACGGCCATGCCCCGGTCCGCGACGACGACTCGCCGGCGCCCGCTTCCCGATCAGCCGCTGCGCGCCCGCTGGGACCCGACCGACGACAACGGCCGGCCACGCTCGGACCGCGACAGCGCGGCACCGCGCAAGAAACAGAGCGCGATCGGCCGATTCGTGGCCACCTACGGGTGGCGTGCCTACGCGATCCCGGTTCTGGTGGTCCTGACCATCGTGCTGCTCGTCTACACGATCCGCGACGACAACACGACCAACGCCGGCGCGCCGGTCGGCCCGGACCCGTCGGCCCGCAACGCCGAGGTCACCAAGGAGACCCGGCCGATCGGTGCGCCCACCGGGGAGATCTCGCCCGCGCAGCTGCCGGCGGGGGCGCTGCCGGGCGGCGGCGGCTTCACCACGGTGGGGCGCAAGACCTTTCACGTGGTGCCGGGTACGACCCCGCAGGTCGGTCGCGGCGGGCAGGTGTACACCTATACCGTCGAGGTCGAGAACGGCCTGATCCCGGCCGAATACGGGGGCGATCAGGCGTTCGCGAAGATGGTCGACGCCACGCTGGCCAACGACAAGAGCTGGATCGGTGACGGCAAGGTGTCGTTCCGCCGGATCGATCGCGGCAACCCGGACCTGCGGGTGTCCCTGACGTCGACGAACACCACGCGCGAACTGTGCGGGTACCAGATCAAACTGGAGACCTCGTGCTTCTATCCGCCACAGGAACGGGTCACCCTCAACGAGGCGCGCTGGATTCGCGGCGCGCAATCCTACGAGGGCGATGACGTCGCCTACCGGCAATACCTGGTGAACCACGAAGTAGGTCACGGCATCGGGTATGAGCATCACGTCCCGTGCCCGGCCAACGGTGCGCCGGCGCCGATCATGATGCAGCAGTCCTTCGGGGTGTCCAACTCGGAGATCATGGCGCTCGATCCGGACATCCGCGCCAATCCGGCCCTGGTCTGCAAACCCAACCCGTGGCCGTTCCCCGAGGGAACGAGCGCCGGCTGAGCCGTTGCGCTCGCGGGAATGACGAGGTGCGCCGGGTCGTTGTTCGACTCAGTTCACCCGTCCGACTCGCATACCCGGGAGGCCTGCCGTGTCATCCTTGCCCCCGCTGGTGGAACCAGCGGCCGAACTCTCCAACGACGAGGTCGCGCGCTATAGCAGGCACCTGATCATCCCCGACGTCGGGATGGACGGGCAGAAACGCCTCAAGAACGCCAAGGTGCTCGTCATCGGTGCCGGTGGACTCGGCTCGCCGACGCTGCTCTATCTCGCCGCCGCCGGTGTCGGCACGATCGGCATCGTCGAGTTCGACGTCGTCGACGAGTCCAACCTGCAGCGTCAGGTCATCCACGGCCAGTCCGACGTCGGTCGGCCCAAGGCCGAGAGTGCCCGCGATTCGATCCTCGAGATCAATCCGTTCATCACCGTGAACATCCACGATCAGCGCCTCGAACCCGAGGGGGCGATCGAGCTGTTCTCCGGGTACGACCTGATCCTCGACGGCACCGATAACTTCGCCACCCGATATCTGGTCAACGACGCCGCGGTACTCGCGCACAAGCCGTACGTGTGGGGATCGATCTATCGCTTCGAGGGGCAGGCCTCGGTGTTCTGGGAGGACGCCCCCGACGGCCGCGGCATCAACTACCGCGATCTCTACCCGCAGGCGCCGCCACCGGGCATGGTGCCCTCGTGCGCTGAGGGCGGGGTGCTCGGCATCCTGTGCGCCTCGATCGGTTCCATCATGGGCACCGAGGCGATCAAGCTGATCTGCGGCATCGGTGAGCCACTGCTCGGCAGGCTGATGGTGTACGACGCCCTCGACATGACCTACCGCACCATCCGGATTCGCAAGGATCCCGAGGGGGAGAAGATCACCGGTCTGATCGACTACGAGGCGTTCTGCGGTGTCGTCTCCGACGAGGCCGCCCAGGCGGCGGCCGGCTCGACACTGACCGCCGTCGAACTCAAGGAGAAAATCGACGCGGGCGAGAAGCTGGCACTGGTCGATGTGCGCGAGCCGGTCGAGTGGGACATCGTGCACATCGACGGCGCGACCCTGGTGCCCAAGGATCAGATCCTGTCCGGTGCCGCACTGGCCCAGATCCCGCAGGACCGGCCGACGGTGCTGTACTGCAAGACCGGAATCCGGTCGGCGGAGGCGCTTGCCGCGCTCAAGCGGGCCGGATTCGCCGATGCCACGCACCTGCAGGGTGGCATCACCGCATGGGCCAATCAGGTCGACAAGGAACTGCCGGTCTACTGACGCGGCACCTCGCAGCCGCGTCGCTGCGCGGCTTCAGGCCACCACCTCGGTAATCTCTGCAGACGTGAACACCGTCGAGCCACCCGAGCACGTGCTCAACACGTTCGGGCTGACCGCCCACCCGCCCATCGCCATGGGCGAGCGCTGGGTCGGGGGGTGGCGCGTCGGGGAGGTCGTGCTGTCGCTGGTACCCGACCACGCGCGCGCGGCGTGGTCGGCCTCGGTCCGCGAGAATCTCTACGTCGAGGGCTTGCGGATCGCGCGACCGTTCCGGGCCACCGACGGTCGATATGTCGTCTCCGGATGGCGCGCGGACACCTATATCGCCGGCGTCCCCGAACCCCGCCACGACGAGGTTGTGTCGGTGGCCGAACGACTGCACGAAGCCATCGCCGGACTCGAGCGACCACGATTCCTGCTCCAGCAGCCCGCGCCGCCGCACACCGACGTCGACGTCTTCGCCGCAGCCGATCGCGCCGCATGGGAGGACACCCCGATGCGCTCGGCACGTGCCGCAGGGATGTCCGAGCCGACCTCACCGGACGGCCAGGAGAGTATCGAGATCCTCAAAACCCTTGCGACTCTGCGCAAGAATGTCGACCTGCCGAGCCAGGTGGTGCATGGTGACCTGTTCGGCACAGTGCTCTTCGCCGGTGCGGCCGCACCTGGGATCACCGACATCGTGCCCTACTGGCGGCCGGCGTCGTGGGCGGCGGCGGTGGTGGTCGTGGACTCGCTGGCCTGGGGTGGCGCCGACGACGACCTCGTGCAGCGCTGGTCCGACGAGCCGGAGTGGCCGCAGATGATGTTGCGCGCCACCATGTTCCGCCTGGCGGTCCACGCTCTGCACCCGCGGTCGACCGCCGGCGCGTTACCGGGACTCAAGCGCGTCGTCGATATCGTGCGGCTCATGGTGTAGCGCGTTCACCTGTGGGTGCGGGCGCCGTCACCTTTCCCACCCGATGGTCGAGGACTCCAGACCCCTGGTGCCGACGGGCTTCCGGGCCACAATGACATCCTTGCAGCTTCCCGCCTCGAGACCTGTTGTGCCGATGGGTATCTGGTGCACGGTGGTTCGAATCCAGCGTCGGCTCAGGTGGTCTCGAGGCTCGCCGCACGCGGCTCGCACCTCGACCAGCGATATATGAGGTTCGGCGGTCCCCATCCGATGGTCGAGGTGCCGAGGAGCGCCAGCGACGAGCCTCGAGACCCCTT